>JAJXUF010000083.1 GCA_021783175.1 Pseudomonadota bacterium
TTGTTTTTTAGTGGAATTTTCACCATATTTTAGGAAAGCCAAGTCTTTGAGTGAATTTCTCGAGAAAGCAAGCAAAACACTTGCCTACCATGCGCGGCGTTTTCAGCGTGGCGTGCGCAGTGCGCGCTGGGGGCTCACGCGCCCATCGGCTCGGCGCCCGATCATCGTGGTCGGCTGTTCGCGCGCCGGCACCACGCTGGTCTACAAGACGCTGTCCGAATCGAGCGAGATCGGCAGCCTGCAGCGTGAAACCCACGACTACTGGACGGGCCTGCATCCGCTGGCCGAGAAGGACTGGGATACGCATGCGCTGGATGCCGGCGATGCCAGCGCGGCGGATCGCGACACCGTCAGCTGCTATTTCTACAGCTGGACCGGTCAGCATCGCTGGGTCGACAAGAACAACCAGAACGGCCTGTGCGTCCCCTATCTGCAAGCACTGTTTCCCGATGCGGTGTTCGTCTTCGTCAAGCGCAGCCCGGGCGACAACGTCAATTCGCTGATCGAGGGCTGGCGCAAGCCAGACGAATTCGCGACCTGGTCAAATGATCTGCCAGCGAACGTGGCGGTGGAGCACGGGCAATTGCGCCAGTGGTGCTTCTTTCTGGCCGATGGCTGGCGCAATTATGTGAATGCGCCGGTCGAGGACGTGGCGGCGTTCCAATATGCCGCCATCAACCAGGCCATCCTCGATGCCAAGGCCAGCGTGCCTGGCGGGCAATGGGTCGAGGTGTTCTACGAGGATTTCCTGCGCGATCCGGTCGCCACCTTCCGCCAGATGTTCGAGGCCTGCGGCCTGACATTCGATTCGCGCTTGCAGGCTCACTGCGCCGATGTGCTAGATATTCCCTACAACGCTTTTTCCGAAATCCGTCTGGACAAATGGAAGGACGGCCACAACCGGGACAAGATCGAACGCGTGCTGCCGCAGGTGGCCGAGGTGGCTGCACGGATGGGGTACCGATGACAGGATCGGCACTCGTCCTGGCAATGCTTCTGCTCTTGTGGGCAGGCGTTCTGCTGGCGTTCGCCGGGCCGCTCGCCGCACGCTGGCGCGAGCCGGTGCTGCGCCGGGGGGTGCTCATCATCGAGAGCGACGACTGGGGAGCGGGGCCGCTCGCACAGGCGGACGCGCTGATCCGCCTGTCGACCCTGCTGCAGCGCATACGCGATCGCAGCGGGCGCCCCGCTGTGATGACGCTGGGGGTGGTGCTGGAGGTGCCGGACGGCGCGCGCATCGCGGCGACCGATTGCTCGGAATATCACGCTCTGCCGCTCGGCGACGAGCGTTTCGAGGAGGTGCGCGCGGCGATGCGGGCGGGTATCGAGGCAGGCGTGTTTGCGCCGCAACTACATGGCCAGTGCCACTACTGGCCGCCAGCCTTGCTGGCTGTCGCACAGAAGGATGTCGCGGTCCGGAATTGGCTCGCTGCACCGGAACCCGCCGCGACCGAAGCGCTTCCCTCCCCTCTCCAAAGCCGCTGGGTCGATGCATCGAGCCTGCCGTCACGAGCGCTGTCGAATGAAGCAATTCAGCAAGGTGTCGCGGCTGAGGCTGCGGCGTATCGGGCAGTCTTCGGCCGGGCGCCGCAGGTGGCGGTCGCTACTACGTTTGTCTGGAACGACACGGTCGAGGCGGCCTGGGCTCGCGCCGGGGTCGACGTCGTCATCACGCCCGGCCATCGCGCCACCTGTCGCAACGATGCCGGGGAGCCCGCGTGCATTGATGCCGTCCCGCTTACCGGTGAGCGTTCACGCGCGGGGCAAACCTACCTGACACGCGATGTGTATCTGGAGCCTGCATTGGGCCATACGCCGCAGCGCATGGTGGACGGGCTCAAGGCACGCACCCGGCAGGGGCGTGCCTGCCTGGTGGAGACACACCGCTTCAATTTCCTGCAGGCGCAGGATGCCAGTCTTGCAACGCTCGAGGCGGGCTTGAACGCGTCGTTGTCCGCATGTCCGAACGTGCGTTTTCTCACGCCGCTTGAACTGGGACATGCGATCCAGAGGCGTGACCCGGCCTGGATCGAGACGCGACTGAGGTGGCGGCTCGGTGCCTGGCGCGCTCGCCTCGACGAGATTCCACGTTTCCGTCGCGTGGCCCGCTTAAGCGGCCTGGTGCTGCCGCTGGCCTTGCTGGAGCGTGCGGCATGAGTCCGCGGTTCTCGGTCATCATCCCCGCGTTCAATGCGGCATCGACGCTGGTGCGCGCGATCGAGTCGGTGCGCGCGCAAAGCTGGCCGGCGCACGAAATCATCGTGGTCGACGACGGCTCGACCGATGCTACCGCCGACGTCGCACGCCGGTTTGGCGAGGGGGTGCGACTGATCCGGCAAGCCAACAGCGGGGTCTCGGTGGCGCGCAATGCGGGGGCGGCGGCGGCTACGGGCGACTGGCTGGCGTTTCTCGACGCCGACGACTGGTATGCGCCCGACCGCATCAGGCTGCATGCGGAATGGATTGCCGAAGATGCCGGATTGGACTGCCTGACCGGCGATTACGAATACCGCGATGATGCCGGCGGGTTGCTCGGCAGCTCGATGGCGCAGCATGAATCGGGGCGCCTGCTGCTTGACAAGGCCGCGGGCAGGGCACGGGTCGTGATGGACGCCCCCGCGGAAATCACCGCTTTCGTCGCCGACCATTTCGGCGACACGCATACGCTGTCGGTGCCGCGCGCACGCTTTATCGAACTGGGCGGCTACCCGGGCGGCTTCAAGGTCTGCGAGGACGTGCATTTCCTCACCCGACTGGTGGCGAAGAGTCGCCGCATCGGCGTGATTTGCCAAAGCCTCGGGGTGTACGTGATTCACGGCGGCAGCGCCACGCGCCGCAATCCGCTGGCGGCGCAGCAGGAAAACGTGCGTACGCTGACGGATCTGGTGCGCCTGGCGGACAAGTTTCCCGCACCGGTCAGGCGGGGGGTGGCTGCGCGCATGTTCAGCGCCCGCTATAACCTCGGCTGCGTCCTGAGCAAAAGTGGCCGGCGCGTCGCGGCCGTCCATGCCGTGCTGCCCCTGCTCGTCGCGCATCCCGGCTGGCCGAGCCTGCGCGCCGTGCTGTCGATGCTGAGGGGGTGAGCGCGTGAACCGGCTGTTGGTGCTGACCGAACTGTTCCTGCCGACCAAGGGCGGCACCGCGGTGTGGGCCGCCGAGGTCTACAAGCGGCTCGGTGGCAAGGAAATCCACATCGTTACCGCCGACGTGCCGGGCGCTGCGGCCGTCGACACGGTGCATCCCAATTCGATCCACCGGCTGAGCCTCAAGCGGGTCGCCTGGCTGCGCCCCGAGTCGCTGGCGATGTATGCGCGCTTTTTCTTCAAGGCGCTGATCCTGGGGCTCACCCATCGCTTCGATGCGATCCATGCCTTTCGCGCCTTGCCCGAAGGGCTGGTGGCGTGGGCGGTGGCGCGGCTGACGTTTTGCCCCGTCGTCGTCTATGCTCACGGCGAGGAACTCACCACCTGGGGACGGGGCGGCAAATACGAGGCCATGCGCTTCGCCCTGCGCCACGCCGACCATGTCATCGCCAACAGCGAGCACACGCGCGATACGCTGCGGGAAATGGGTATCGATGAGGCGCGAATCAGCATCATTTATCCGGGGGTGGATGTGTCGATATTCCGTCCCGGACTCGATGTCACCGGTCTGCGCGAAAATCTCGGTATCCGCGCTGACGAAAGGCTGGTGTTCTCGGTCGGCCGCCTGTCGCGCCGGAAAGGCTTTGACCAGGTGATCCAGGCAGTCGAGCACTTGCATGCTGAGGGCATTCCGTTGCGCTACGTGATCGCGGGTGTCGGTGAGGATGCCAATTATCTTGACGACTTGATTGCGGCACATCATGTGCAGCATATTGTCCACCGCATCGGCGCCGTGAGCGAAGTCGATCTGCCGCGCTGGCTGAACGCGTGCGACGTGTTTGCCATGCCCAATCGCGAGATCAACGGAGATAATGAGGGCTTCGGTATGGTGTTCATCGAGGCGTCTGCGTGCGGGAAGCCCTGCCTTGCAGGAATTGATGGAGGGACCGCGGCGGCGGTTAAGGATGGCGAGACTGGTTTAAGAGTGAATGGCAAAGACACCGGCGCAGTGACATCTGGGCTGCGCGACTTAATAGTTGACCCGGACTTTGCGCGTCAATTAGGTGAACAGGGACGTTGCCGGGTGCATGCCGATTTTGCATGGGAACGCGTTGCTGAAAAAACTACGAAAATTGATCGTTATAACCGCCTGATAAAGGAGTAGCTGGATGAGACTGCATTCACTTAAATATCTGGTTTTTGTTTTTATGCTGCAACTCCAGTCGCACACGGCAAACGCCATTGAGCCCTTCGCAGTTACTGAAGGGGAATTGACCCAGATGCCCGAATACTGTCAAGCAAAGTATGGGAGAGACCGCGGCAATCGAGCGATCGTCGAGAAATGGCGCGGGATTTATGGGGACCAGAACTGGTTGAACATGCATCACTATTGTGACGCGTTAAAATTTATTGTCAGGGCCAACAAGAGCTTGGGCAACAAAGCTGATTTGAGATACGACCTTGAGCAGGCGGGGCACTCAATTGAACATCTGCTTACTGTCGAGCAGACTCCCGACTGGATACTAAGACCAGAAGCGCATGTCAACCTAGGGAAGGTGTACCTTCGTTTGGCACAATTCGGGCGGGGATACGAAGGCAAAGCGATTCAAAATTTTGAAAAAGCCAAATTGATTCGACCGGATTATGAACCTGCATATAGTGCTTTGAGTGATTATTATGCTGGGAAGGGGCAAAAGCAGAAAGCACTCAATTTCATCGAAGACGGCCTCAGGCACTCTCCTGATTCAAAGCAATTGATGCGACGCTTCAAAGCTCTCGGGGGAAAAACACCACCGGCACCATTAGTTGTTTCACGGCCAGTTGTGCCTGATGAGGCAAATAATGCACCGGTAAAGCAGGTGCAGCCAGAATCGGACGGCGTTTCAAGCGCCCCGCTACCTGATCTGCCTGCTTCTTCATCACAACCGGAGCCGGAAAAACAAAGTTACCCGTCCCCTATTGGGAGTCCTTCCAACCCCTGGTGTCGTTTTTGCCCGGACACTGAGAATACATCACCGGTCAAGAGCAAATAAGACCAGGTTGATAAATCTCAAGGCCAATTTTTATTGGCAGAAGTTAAGACAACCATTCCAATCTGCGACATATATTTGCGATCAATCAAATGCTTTATCAATTAAAGGATAGGTATCGAAGGCTGCTGTTTCAACTCGCATGTCGCTCCATCTTGAAATCGGCGCCCATCGTGGCAAATCCAGAGTATGGCGTCGCATTGCTCACGCAACTGCAGCATAAGGACGTCTTGCTTGCCTTGATAGCGCTGAAAACCTTTTCCGCTCATGTGCCAATTGGGTCATTTCATGTCCTGAACGATGGTTCGTTGACATCGGGAGATATCAGTTTACTTAGAAGCCACTTCAAGGAGGTCATGTTTCATGGCATGGATGCTGCCAAGAATAGTTGTTGCCCTACCGGCGGTTGCTGGGAGCGCCTGCTGACGATCGCAGAACTCGTCAAGGAAAATTATGTTATCCAGCTTGACAGTGACACCCTGGCCCTGGACAAACTGCCTGAGATTATCGATTGCATACACTCGAATAGATCGTTTGTGATTGGGACATGGGATAACCAGACTATCGAGTCCATGGCGGAACGCCGCGAGCAGGCAAATAAGGCCGCGTCAGGATCTGCTGGTAAACTTCACATCCAGATCACGGCTGAATCCAACTTCGACAAATTAGTGCGTTTCAATGAACTACGGTATGTGCGTGGCTGTGCCGGTTTCACCGGGTTTGCCAAACAAAGCTTTAGCCTCAGCTTCGTTGAAGAGATTTCAGGCCAAATGTCCAACGCTCTAGGCGACAGATGGCGTGAATGGGGTAGTGAGCAAGTCATGTCCAATATTGTTGTTGCGAATACAAAAGACTGTTACGTGTTGCCACATCCAAAATATTGTGACTGTACGAAGATCAAACACGGGGAAACGGTTTTCATACACTTCATTGGTAGTTGCCGCTTTTCCGGCAGAACTTATGCCAGGCTCGCAAAAAATGCGACATCGCGATTAAGGGGAAATTAGTTTCTGGGAGCCTGCGGTTGATCAACATTAATGAAGCGAATCATTCCATATCGTTTTTCGTTGCAGGTAATGCGTAGAGGGGAAACAGAAGGTTTGGGGGCGTGAGTCGTTGTCACCTTTTTAGCGGGCGGCTGCCTGCAAGCCCGGTCGGCTGGGGACATGAGAAATGTGGATATGCGCGGAATTGTTCATATCTTCGTTGCAGTGGTTGGGGAACCCGAATTGATTTCGGAGTCATTGCCAACCCATTGCATCAGGGATTTTTGCAGATCATCGGCAACGTCCGGATGCTGTGCCAGGACATTAAACTGACAGTTCGGGTCGGCACGCAGATCGAAGAGCCGTAACAGATGACCTGATTCCAGCGGCTGATACACGAGTTTCCAGCGGCCGCGACGGATCATGCGGTCTTTCGCGGTGAGGATGGCGTCGCAGTACTCGGTCTTGATCGACAGCGTACCGCTGGACCGATCGGGGACTTCCATCAGCTCGAGTAGATCCGGGTAGCGCAGATGGGTTTCGGGCAGGCCGGGCATGTCGGTAATCCAGATTCCGGTTTCGTTGAAGGCGTCGAGGTCGGGGCAGGCACCGCCCTCCGTCAGGCACTCTGCGAGCGACGTCCCGTCCATGCTGGCGACGGGTGGCGCATCGACGAGGTCGAGCAACGTGGGTGCGAGGTCGATCGAGCGCACCACCTTGTCCACCCTGCCGCGCGCGGGGCGACGCGGATCGCGGATCACGAGTGGGATGCGCGGACTGAAATCGCCAACCGCAGAATTGCCCTGGCCCCAGGTGTCGTGCTCGAAAAATTCCATGCCGTGGTCCGAATAGACGACGACGATGGTGTTGTTGGCCAGGCCGCAGCTTTCAAGGTGCGTCAGCATCTTGCCCACCTCGTCGTCGAATTCCGCCACGCAGCCGTCGTACAGATCGATGATCTGGTCGAGATCGAATTCCTCTCTCGGTGCGCCCTGGCGGCGAATGATCTCGAATGGGTCGGTGAGGCGCGCCATCGCGAACTTGGATTCACCTGCATAGGCCGGGTCGGCGAAGCGCGCATACCACGGCCACTCCGAGGCAAATGGTGGATGCGTGGTGGAATAGAACACGTTGAGAAAAAACGGCTGTGCGCTTTCCGCCAGGCGCGACACCAGCCGCCGCGCGCGCTTGCCCAGCGGTTGGGTCAGCGGTACCCCGCCAAGATAATACAGTTCAGGGAGGAGCAGCCGCCCCAGGCGGTTATGGGTGAACAGCGATACGAACAGGCGTAAATCCTTGGGTCCCTGCCGAATCAGGTATTTCAGGTTCCACTGGTCGTTCGGCAGGTCGGCGTAGTCAAAACCGAACGAGTATTTTCCCATGTCCGCACCGCACCAGTCCGAAATCGCAGCGGTGCGATAGCCCGATTTCTTCAGCAGCGTGGGCAGGGCATCCACCTTCAGGCGCGAGTGTTCATCATCGGTATAGTTGTCGCGGATGCCATGCGTGCGGGGCCAGGTGCCGGTCAGCATGGAAATCAGGCTCGGTGCGGTGCGTGCGCAAGGCACATAGCAGTTGGCAAACAGGGCTCCGGTGGCGGCCAGACGGTCGAGATGGGGGGTCAGCGCGCGACGGTAACCCAGTGCACCCAGTCGGTCGGCGCGCAGGGTATCGGAGCCGATCATCAGAATGTTGGGCGGTATATCCGGCGCGCGCGACGGACGTTTGCGCGGCGCGCGCGCCTGCGGCAGCCAGGCCGCCCACGCGATCACTCCGGCAAGAAACAGCGTGACTGCCCACAGCGCCACCAGGTCGCCCAAGCGATTTTCGCGGGCCAGTTGCCAGGATGCAGCCACCCATAGCAGGCCGGCCAGTCCAGCGCCCAGCGACTGCATGCGCGCAATGCGCGTCGGCGTCATCCAGTGCCACAGCGTGTAGAGCCGGCTCGTACGGTAGTGCATGGACGCCACCAGCAGGCCGGGGTTGAAGCGCAAGTTACGGACGAATTGCAGCATGAAGCCGCCAACAATGCCCAGTAGGGCGGCGATGACGGCGAGGCCTGCCGACCAAGAGGTGCCGGTGACGGTGCCAAGCATGAAATACACCAGCACGCCAAGCCCCCCGGTGAACAGCATCAGGGCGAACGCCCACGCCGACAGCCGCGCCAGCGCAAACAGGGTGTAGCGTCGGTAATGCGTGAGCACCTCCTCGCGAATGCGCGGGCCGGTCTGCGAAAAGTCGAGCAGTGATTTGGTGAGCAGCGCGGCGGTGCCGATCCCCGCCACCCCGAGCGCAGGGAGCAGTCCGGCCCAGCGCGCATCGCCGCTGGCGAACCAGGCAATGAGGCCGCTTGCCGCAGATAGGAGCGCCAGCGCTTCCGCGCCCAACATGCCCAGGTCGGGCGGAAGATCGAGTTTTTTCTTGCGGTGCCCCGATTCGCTCCGGCCCTGAATCTCGCCCAGCGCCGCCGCCGAGCGCACCCAGTAAAATCGCCGCTTAACCCACGACAGGCTGAATACACTGTGGAAACCGTATTCGGCCAGCTTGCGCCACATATAGAGTGGAACCGCCCCGCCGCCATGGATGCGTGCAGTAGAGCGGGTACGCTGGTAGCTCTTCTTCAACAAATAGCCGAGTTGCAGCCGTTCGGTGTCGACGTAGTGGTGCTGGACGATGTCCGGGGTGTATTGGCAGCGTTCGCCGCGTGCCAGGGCACGCAATACGTATTCGCTGTCTTCGCCGCCACCCAGGTCGTGCCCGTGCGGCCCGAGCTCGGTCGAGAACTGCCCGGCGAGTCGGAAGACGCGGCCACGCACGACGAGATTGCCACCCCCGGGAATCGGTCCCTCTTCTGCCGTGATGGCCTTGGGCGCATTGCCCTGCTCATAGCGCGGCACCGGCAGCGGATAAATCCGGTAAGGCCCCTCGTCATGCACCCAGGCGGGCTCGCTGCCGTCCCAGTCGGGCAAGATGCGCCCGCAAAAAATCCCGGTATCCGGCCAGATCCGTGCGGCCTCTTCGATGGCCACAAGATAGTATTCATCGACCCGGTGATCATCATCGACGAAAGCGGTGAGTTCGCTGTCGATTAGTGGAATGGCCGCATTGAGCGCATGCGACTTGCCCGGGGTCGGCACGTCGATCAGCGTGAGCGGAAGCCAGTCACGCTCGGCCTGCCGGGCCTGATACACCTTCATCCTTGCCACCGTATCGTCGCTGCAGGCATTCGCTGCCACCAGAATCTGTACTTGCATGGTGGGCCGCTTGGCCGCATTGATCGAGGCCAGCGCCCGATCGAGCAGGTCTGCGCGGTTGTGCGTGCAGATCAGGAGAGTGAGGGTGGCAGCCATGCTTTCATTTTGGGACCAGATGTTTGAAGCCAAACGAGGGCGAGGTGCTCGTGTAACCGCGCCCTCATCGCCGGACGGATCATTGTTTTTTGGGGCGCTGCAATAAACCTTGCAGGGTGCCCAGAAAATGCCAGACGACGATTTCGCGATTGAACGCTTCGTCTGCCGGCGCAGTGAGGCGACCCCACGCCGCCCGCCACAATGCGCGGAGTGTCTGGGGAACAAGATAAGGCGGGATATTGAACATGCGCCGTTCACCCGGGACACCACGGCTGATTGCAAGATTGCGGCTGGTCTGAAAACGCCAGCGCCGGAAATAGGCTTTGTCCAGGCGGAAAGCCTCGACCCGATGATGCACGCGCGCACGAGGGAAATACATGACCTTGCCACCGCCATTGAGAATGCGTTCAAACAGCTCGCCATCCTCGCCACTGGCCAGCACGTTGCCCATGCGACCGCGTGTCACGTCAAACGCCCCATGCCGGGCAAAAAGCTCACGGCGGAAGGCCATGTTGGCGCCAAAAGGGGTGTCCGACGCGGAAGTGATCTGTCGCTCGACCGTGTCGGTCTTGATGGCAAGGAACCCGTAAAATCGTTCGGTAAGCCACGCGGGCGGCTGTTTCTCCCAGACCGGGGCGATGTAACCGCCGCAGGCGTCGCAGGCGTGTTCCGCCATGCTGTCGAGAATAATCTGCACCCAGTCTGGTTCAGCGCAGACATCGTCATCGGTAAACAGGGCGATGTCGCCTTTTGCCAAAGCAATGCCGTGGTTGCGGGCATGCGACAGTCCCTGTCGACCTTCGAACTCATAGCGCAGTTGCGGGAAGCCAGGCATCGCGGCTTCTACCGTGGTGCGGGTCGCATCGTTGGAATTGTTGTCGACCACGATTACTTCCCAGTCGATGTCGGTCCGAAGCCGCTGTTTCCTGAGGCAGCTCAGCGTGTGAGCGAGCGACTCAGCGCGATTGTAAGTGCAGACAATAATAGAGGCGTGCATGTGTGGCGTTTCAGAAAATCCGAGCGGTGAAGCGGCGAATCAAACTGCGCGCGTACTCGGTGAGGCTGCCATCATTGCCACCGAGCGTGATCTTGCGCAGCAGCATGGCGGGGGTGTCGGTGCCGAATACATCCAGCCGGCGAATACGCATGCGATCGACATCCTGGCGATTGAAGCCGGGATGCACGGAAAACGCCGCGCGATACCCCGCCGCCCGGGCTGCTTGCAGCACGCGATCGTCGTAATGGCCATACGGATAAGCCAAGTAAGGCACTTCCTCGCCGAGCAGCCCCAGCAAGTCCTCACGCGCGCCTGCGAGCTCGTCGTGGAGCGCTTGATCGCCGAGCGTAGGCAGGTCGGCATGGTTGCGGGTATGGGAGTGGAAACTGAACCCCTGGCCGCGAAGCTCGCTGATATGCGAAAAATCCATCAGGGGATAGGTGACGCCATTTGGATTGTGGGCTTCACGCCATGTGTCGCGCTGGCCGATCAGCTGACTGACCAGGAACACGGTCGCCGGCCAGCGGAGTTCGGCAAGCACCGGCGCGGCATGCTCGTGCACGCCGAGAAAGCCATCGTCAAAGGTGAGCACGAACGACTGCTCCGGCAATTTCGTTCGATCATCCAGCCAGGCGATGAAGTCTTCGATCGGCACTGGGCGCCAGCCTGCGCGCGCCAACGTGAACATGTGGTCGGAGAAGCGCTGCGCGCCGATACAATACCTGCGCTCCCGGTCGTTGTGGGCATCACCCACGCGGTGGTACATCAGAACGGGCACGCGCACGGCGGTCATGCGCGCTTTTCCTTCAGCTGGTCCGCCTTGGTAACCAGCCATGCGAACCAGGCACCAGGAAGCAGCGCGGGGACGATGTATTTCAAATCACCCGTTTTCCAGATGCCTTTCACAAAGGCGCGGCGGAATAATTTGTGCGCGTCCGCCAGGTTGCGGTGCCAGTAAGCGCGATAGGCTTCGCGCATCAGAAGCCCGTCGGTCAGTTCGATGATCGTTTCCCTGGGCAGATGCGAAACGCGCTCGGGATGATGCGCGACAAAATCGCGTCGCACCTGCAAGGCATCCAGGACTTGTTTCCACTTGGTTTTGGAGATTTGCCCCTTGTCGTGCCAGCGGTAAAAAGCCATCACCTCGGGGACGCGAACGAGCTTCTGGGTATGCGCAAACAGCCGTAGCCAGAGGTCATAATCCATCGCCGAAAACCGTCGTTCCGAAAACCCCTTGACTGCATCGATGGCTTCCCGTTTCACCAGTGCTGCGTGAATTGGCCATGGGCACGAACGCAAAAATTCGGCCGCCGTATCCATCCGGCCGTAATCAGGGGGAATGTAGGGGTCAGTTCCGGGGGCTCCCATGCCGACGTTCTGCCAGCCGCAATAGGCAACGTCGGCCTGATCGCCGTCCATCGCCGCAGAGAGCTTTTCCAGGCCGTCTGGCGTCCAGTAATCGTCTGCATCGAGGAACGCGATACGCCATCCGTGAGCGTGTTCGAGGCCGAGATTGCGCGCGGGGTAGGGGCCCATGCGATCCTGGAAAAGCAGCACCAGCCGGGATGGATGTTTCGCCGCAAGCTGCTGCAGGATGTCGACGCTGCCGTCGGTCGAACCGTCATCCACCACGATCAGTTCCACGTTCCGGTAGGTCTGGTTCATGACGCAATTCACCGCCTCCTCGACGAAGGTGGCGGCGTTGTAGCAGGGCATGATGACGGAGATCAGAGGCCGGGCATCGTCTGGCTGGGGCGTGTCGCCGCTCATTTTTTCAATTCGTCGCGAATGACTTCCAGATAGCCCCGTCCCCAGCGCTGGTCCGGCTCAATATAATTGCCCTCGGCCCATTCGTTCCACGCCTTGAGGAAGACGATGCGTCCGTCTGTCGGATAGTCGGCGACGCGTGAGATTGCTTTGCGCAGATGGCCACGAAAAAGCTCGGGTGTCGAGTCATGAAATACCAGGCCGCGCACCCCGCTTCGCGGCGTATTGTCCCAATTCGGCAAAACCAGAGGGTAGTCACGCCATTCAACTTGATTGCTTCTGAGCAGGATCGGCAGAATCTCTTGATAGTCCCAGATGCTGAGCGGATGCTTGTTTCCTTCAAGCAGGAATTTCAGCTTGGTCCACAGGTAACGGCGGGGTATGCGCCCATTGCGTGCGGGCAACGCCTGCATGGTGGAGGCATCCATGCCCCGCGCGCGCGGATCCCATGCCTCGTCGCGATGCGAGACGCCGACGAGGTGCAACCCAGGCAGGCCGGCCTTGAGTGCACGCTCACGCCAGTAGTCGGTTACCCTGCGGACGTCCGGAATGTCGTCTGGCTTGTAAACGACGAAAACGGGTTTGCCATCGACCGTGATGTAGCGTGGGTCAGTGAAGGCTTTCAAGAGCCAGTCAAAGTGCGCCGCATGATCATCCCATCCGGGATAAGTCTGTTCGACAAGCATGCTGTCGGTTCCCTGCCATGCCGTATTCCACGAGTGATTGGCCCAGCACAGGCAGAAGGGAAAGTCAGGCTCGCCGCTGCTCAGAATGTCGTTGACCGGCC
>JAJXUF010000333.1 GCA_021783175.1 Pseudomonadota bacterium
CTGGCGCTGGTGCAGCGGCGGCCGATAGGCGGTGGCGTTAAGCGCTTTGGCCTCTTCCTTGGCGATGTGCAGCAGTTCGAAGCGATTGAGCACAATGCGGTCGGACGGCCTGAGGTAGCCCATCTCGCGCGCCATTTCTGCGCTCTTGGCGACTTCGCCCATGGCGATGATCTGGAAGTAGCGTTTGAGTATCGGGAAGATGTCGCCACCACGCGCCTCCGCTGCCGCGCGCTGCGCCATCTCCTTGCAGCCGCCGCCCGCAGGCAGCAGGCCGACTCCGACCTCGACCAGGCCGATGTAGCTTTCCAGCGTGGCGACGGTACGTGCGCAGTGGATGGCGAATTCGCAACCGCCACCGAGCGCCAGGCCGTCCACTGCCGCGATGGTCGGCACCTGGGAATATTTGAGGCGCTGCGACACTTGCTGGAATTTGGCAACGACTTCTTCCACTTTGGGCACATTGCCGGTGGCGGCATTGAACAGGTCGCCCACTCCGCCGCCGCCAGCTGCGGTGAATTTGACCCGCGTCGCAGCCTGCTTGAGCTTGTCGAACATGCCGCCGCCCTGTTTCGATTCCTGCACGCCCTGCATCAGTTGCAACAAGTGCGCCCCGGCCGAGAATGGCAACTCGGTCTGCCACAGCACGAGGGCGCTGAAATTCGCTTCCGCCTCGGCCACCGCACGCAGGACACCGTCCAGCACTTCGTTGTTGACGGCATGCATCTTGGTCTTGAAACTCAGGATGGCGATGTCGTCGCCGGCATGCCACATGCGCACTGCATCGGTTTCAAACACGGTCTCGCCAAAGTTGCGCTCTTCGCCCAGCAGCTGGTCGGGATAGAGTTGGCGCTGGTAGACCGGGAGTGTCGAACGCGGTTGCCAGGCGTTGCCGGCAGGCGCATAGGAACCCTGCTTGCCGTGCACGCCGATGCGTGCAGCATCGGTCGCCCAGGCCGGAAGCGGTGCAGTCGCCATCGTTTTGCCCGCAGCAATGTCGGCATTGATCCAGCCAACCACTTGCTGCCAGCCTGCGGCCTGCCAGATCTCGAACGGGCCATTGTCCCAGCCGAACCCCCAGCGCACGGCCAGATCGAGATCGCGTGTATTGTTCGCGATCGACTCCAGTTGCAGCGCGCAATAATGAAACACGTCGCGGAATGTCGCCCACAGGAACTGCGCCTGCGGATGCTGGCTGGCGTGCAGCGCGGCGAGTTTTGTAGCCCAATCGCGTTCTCGCAGGATCTCTTTTACGCCGTCCTCGACTTTGGCGTCGGACACGCGATATTGTTTGCTGTGCAGATCGAGCACATGGATTTCTTTGCCGACCTTCTGGTAGATGCCTTTTTTGGTTTTCTGTCCCAACGCGCCCTGGTCGACCAGGTATTTGAACCAGCCCGGCAACTCGAAGTGCTTGTGCCAGGGGTCTTCGGTGAGGTTCTCGCGCATGGTGTTGACCACATGCGCGAACACGTCGAGCCCGACCACATCCAGCGTGCGGAAGGTCGCGCTCTTGGGGCGCCCCAGATAACGGCCTGTCAGAGCATCCACCATGTCGAAGCCGAGATTGAACGCCTCCGCATGATGCTTGGTGGCGAGCATGGAAAACACGCCGATACGGTTGGCGATGAAGTTGGGCGTGTCCTTGGCGCGCACCACACCCTTGCCTACCGTGGAAACGAGGAAGGTTTCCAGTTGGTCGAGCAGTTTCGCTTCCGTGCCTTTGCACGGGATCAGTTCGACCAGGTGCATGTAGCGCGGCGGATTGAAGAAATGGATGCCGCAGAAACGATGGCGCAGATTTTCGGGGAAGGCTTCGGCCAGTTTATTGATGGACAGGCCGGAAGTGTTGGTGGCGAAAATCGCGTTCGCATTCACGAACGGCGCAACCTTGCGGTACAGGTCTGATTTCCAGTCCATGCGCTCGGCGATGGCTTCGATGATTAGGTCGCAGTCGCGCAACTGCTCCAGATGCTGCTCATAATTGGCAGGCTGGATGTAGGTCAGCTTGTCCGGACTTGCGGCCGGCGCGGGTTCCAGTTTCTTCAAACCCGCCAGCGCCTTGTTCACGTTGCCGTTCGGGTCGCCCTCCTTCGCCGGCAACTCGAACAACAGCGTTTCGACATTGGCATTGACCAGATGCGCGGCGATCTGCGCGCCCATCACGCCGGCCCCCAATACTGCTACCTTTCTTACGTTAAATCGTTTCACTATAGATTCCTCCACTAGTTTTCGTTATTCATATTCACGAGCCATTTCAATTCAAATAACTCATTGCACAAATCTTCGTCATTCCAACCAGCCCTCTATCCAACTTTCCCCCACAGGGGGAAAGAGCGATTGCCTCCTCTCCCTCTGGGAGAGGATTGAGGTGAGGGTTTGCCGGAATCCAGCAAGAATAAATACCCGCGAAGCGGACAGGACCGCGCTGTTGTCCCTGCGGGAAATGTCCAACTAACTGGATTCCGGCCTTCGCCGGAATGACAGACTATCCTCATGCGGCAGCACGTTCCGGCATGACTACCCTGCTGGGCTCGACGTTGCGCTTGTTCGCGGTGGCAACGTCGAAATCGAACGGGAAGTCATCGACACGTATGACGATGTTGCGCAATTCGTCGCGGCGTTTCAGCAATGCATATTCCGCGGCAGTGACCACACCTTGCTTGAACGCCACGTGGGCAATGTCGCGCACATTGGCGTCCGGATTGTTGTCGAACAGGCCGCGCTTCTCGGCCTCGCGCACTTTGGCGTCGATGGGTTCGGCGGCGATGGTGGCGGCGAACGCCATCTCCAGCGCCCCCACCGCTTCATCCGACGTCTTCGGCAAGTGGCAATCGGCGGTGAAGCGGTCGCGCGTTGCCGACGGCGAG
>JAJXUF010000084.1 GCA_021783175.1 Pseudomonadota bacterium
AGCATATCCATGACGTCCGCGCCCGCTTCCATCCGTCCGTCCTCAACTTCCTTCAACAGACTTTCGGTGTTGTGGCTCAAGTTACCCATGGACATGGCGCCTGCCATTCGCGCCCCACCTTTGAGAGTGTGCAGGGAGCGTTTTAAATCCTGAACTGCGCGTACATTGCCGCGGTCGGCACGCCAGCGCGACAGCGCTTCCTCGATGGCAGACAGAATATCGCCTGCCTCTTCGAGAAATATTTCGAGCAGTTCGGGATCCGTTTCCTCTTGAATTGTTTCTTCTGCCACAACGGCCGCACGGAGCGGCACTGCGGAAACAGGCGGCTTGGGTGCCGCCGGTGGCCGAAGCGGTGCTTCCGGCAGAGAAGACGTACGCTCACGAACTGGCGCTTCACGAACTGGCGCAGGCGCGTGGTGCCATGGCGCGTCGTGCGGTGTTTCATGCGCCGCTAGACCCTCGATTTCAGCTGCCAGTGCATGGGTCAGATCTGCAAATGTGTGCTGCAACGCAGCTGAAGGTTCGTTGCCACTATTGAGCACATCAATTAACTCGGCGACGGAGGCTGCCGATTTCGCAAGCAAATCCAGGGCTGTGTCGCTCAGTGGTAACTGACGGAGCTCGAAAGCATGCAGCAATTTTTCCAGTTCTGCACAGCAGTCGGCCATTGGGCGCAATCCGAGAGCACGCGAGCTGCCCTGAAGCGTGTGCGCTGCGCGCAACAGGTCTTCCGATACCTGGCAGGAGGAGCCGGAACTGCGCGACTCCTCAATAGCGCCAAGAATCGTGTCGAGGTGTCCGCGCGTCTCGCCGGTGAAGATTTGAAGCAAGACCGGATCAAAGGAAACAGATGTCCTCGCGCCGACGGGCGCTTGGGACTCATACGGAATCTCACCAGACCCGATGGGAACATGCAACTCTTCAACAATCTCGATCTCTTGCGTTGGCGCCGATTTCGTTACTGGCGCCGCACCGAAAGACACGTCAGCGACGTTATTGCTCGCAAGCTGGTCTGCGCGGCTGCGCAGAGCATCGATATCCGCGTCCGGCGGAGCTCCACCTTCGAGCTGCGAAACCATAATCGGTAATATCCGGTGCACTTCGAACAGCAGTTCGAACATCTGGTCCGAATACCGCGCCTTGTCCTCGCGCACGCGGTTGAGCATGTTCTCTAAAGCCCACGCAAGCTCGGCAATCACCGATGCCCCGACCATGCGTCCGCTACCTTTTAGTGTATGGAAGGCACGCCGTAGCTCGAGCAAGACTTCGCGGTTTTCCGGATTTTTGTGCCACTCGGGCAAAGTTCTGTCTATTACCTGAATGATCTCGCGCGCATCCTCGACGAAGATTTCCATTATCTCCTCATCGAGATCTTCGACACCGACTGCCGGTCGTGCCGGTGCGGCAACATTCCCAACCGGCTCGCTACGCTTCACGACAGGTTTTTCCTGCTTTGTTGGCTTCGGTTCCGGCGGAGGCACGGCGGCCGGAGCCGGATGCTGATCGATCAAGCCGGCAAGCGTTTCGGCAGACTGCGTCAGCGTATGCCCGATCTCTTGCGAGAATTGCGATGGGTCGGTGCTGACTATGTCCAGCACGCTGTTCATCTCGTTACATATGCGTTCAATTTTCTCCTGCGACCCGCGAGCAGCGAGCCGGGCAATATCGCGCAGATCCTGCTGCAGCACGCCGCGTGTTTGATTGTCGGCGGGTTTCGCGAGCCAATTCGCGAGATTCTTCTGTGCATCGGCGATCAGCGCGACTACATTCATCTCCTGTGGCTTTAGTCCGCCACGTGCAGCGTCCAAATCGCGCCAGGCGACGTCCAGCAAAGCCTCCAAATTCGGTCTTCCGCGCTCCAGGCCTTCGATATACGCTCCGATTGTGCCGACGGCCACGGCCAGAGCATCCAACATTGCATTTTCTACCGCCGCTCCGGAACCTTGAATTTCCTGGATGTACTGACTTGTCGCAGAGGTGAGCTCTGCAACGCGGTCTTGCCCGAGAATCTGCAATGCACCTTGAATTTGGCTTAGGTGCTGAGTTACCGGCTCCAGCAGTTCCAGGCGATTTGGCGTCGCAGCAAAGGTCTCCAGAATCTCCTCGACTTTGCCAAGATTGACTCGAATCTCGCCAGAAACGACGTGCAAGAGTTGCTTGAACTCTGTGTCAGTAAGGCCTGCGTCCGAGATCTCCAATCCATCAACAGGCAACGCGTCGCCGGGCGCATAAAGTCTGCGCAATCCGCCGATCGATTCTTCGATTTGTTTCTTCCAAGCCGGTCCAAGCCGATGAAAGTCGCGTGCGCTGCTTTCGATCAATAACAGTGCGCCTGCCATTGGCATGGCAGTCGCCTGAGAATTCTCCAATGCGCCCGAACTGAGTGCGCGCGCCGCCTCGGTCAATTCGTCTACAAGCGCCTTCAGAACACCGACTCCCAGCAGACCGAGCGTGCCGGACATCCTTTGCAGCATTTCGATCAGCGGTTCGATGGACTTGGGTTGCTCCTGTTCAGTATCGAAATACGCGGAGAGCATCTCCTGCGCTGACTGCACTTCTTTACCCAGCGCTTCGGCAACCGCGAGCAACGCTTCGGGTGTCGGCATATCATAAAGTTCGGATGCCGACCCGCCAGCCGTGGTGTTCAAAATTGAATCGAGATCGAACGCGCGTTTTATTTCGCCAATTCTGCCTTCAGAGGAGTTCGCCGACCCAATCTCAAACAACATCGCCTTCGTGAGAGATTCGGAAGTGCTGCGCTGAAGCGTCCGGTCAGAGCCATCCACCAGTTTCTTGATTTGCTGGTCCAGTCTCCCGAGCAGCTTTTTGCGTTCGTTGTTTGCATCAAGCGCACTGGTCGCTAATGCATTGACGAGGCCGCTAGCAACCCAGAAAAGTTGCTCAATGAAGCCAATGTAGGCCTTTTGCTGCAACTCATGGAGAATCTCGGCCATCTTGGAAAGATGCGCCCTGCCATCAATGTCACGCAGCCAGTTCAGCAGCGAGACCTGGTAGGCATTGCGCT
Organism: Pseudomonadota bacterium; assembly: GCA_021783175.1. The sequence continues at coordinate 3,026 of JAJXUF010000084.1, forward strand.
GGGTCTTGGCAGTAGAGTTGAATTCTTCTTCGGTTGCTTTGGCGCGCTCACCCGCAGACGCCGGAGGGCGCACCGATAGGTCCGGGGAAAACAGGTCCAGTTCGGCTATTGGCGACTCAGCACGTGCCGTCCGCAATTCATTGATAATTGGAAGAAGACGTAAAGGAACGTCCGGCTGATCATGTTCGATGCGCGCGAGATAGTCCGGAAGCGACAGGATGCCGCGCACCAAGGTCTCAAAAACCGCGGTGTCTGCGGGCGCCTTTCCATCAAGAATTGCCTGCGCCAGCAATTCATTCTCGCGCGCCAGCATGGCGGCGCCGTCGAGTTCCACCATCTGCAGCGTGCCCAGCACCTGATGCAGATAGGTATTGCAGAAACGAAGGCTCGTGTTATCCGATCTGTTCTCAGCATACGACTCCAGGGCAAGGCGAGCCTGCTTCAGGGTCTCGTCAATCTCGGTCTTGACCCAACCGAGCGTGCCCGGATCTATTTTGCTCATAGACTAGAGATCACACTCCCAAGTACTGCATGCTTCTGGAAGAATATGCTGGCGCTTGATTTGAGCGTCACACTGTCACGCAGCTGGCAGCTTAAATCCGGCGACTGACGCTTGCAGTTCGCGCGCCAGATCCGACAACTTGCCGATGGATTCCGCCGTCTGGCGTGTGCCAGTAGACGTCATAGTAGTGGCTTCCTGGATTTGCGCCATGTTCTGCGACACAGCTGTCGCCGTTTCCGACTGCTGGGACGCAACGCGCGAGATTCCGACGATCAGTTCCGAAAGCTGTTCGGACACTGATTCGATTTCACCCAGAGCCTGACCAGCGGCATCGGCCAGTCGCGTGCCTTCAACCACACCCTTGGTCGCCTGTTCCATTGAGGCGACGGCTTCATTCGTATCAGCCTGAATGGTCTTCACGAGATCCGCGATCTGCTTTGTCGCTTCACCCGAACGTTCCGCAAGGCGCTGCACTTCGTCGGCAACGACCGCGAAACCGCGGCCGGCCTCACCGGCCATGGCCGCCTGAATTGCGGCATTTAGCGAAAGAATGTTGGTCTGCTCGGCAATGTCATTGATGAGCTCCACGATTTCGCCGATCTGCTGCGACGATTCACCGAGACGCTTGATTCGCTTTGCAGTTTCCTGAATCTGTTCGCGCATCTCGTCCATACCATGAACGGTGTTTTGTACCGCCTCGGCTCCGCGCTTCGCAGTGCTTACTGAACCCTGCGCAACTTCCGCTGACTTCTCTGCGCTGACAGACATTTCGTGCATGGACTTCGCCATGGATTTTACGCGCTCGGTTGTCTCGGCAATCTGAGCGGCCTGACGGGTTGCCGCTTGGGTCAGTTCGTTTGCCGTCTGCCGGCTACGTTCACTCGCCACCGCCACCTGCTGGGCAGCGGTCTTGATTCGCGTAACCAGGCTGCGCATTTCTTTAACAGCGAAGTTGATTGAGTCAGCGATGGCACCGGTAATTTGCTCGGTCACCTCCGGCTGAATGGTCAAGTCACCGTCTGCGAGGTTACCCATTTCGTCGAGAAGCTTAAGAATGGCGTCCTGAGTCGTCCGGTTCTGCTCCGAACTTACTCGGGCGCGATCGCGCTGATCGTTAACCAGCTTGCGACCAACCAGCAGCAGGAACAGGAACGATATGGCCGCCATTACATAGGTAAGCGTTTTGCTGGCCTCTCTCGCCTCAGAAAGGGCGTTATATCCTGCGACCAGATTCTTGGCCGCGTCGAGTAGCGGATCACTTTGCTCGAACACGAGCTGGCTTGCGCGCTGCGATACGAACAACTCGGCCGCGATACCGAGAATACCTTCAACGTGCGCGTCGAGTTCATCGAATATACCGTCTGCCTGATCAAGTTTGGGGCGGACGTCTGCCGGTAGCTGTTGCCGTAACTGCACATCCGTATCGCGAAAGAGCTTTGCGTCCTTGCCGAACTGCGCAGCTGCCACTGCCGCTTCTGAACCACCCTGGGCAAACAGGTTAACGTCCTTGGCGATGCGCTGACTGAGCATACCTTGGCGCGCCGCGATATAAACCAGCTGATCACTTACCTTGTCTTTGACGGCGCCCTCGACCACCTCATCGGTCAGAGCCAACAGCAGCGGAGCCGCTTGGTTGATTCCGACCACGTGGTCGCGCAGGGTCAACATTGCGTCTTCCTGGCCCAGAATCTGGTCCACGTTCTCACGGGTCGCCTTCCACTTCTCAGCAAGCGCCTTCAGCGCAGGCGCCACAGACGGTGGCGTAGGCAGAACCCCGAGCTTCTGGTTGCCTTTCGTCAGGTTGTTGATGATCGCCTCAAAGGTGTTACGCGAATCCTTCAGGGTTGGGAATGCTCCCTCTTGCCCGTACACGGCCTCGCGCGCGTCCTTCGCAATTCGTTGCGACAACATGAGAAGCTGGCTTGACTGCTCAATGTACATAGAGTCGCGATCGGCTTGCTGTGCACCGACAGCGAAGAGCCAGGCCACCGCGATGAATGAGAGCACCATGCCAACGAGGAGAAAAGGCAGTCCGGTCAGGAACCTGCCGATATCCTTTACGCCAGGGCTTTGACGGCTACTCGACTGGACGTCGATATATTCCTCGCCCACATCCAGCGCAAATTTGTCTTTGGCGCCACCCACATTGTCCTGCGTGGTCTGGTCCAGGTTGACCTTGCCTAATTTAGGCAATTTCACGATAGCCATACTTTGCACCTCATCTCGACAGAGATTCCCGTACTGTTGAATTCCGCTGTAATGAAAACATCCAACGCCCCGTACACACTGATTCGGTTCACCCTATACAATTGACCACTGACCAAAAGCTCGGATCAGACAGCGGTTCTCTCCTTGCCCCAACACGCTCGGCTACGCGGCTACGTTGTTAAATACCGAACTTTCCGCCAGGGAGTGCATGTCGAAAACACCCCACAGTGTGTTATCCCGCAAAAATGCCCCGCGCACGTGCGCGAGTGCCGGATCGTCCAAGCTGGGCACATTCTGGCGTTCCTGCTCCTCATCGAAATGTCGCAAGCCCATCACTTCGTTTACAAGCAGCGCGGCATTCAATTTCGGAATGTTCATAATCAATAATCTCGCCCTTTCGTCGAGCGTCACAGGCTCTTTGCCGAAATAATCAGGCAAATCGATGATGGTAAATAGGTTGCCACGAACATTGGCGACACCCTTTACCCACCGTCGGGTCCCCGGTACAACCGTCAGAGCAGGACAGGGCAAGACTTCGGTCACATGGCTCAGCGGTGTAACAAACTTGAGATCAGCCAGACGGAAACCCAAACCAGACCACAGCACGGCGGCCTGCACCTGCTCCGGCAGGCCCGGCGCACTCATACGGCTGGCCTGTTGCATCTTGTGCAGCAGGCTCAACGGGTCCTGTCTGGGTGTCGCCATTTATCAGAGCGCCTTAATCTTTTCCATCAACACCGCTTCCGCAACCGGCTTCACGATGTAATCCTTTGCCCCCTGACGCAGCCCCCAGGCCTTATCAGTCTCTTGCCCTTTGGTAGTGCAAATAATTACGGGAATGCCAGCGGTCTGCGGATCCTTGGTAATGCTGCGCGTGGTCTCGAACCCGCTCATTCCAGGCATTACCACATCCATCAGAATCAGATCCGGTCTGTCAGCCTTTGCCTTGGTAATCGCCTCCTCTCCGCTGGACGCCGAAGTTACGGTAAAACCGTTCTTCGACAGCATCTCACGCAGCAGATGCACTTCGGTCGGCGAGTCATCCACCACCAGAACTTTTTTAATCGCCATTTCCTTGTTACCTCTTTTGCTTGAACTTGTGTCTATCGGCCGTGTTTACGCTAGTGCACGTATTTGTTTATGACTTCGATCAACTCTTCCTGCGTAAAAGGTTTGTTGATGTGTTCCTGTGATCCGGCAATTCGGCCGCGCGCCCGGTCGAACAGACCATCCTTGCTCGACAACATGATCACCGGCGTGTCCTTAAAAGTTTTGTTGTTCTTAATTAGTTGGCAAGTTTGATAGCCGTCAAGCCGCGGCATCATAATGTCAACAAAAATGATGTCTGGTCGATGATCAGTAATAATCGACATCGCCTCAAATCCGTCTGCGGCGGTAAACACGTCGTATCCAGCCTTTTTTAGCAACGCCTCGGCGGTACGACGTATGGTGTTGCTGTCGTCAATAACCATCACCTTAATATTCAAGCCTGTATCCACCCTGATAAGTCGACGCGTGCTGTTTCTTTAGTATTGTAGATTGAGCTTGCTGCGTCTGCCTGTTTTTAAATGTGGTTTCTCCACATCTCTGCATAGGATAATGATTTACTAGCACAAAAGGCTACTAAAATCCATTGCTTAGCAGGCGGCAAAACCAACCTACTTCTGGATTCGCGCCAAAACCTTGCAGTTAACTGACCTGACTTTGCAGCTCAACGCCCGTGCAATACCGCCGAAAGGCCATTGGCCGACTCGGGCATCAAAAATAGCTGGTCGGATCAACCGATTGGAAGCACGAAACGTGCCAAAAAGAATCGTTGCAGAATCCGGGGCGATTCTACCGTCGGACCAGATGCGTTACCATCAATGCTCGCCAATCCGGGAGCGAGTTGCCGTGACGATTGAACACCTGCATGCCGTACCCCACCTGACAACAGCGCTTACCGGGCCCCTCCAGCAACTGGAAGAGCACCTCTTGCGACACCAAAACGACATCGAGCAATGGCTGCGCAGCCAATGGCTGGAAACGCGGGCGCCATTTTATGCCTCTGTCGATCTGCGCAACGCCGGATTCAAGCTGGCGCCAGTCGACACCAATCTCTTTCCCGCCGGATTCAACAACTTAAATCCGGCATTCATGCCGCTGTGCGTCCAGGCTGCGCAGGCGGCGATGGAGCGCTATTGTCCAAAGGCCTGCGGCATCCTGGTGATCCCGGAAAGCCACACGCGAAATCTTTTCTATTTGGAGAGCCTTGCGGCCTTGGTCAGGATCCTGGAAACGGCCGGGTTCCAGGTACGTATAGGCTCGCTGATACCGGATCTGCGCGAGGCCACCACCATCTCACTGCCGTCCGGTCGCAGTGTTCTGCTCGAACCAGTGACGCGTACCGACAACAAGCTGCACGTCAGGGACTTTCAACCCTGCTTTGTCTTGCTCAACAATGATCTTTCGGGAGGGCGCCCTGCAATCCTCGAGAACCTGGAACAACCGGTAGCCCCGCCTCTCGGAATGGGCTGGTCCAATCGGCTGAAGTCGACCCATTTCACCCACTACCGCCGCGTCGCATCCGAGTTTGCCAAACTGGTGGAGATCGATCCCTGGCTGGTCGACCCGATTTTTCGCAAGTGTGGCGAAATCGACTTTCAGCAGCGCGAGGGAGAGGAGTGCCTGATAACAAACGTTGGGGCCGTACTGGAGCAAATCACCGAAAAATACCGGGAATATGGGATTGACCACGAACCCTTTGTAATCGTCAAGGCCGATGCCGGCACTTACGGCATGAATATCATGACCGTGCGCAACACCGAACAACTGCGCGAACTCAACCGTAAACAGCGCACGAAGATGGCTCGCGGGAAAGAAGGCCATTTGGTGACTGATGTCATCGTGCAGGAAGGTGTGTACACGTTCGAAAGCTGGGGTGCCCCACCAGCGGTCGCCGAGCCGGTGGTCTATATGATCGACCACTTTGTGGTGGGCGGTTTCTACCGGGTCCATGCCGGTCGCGGGCGCGACGAGAATCTCAACGCGCCGGGCATGACGTTCGAGGCGCTGGCGTTTGAAGAATCCTGCACACAACCCGACCAAAACCGCGCCCCGGATTCGCAGCCTAATCGCTTCTATGCCTACGGGGTCATAGCCCGCCTCGCCATGCTTGCCGCCGCACGCGAACTGCATGAGGTGTCAATCGGTGGCTGAATTACAGGCGGGACTTCCTGGGCGCGCCGCCATTGGTACGGTGTAGCGATGAAGCTTGGGGTAGTCATGGATCCCATCGGATCCATCAAAGTCAAGAAAGACAGCACGTATGCCATGCTGCTGGAAGCTCAGGCGCGCGGCTGGGAAATAGCCTACCTCGAACAAGCCGACCTTTTTCTGCGCGATGGACGTGCACTCGGTCGCAGTCGACAGATCACACTTTATCGCGACGTTATTCCGTGGTTCGAATTCGGTGACGAGCAGATTCGACCGCTGGATGAGCTTGATGTGATCCTGATGCGCAAGGATCCGCCGTTCAACATGGAATATATTTATACCACGTACTTACTTGAGCAGGCCGAGTCGCGCGGCACCCTCGTGGTTAACAAACCGCAAAGCTTGCGCGACGCCAATGAAAAGCTTTTTACCGTGTGGTTTCCGCAGTGCACACCGCCAACGTTGGTAACGCACAGCGCAGAGCGCCTGCGTGCATTTTTGCATGAGCATCGGGAAATAGTCCTGAAACCGCTGGACCAAATGGGTGGTGCGTCGGTATTCCTCCTGCGCGAAGGTGACCCGAACGTGAGTGTAGCGATAGAAACACTGACAAACCTTGGATCGCGTTTCACAATGGCGCAGCGCTATATTCCCGAAATCCGCGATGGTGACAAGCGGATACTGTTGGTGGATGGTGAGCCCGTACCCTACGCGCTGGCACGAATACCGGCCGAGGGGGAAACTCGGGGAAATCTGGCCGCCGGAGCCCATGGGGAGGGCAGACCCTTGAGCGAGCGCGACCTGTGGATCTGCAAACAGGTAGGCCCGACGCTGCGCGCAAAAGGCATCCTGTTTGCCGGCCTCGATGTCATTGGTGATTACCTCACCGAAATCAACGTAACCAGCCCCACCTGTATCCGCGAGCTGGATTCACTGTACGGGCTCAATATCGGCGGGCAGGTGCTCGACGCCATAGCCAAGCGCGTCCTAAGCCGCTGAGGCGGCACGCGCAGGCGTAGCGTTTCTCCTGGCCAAGGATATAATTAAGGCCAGCGGCCTGAGCCGTAATGAAAATTTCGACGGGCGTTTTCAAAGATACTATCGTGCAGGTTACACCAGGCTTTTCCGACACCGACCGCCTAGGACTGACCGTATTCGGTTCGGTCCTCGTACATATGGTCGTCATCCTCGGGATTACCTTTTCGGTCCCCAAGCTGGGCATTCCGAAACTTGATACCCTTGATATCACTCTGGTGCAGACTCGTACTGATCATGCACCGGACCATCCTGATTTTCTTGCCCAGGCTAATCAGGACGGCGGCGGCAACAGTCCCAATCAGGACATTGCGCGTAGCCCATTACCGGCGTTGGAAATGAGCGAGCAAAACAATCGCGTGCCGGTCGCTCATCCGAACCCCCAGAATCCGGTTGAAAGCGTGCGCGAACTGGCTGCCCTCCTGACCAATGAGCTGGCGGGGGCCCGCATTGCCGTACCGCAACCCGCGCCGCAACGGCAAAAGCCGGAGATCGGTCGCGAGGCACCCGGGCTGGCACAGCTTGAGGAGGAGCGTGCGCACCTGAGCGCGGAAATCAGCCGCTCGTGGCAGGAATACCAGAAGCTGCCGCGCCAGAAATACATTGACGCTCGCACCATGGAATACAAATATGCCGCCTACATGGACGCCTGGCGCGCAAAAGTCGAGCGCATTGGTAATCTCAACTATCCGGAAGAGGCCAAAAGACGCAATATTTCCGGCGACTTGGTGCTTGATGTGGCTATCCGTCAGGATGGCAGCGTCTACCGCGTCAAGGTGCTGCGCTCATCCGGATACAAGGTGCTCGACGATGCTGCGGTACGGATCGTTGGATTAGCGGCGCCTTTTGCCCCGCTTCCTCCTGATATCAGAGCCGATACCGATATTTTGCACATCATTCGCACCTGGAAGTTCGCGGATACCAGGCTCACCAGCAACAGCCCCTAGAGAGGCGATTGGCGCGACTTGCGCTGGTGCGCCGCACTGCCAGATACTATGGCCATGGGTCAAATGGAATCCCTTACTAATCACTTTTTGATCGCGATGCCCGGCCTCGCTGACCCAAACTTCTCGCGAACTGTAACGCTGATTTGCGAGCACTCCAGCGAGGGGGCCATGGGTCTAATCATCAATCGGCCAATTGACGTCAACCTGCGCCAGATCCTGCAGCAGATGAATATCGAAGGCGATGCGGCAGGAAAATTGGACTTGCCGGTCCACCTAGGAGGGCCAGTCCAGGGCAATCGCGGTTTCGTTGTTCACGAACCTCTTGGAAGCTGGGAGTCTACCCTGGCCGTATCAGAATCGCTCGGGGTATCGACTTCGCGAGATATTCTGGTGGCACTGGCGCATAATCGCGGGCCTGAACATTCCTTCCTTGCCCTTGGATATGCGGGCTGGGCACCGGGGCAGCTTGAGCGGGAGATCGCGGAAAATACCTGGCTGAGCGGACCAGTAGACAGATCAATACTTTTCGAAACTCCAGCAGAACAACGTTGGGGTGCGGCCGCGAACCTGCTCGGCATCGACCTTACGGCGATTTCCGACGAAGCAGGTCACGCTTGAAGGTCAAAACCTATCTCGGTTTCGACTTCGGCAAGAAACACATAGGCGTGGCAGTAGGCCGTACGGCATCGCGCCTGGCTCAGGCCATCGATACCGTCGCTGCCGTCAATGAGCAGCCCGATTGGACTCATATCACGCGGCTAATTGACGAGTGGCGGCCATGTGCCTTTGTAGTCGGACTACCTCTCAACATGGATGACAGCGAAAACGACATGACGCGCGCTGCGAAGAAGTTTGGTAATCGTCTGCGGGCCCGATACAATCTACCGGTGCATATGGTTGACGAACGACTCACCTCGATTGCAGCGAAGAACGTGCTCGTCGAGGCGGGAATACCCTCAAAACGCCACAAGTCCAAACTAGACAGACTGGCGGCACAAACAATTCTCCAGGCGTTCCTGGACGAGCACAGGGAAGCGGGTCATGCTTCAGAGCATTGATATTGAGGCCACCCTGGCCTACATGTCGGACGAGCTGAAACCTAGGCTTGCCCTCAATCCCATTATGATCGGCGTGCACACCGGTGGTGCGTGGGTAGCGACACGGCTGCACAAGGTACTGGGGCTCAGCGAGCCCTTGGGCACCCTGGACATATCCTTCTACCGCGACGATTTCACGCGCGTCGGAGTGAACCCCCAAGTAAAGACATCCAATCTTCCGGTCAATTTGGAAGACCGGCATGTAATACTGGTGGATGACGTACTGCACACCGGGCGAACGGTACGTGCTGCCCTCAATGAGATTTTCGACTATGGTCGCCCGGCATCGGTCGTCCTTGCGGTGCTCATCTGTCGCGACGGACGCGAGCTGCCGATCGAGGCACAGGTAATCGGGCACACGCTGAATCTCAAGAAAAATGAACATATCAAGCTTACCGGCCCCGAGCCGCTAAGGCTGACGCTCCAGGAGATACCGGTTGACGCGCGGTGATCTGCAATTCGACAGTCAGGGCCGCTTGCGGCATCTCCTGACCACCGAGGGACTTCCGCGACAGACCATTTTGGAAATTCTAAACACCGCCGAATCTTTCGTTTCTGTCGGGGAACGCGAGATCAAGAAACTGCCGCTGCTGCGCGGCAAAACCGTGGTTAATCTGTTCTTCGAATCCAGTACGCGCACACGCACAACCTTCGAGATTGCCGCTAAACGCCTTTCGGCCGACGTAATCAACCTAAACCCGGCCGCTTCGTCCACCACCAAAGGCGAAACTCTGCTCGACACCGTGCGCAATTTGGAGGCAATGCATACTGATTTGTTCGTAGTACGCCACCGGGAATCGGGCGCCGCTCATCTTATAGCCCAGCATGTACCTCCGCACGTCCACATCATCAATGCCGGCGACGGCCGCCATGCGCATCCGACCCAGGGCCTGCTCGATG
>JAJXUF010000334.1 GCA_021783175.1 Pseudomonadota bacterium
TCGTGGGTGCGCGGCGGGGGGCGCTTGGTGCATTCCCTGGCCGTAGAGGGCATACTGCTGGATCGCCTGGCCCGGGTGAATCCCAAGACGGGCTCGCCCGAGAACGGCCTGCTCTTACTGGCGGGCGTCTGGATGCTGGCCTTGATCACATATCTCTGCTTCTCGCTAACCGTGGACGATTATGTGCGGCTTTCAAATGCCAATTACATCATCACCTATCTCATGGTGTTCTTAGCCGCGATCAAGCTAGAGAGGAGGTCGCCACTGATGCTGTCGCATGCACTTGTGTCGCTGGGGGCCATTCTGTGCATCTGCTTTTTCAGCTATCAGGACTTCTGGTATCCCGGCATCATTTGTGCCGGGTTTGTCGTCTTGCAGGCTGTCTTGGGCCGCCGGGTCGGCAAGGTGGCGCCGTCGAGCGAAGGTTGAGATCCGTGCACGCCGCAATCACGAGAGCCCCACGCGGGCAAGGCCGTATGGTGGCAAGCCTCGCGGTCGGGCAAGTCGTTTCCTGGGGATCGATCTACTACTCGTACACCTTGCTGGCTGCTCCGTTGGAACGGGAACTGGGCTGGGGTGCAGGCACGACGTTCGGGATTTTCTGTTGGGGATTATTTGTCGCTGGAATGGTGGCGTTGCCGGTCGGCGCGCTGTTGGATCGCTGCGGTGGGCAACCGGTGATGGGCGGCGGATCTGTTCTTTCCGGCATCGGTTTGATCATGTTGAGCGATGTCCACTCGATCGTGTGGTTTTTCGCCGCTTGGTCCGTACTGGGTGTCGCCATGGCCCTCGTGTTGTACGAGGCGGCTTTCGCCACCATCAACCGCGAGTTTCCCGTCGATGCCCGGCGATTGATTTCGATCATCACGCTGGCGGGCGGCTTGGCGTCGACCCTGTTCTGGCCGTTGACCTGGAAGCTGGAGGCGCTGATCGGCTGGCGCGACACCTATTGCTGCTACGGTCTCGTGCACTTGCTGCTGTGCTTTCCCCTGCATGTCACTATGCCGGTGCGACGTCCGTTCGTGGCATCACGGGTGCGCCAGCAGACTACCGCCTGTAAGCAAGGATTTCACCTGCGGGAAGCGTTGCGCTCCTCGATATTTTGGAAGCTAGCGTTTTCCTTTTCCGTCAGCTCTTTCGTCTTTTCCGCGTTTTCGATTCACTTGGTGGCGATGTTGCAGCCGCTTGGCCATTCGGTCGATACGATCGTCCTGCTAGCGACATTGATCGGGCCGATGCAGGTCGTGGGACGATTGGTCGAAATGACGATTGGCCGGCGCCTCTCGCCGGAGGTCACCGGCAAGCTGATCTTTGCCGCGTTACCGGTGGCCCTGGGAATCCTGTTTCTCTTTGGTACATCGTGGGTGGCGCTCGTTGTATTCTTCGTGTTGTATGGCTTGAGCAATGGAGTCCAGACGATCGTGCGCGGAACGATTCCACAAGCAGTGTTCGGTTCCAAGAACTATGGAGCGATTGCTGGCGCTCTGGCGATGCCGGCGTTCATGTCCAAGGCGATCGCACCCTTCCTCATCGGGATCTGCACCGAAGCCAGTTCAGTGCCGGGTATCGTCCTGGGGTTGATGTCACTGCTGACCAGTGTTTCTGCCGTGCTGTTTTTTTCGGCTTTTGAATCACGATCAAAACCGACTTCGTCAGGTCATGCGGACTGCGCGTAAGCCTGGCATGCACTCCACGGCAGCCAGGGCGCGGCGGTTGTCAGCATCGGAACATCACAACGTCGATAGGCGCAGACGCAGCATCAGCGCCATCGGATGCACGGGCAACGACTCGAATCCATAGCGCAGGTCAAACGCCTTCGCCCGATCATGCAACGCATGCACCAGTAGGGCGCGCATCGACGGCCAAGCCGTTTCATACTAAATTGCGTTCAACGATATAGATGTTATCCATTTGAACCCAGTTATGGACTGGGTTCGGGTGGGGTTTGCTTCGAGTGCGCAACCCCTTGGTCACCCAAGTTCGACGTGCGCCATGAAACCGGAGTTCGACAGTTTGAGCCCGAAATCGGCTGATTTCGGCCAGGTCAGCCTCGACGAAACAAGGGCTTAGTGCCGATTTTGGCGAAGTCCGTGTGGTGGCACGATTTGCCGCATTGTGGTGCCTCTTGCCATTGGTGATTGTGTTGATGTAACGCGGCGGCATGTTCCGAGCATATCCCCGTTTCCGCCCTCCCGATTAAGGCCAAGCCCCAGACTCTCTGCGGCGCAGTCTTGAAGGAGGGAAGGTACCGCGATGGTCCTGGCTGATCGCAATCAGGGGCGTCTGGTGGCGGCCGATGGTCCTGCGTGTCCTCGCGCTTGTCGACGCCCTGGTAGACGGCATCGGCGAACACATCGGCTTCCTCGCCATGGACAAGCGCATGCGTCTGGGTCACGTCGTTGACGTTGGCCGCGGTACCCACCACCGTGTGCACCAGGCGGCTGTCGGCGTCGACGCCGATGTGGCACTTCATGCCGAAGTGCCACTGGTTGCCCTTCTTGGTCTGGTGCATCTCCGGGGCGCGCGTGCCGGTGCCGTTCTTCGTCGAACTGGGCGCGGCAATCAACGAGGCGTCCACGGCCGTGCCTTCCTTGAGCATCAACCCCTTGGCCGCCAGCGCGGCGTTCACGGCTTCGAGCATCTTCGGCGCCAGATCGGGCTGTTCCAACAGGTGCCGAAAGCGCAGGATGCTCACGCGGTCCGGAAGCCGGGCTATGCCGCCCAGGCCCGCGAACTGGCGGTACAGCGGAACGCCGTATTCCGATCAGAACAGCACGCGTATTGCCGGAGCCTGTCATGGCTGACAGGTTCCGGCTAAAGGACTTTCTCTTACATTTGCGACATCGGGGGA
>JAJXUF010000085.1 GCA_021783175.1 Pseudomonadota bacterium
GCCGCATAGTTGGCTGGCGGAGAGCTGTGCGCCACGCTTCCCGTTGCACTGGTGCACAGCTCTCTCCTGCCCTAGGACAAGAAATCACTAGCCTTTGCCGCGCAATGCGGATATAGTCTCGCATCCTCCATTCGGAGGATTGTGACGTTTCTGACCTTTCCTGTGCTTTTTTTCATCACTGGCTTCCTGGTTGGCGACGTACGGCGCCTTATGCAATACCGGCGCCACATGGAGCCGAACCAGGTGCGGTGATTGCCCAGTGCAATTCCGCCGATACGGCTGTGTTTAACTTTTCAATTATTGTTTGCCGATCGGTGGCAAACTGGGGAACATTGTGTCTTTTAAAGAACTGAATCTAAATTCGAAACTATTGCAGGCCGTCGAGGCCAGCGGCTTTGACAAACCAAGCGACATCCAGCAGCAGGCGATTCCAGTAGTGCTGGCTGGTCGAGATCTTCTGGCCTCGGCCAGAACTGGCAGCGGCAAAACAGCCGCGTTCGTACTTCCCGCTCTGCAGCGCCTGCTTGAATCGACACCGGCCAGAGGCAACGGACCACGCGTGCTTGTTCTTACTCCAACTCGCGAGCTGGCCATGCAGGTGAGCGACAACATCCAACAATTAGGTCGCTTCTGTCGATTCTCAAGCGGCAGCGTCGTTGGCGGCATGCCCTATCCGCCGCAAATCCGACTGCTACGGCAACCATTGGATCTGCTTGTGGCTACGCCGGGCCGCCTCATGGATCATATGGAACAGGGGCGCGTCGATTTCGCGCGTCTCGAAATTCTGGTACTGGACGAAGCGGATCGCATGCTAGACATGGGTTTTGTCAATGCGATCAAGACTATTGTTGCCGCCACACCGGCAACCCGCCAGACGCTTCTATTCTCGGCGACGCTCGAGGGACGCATTCTTGCGACTGCCGGTCAGGTTCTGAAGAATCCGGCTCGAATCCAGCTGGTAACCAACAGCCAGCAGCATGAATCCATTTGCCAGCGCGTCCACCAAGCCGACAATCCAGCGCACAAGCACGACTTGCTGACCCATTACCTGGACAGCAGCGCCGTCACCCAGGCGGTGATATTTACGGCGACGAAACGTGGCGCCGACAAGCTGGCTAAGACACTCGTTGCCAAGGGCCACCCAAGCGCAGCCCTGCACGGCGACATGGGTCAAAACATGCGCAAACGCACGGTTGACCGCATGCGAAATGGTCAGGTGAGGCTGCTGGTGGCGACGGATGTCGCGGCTCGCGGTCTGGACATCCGTGGAATCAGCCACGTCATCAATTTCGACTTGCCGATGGTGGCCGAGGATTATATCCACCGTATAGGCCGTACCGGCCGCGGCGGCGATACCGGTACTGCAGTTTCCTTTGTTGGACCGGAAGACCGAGCCAAACTGGTGGGGATCGAACGACTCGTAGGACGCAAACTCGAGCGGGAGATAATTCCTGGCTTGGAACCAACTCTGCCAGAGCGGCGAACCGTTAATCCTAACCCGAAAGGGCGCGGAAAATCGAGGCGTCCGCACAATCCGGCAGCGGCTAGCGGGAAGCCAGGAAATAGATCACACGCGCAAGCTGGCCGGGGTCAAGGACAACGTGGGCAAGGCCAAGGTGGTGGGCAACACTTGAATTCCCAACCACGCCGCAGTCGATCTGCCCCATTCGTAGGCTAATTTGACGCAAAACAGCTCTTGTCCGCCAGATCTCTGGCGGACGAGTCGCTCGCTTGCTTTCGTTTAGCGGTGTGGTCTGAGGTGAAACACCTTTTCCACAAGCCGCGTGAGGCCACGCGCCCGGAAGCGCGGATTCTCATCGAGAATATCTTTCGTGTACAGGTGTTCCACTTCGTAACGCCCTTCGTAAAGAAGGCGTACTTCGTTCTCGGCGACGGGAAAAGGCGGGCCAGGCATTTCTGCTTCTGGATATTCCATCACAACCAGCAACATCTGCGCGTGCGGCGGAAGTAGCGCAACTAGTTTCGCGACATAATCGGCACGCATCTCATGCGGCAAAGCGATAAGCGCGGCGCGATCATATACTGCCACAACATCGCTTGTATCGACCTCGGCTAAATCAAAGAAATCTCCTCGCAACAGCGTAATGCCATCGGATTCCCAACGATCAAAAGGCGGCCGTGCTGTGACCTGGACTGCAAGGCGATTTTCGGCAAAGAAATCGCGTACCGCGATCGGACTGAGCTCAACACCCAATATCCGATAACCCTGGGCGCGCAACCACAACATGTCTCGCGTTCGCCCGCAAAGCGGCACTAAAATCGTGCCGCCGGCTGGCGCCTGAAGGCGATTCCAGTATTCCTGCAAGTGAAGATTAACTTCGGCTTGGTGAAAGCCAATCTCATTATTTTGCCATCGCTCAAGCCAAAAATCGGAATCCATGAATTTTCCTCCAGGTAAATTGGTGGCAGTATGAAATGTCATTCGCCTTCGGCAAGGCTCATCGCGCACAAATCCGCGAATTTGACACTATTTGGCCTTCCCATCGCGTTCGCTCTTTGGTGGTTATTGGCTTGGAAAAACCCGGCGCGCTGCCCACTTTGAAAATTCCGCACGGGTGCAGCTTTTTGTATGACGCGACCCCCGCCCTTCGACTACCCGGTAGGTTACCATTTGCTTTTCGGAATCGGACGAGACCGATTCTTCAATAATTTCCCGCACCGACCAGCCGGCACCATGCCTTCCATTCGTGTAATAGTGGCCGACCCGAATCTGTCGCGGTGTGACATGCTGCTTTTCGGCATGCTCCAGCGTCAGGGCAAAAAGTCTCTGGAGATCCTCGGTTGCAATATCAACGATCAGATCCATGTCCTCAAGCGCCTGCTCGATATTATGTTTATCCAGAAGTCGGGTAGCGCGACTATGACCTCTTCCCGGCACGTCCGTAAACCGCATCAGATTTGCAGGATACCTGCGCCAAGGAAACACGCTGTTGAAAAACACCGCTACCGCCAAAATAACCAGCACATTCAGAAGCGTGGGCATCAGCACATATTTGTAGCCCAGGGCATGAATCACCGGTCCGCCGATAACCGCTGCGAGTGCAGTCGCTCCACCGGGCGGATGAATACAGCTCAATAGATGCATCGCGCCGATCGCCAGCCCCACGGCAAGACTGGCTGCCAAGAACGGCTCAGGCACGACTTGATAACAAGTAACACCCACAGCAGCCGATACTAGGTGTCCTCCAAATACCGACCACGGCGTGGACAAACGGCCATGTGGCACTGCAAAAAGAAGAACCGCTGAAGCGCCCATGGACGGTATGATCAAGGCGGCGCTCGTGGTTCCCAATATCTTGTAGCTGATCCCGACCACAAGAAAAATACTCACGGCGCCGCCAAGCGTCGCGACCAGCTTTTCTGCTGTACTTACTGTTTCACGTTCAATCCCAAAAAAATGCTGTAGCTGTGTGAGGAAAGTTTGCATGGATTTTGTACTGTATTAGGGACCCAAAACTAGCGTGACGCCAGTGACCGGCGACGGATTATACACAGCACGGCCAAACGCGCCTACGCGCAAATCACCAAAAAAAAGGGGGAAATAAAGAAACGGTCCTATGCGGCTGAAAACAACAGCTGCGCAATGGCCAACCAGGCATTTACGCCACCCCCACCAACATCGCAATAAGAAAGATAAGCGACACGAGGATGAGACTTCCGCTCCAAAATATCAGCCAGCGCTGCCGACCGTACATGCTAAGGCGAAGCAGGATAGCTCCGATCACCAGCGATAGCACAGCGGTAAAAAGAAGCACGTGATTGCTGCTGGCAAGGCCAGGGTGGGCGGGAGAATGACCAATGCGATAGCGCATAGTTACTGTAGGCAGTTCCAATCAGAACACATTTGTCGGGGCTTGAGATATTCCACACTAAGGTCGTCGCCGAGGTGGGTCACCAAGCGATCACGTCCAGTCGCTAACGCTCTTTACAATCGGGGTGGGCAGGCAGCGTTTTGCGCAGTCGCTTTGCCATCACACATGACCACTTCCTGATACCCGCGGCTTACATAGCACCATAAGGTTCCACGCTGTAGCGTACCCACAAATGATGCGCGCCACCCGGCGCGATCGTCACCACGTCATCCGCGGCATTGGCGCTTTCAACGCATACCATGTTGAGGTAGCCGTCCTCACCAAAGTCACCCATTTTTGCCGCCTTTTCGATCCACGGATTCCACACCACCGTCGTGCGGCTTCCGCGCTTGCCGATGCGAATACGGCGGCGCAACGTCGGGTCCTCGATCACGCACTCTGCAGTCGATTCGAGATAGATCCTATCGGTCTCGGCTTCGATGACAACAGGGCCGGATTGTTGCTTGCGTCGCCCGCCGTCGACCTTGTCGAAATAGGAACAACCGTCCAAGCCTTGAATGGTAATTTTACGAACGTCACCTACTTCGAAGTAGGTATGCAGCGCATCGCCGATCGTTATTGGGGCGCTGTCTAAATTGTGCGTAACCAAATCGAACTCAAGCGCATTGCCCACGGTAATATGGCTCTCCAGCCGCGACGCAGCCGGCCATTGCCGCCTTGAAGCATCACTCTGAACAAGCTCAAAAGAAAGTCTAGTTCTCCCGTCTGCCAAGTGCTCCGTACCCGTCACTTGCCAGGGTACCGTGCGCGCGAAGCCGTGTCCCGGGAAAGTCGAATCCGTCGCGTGCGGACCGAACCATGGCCAGCAAACTGGCATGCCTCCGCGAATAGACTTGCCCGGCGCATATTTAGCTGCGCGGGAAAGCCAGATCACCGGTTGCGCGTCAGGCTGCATCCAGGTCATTACATGCGCCCCCTGTAGTGCTATGGTTGCGGCTGCCTGATCGTTGGTCACCTCCACTATGGCGAGTCCACCGGGGCCTTCCTTGAAAGTTACACGATCTTGCATACCGAAACGCCTGTTGAGGGCGTAAAAATCAGTCATATTTGAGCCCACCTTAAATATTGCGAAATGCGCCGCCTGCCGTGCAACCCGCATTGTAACCTGCCATGCGTATCTGCGAAATCTCGTGTGACAATGCATCCTTATAACTGGATTACCATCAATGCGGAATTTCGCACGGCGCGATCCTATTGCCAACCTCGCAGCCGATAACCGAACGACAAGCAACTCTTCCGCCTGGACTGCCCGCAAGCGTCACTCATGAAGGAACACCCGGATCGGCAGTTCGGCAAGGACTGGCCCTCCTGCCATCTCGAATTATGGCAAGTGCATCGCCTGCTGGATTACAAAAGGCCCATCCATCGCCGTTTTTTCCTAGAAACACAGGGATATTTGCACTGATCTGGATCAAAACAATTGATCGGCAACCTGTGTATATAAAAGAATCAGGACATGGTATATCAATTCAATACGCCAATAATGCCGGTCCTGCTTAAAGGCACTACAAGACACAGGGTTGAACGCGGGATGAGCAACCCGCATACCGAGGAGGCAACCATGACCAGCCATATCAATGTGGTAGAAGTCGGCGCCCCTGATCCTGAACTGCGCAATTCGCCCGTATTCGACGACACCGCCCAGGATTCCAGTACGTACGAATTCGACGTGGAAAGCAGCCTGTGCTATTTCAACGATCTCGGTTACCGTATTGGCGACTACATCTGCAGCGGTGCCGAGTTACTGCACTGCGAAGAACGGGGTATCTGGGTACGCAAGGGTTCCTGCTATGGCAAATGAAACTGCCGCAGAAGCAAACGCTGCGCCACTACAAACAGGGATATAGCCATGAAAGCTCCACTGCAGATTACGCTACGCGATATGCCCCATTCCGACGCAATCGAAGCTGCCATACGTAAGAGGGCGGAAAAACTCGAACAGATATCTGACA
Organism: Pseudomonadota bacterium; assembly: GCA_021783175.1. Next base: position 5,846 of record JAJXUF010000085.1, read on the forward strand.
ACATCTTGCGCTGTCACGTCGTGATAGAAGCGACTCATCGTCACAAACATCAGGGGAAACACTATCAGGTGCGAATCGATGTCACCGTGCCGGGTGACGAGATTGCGATTGGACGCGATCCGACAGAACGGGGCGACCGCGAAGACGTCTACGTAGCAATCCGCGACGCCTTCGATGCCGCCAAGCGAATGCTCCAAAACCATGGACAACGCATTCGTGGGGAGGTAAAAATCCACGACGTGGCGCGTCATGCCCGCGTATTTCGCATGTTTCCGGCACAGGAATGCGGCTTCCTGAGAACGCCCGACAACCGCGACATTTATTTTCATCGCAATTGCCTGCGCGATCTGGATTTCGGCAAGCTTGATGTCGGAACCGAGGTAATCTATTCCGAAGAACAAGGAAACGAAGGTCCACAAGCAGCCTGGGTGGCCTCGGGAAAGCACGATACCGGGACGTGAGCGCCATCCATTCTGGCGGCGAACCGTCGGCTTACTTTCCGCGTACCAGCAATACCGGAACCGGTGCGGTGCGCACGACACCTTCCGCGACGCTGCCCATCAAAAGATGATCTAGGCCGCGCCGTCCATGAGTACCGATAATGATCAAATCGGCGGGCCACTCGCGCGCTTCTGCGACAATCATGGTGGCAACGCGCTGACCGAGGCGATCGATTTCGATGAAGCGCGTTTGCGCTTCGATTCCTGCATCACGCGCAGCGTGCTGCGCGCGCTCAAGCACACCTTGAGCAAAACGCCTAACTGATTCCTGAATCTGTTTCAGGTCGATCGGTGTGAACTCAGCGTCCCACAGATAGGTCGCCGAGTCTGCAACGTAAATGATGCGCAGGCTGCCGCCCTCACTTCTGGCAAGGCGGATCGCCTCCTGTAAAGCATTGTTGGCCGTATCACTGCCGTCATGCGGAACTAAGATGTGCGTATACATTACTCACCCCCATCACCAGCGTTTCCGGACCAGTCGAAATAACCTCCGTTACGTTCCGTATGCTACGGATGTTGCGGATAAAAGACCAGATAGTACATCGCCAAGAAAAACGGCCCGCGTTATCCGTGTACGGTCGGCTAAGTATTCCTTGTAATGGATTGCGCACTTGGCCAAATCGACAATGTGCCAGACAATGATCTGAACGTCCCGCATAAGTTGGTTTAAGGTTCGACGACTATCAGCGGAACGAACATTTCCTGATTACTCACTCCACCGTGAACCCCGACATGGGCGTATCGATGCTCGCCGACTATCCAGTCTTTGATCACAAAATTATGGTTCATCAGTAAAACATAATGACCGATCCGATCCCGCAAACGCGGGTGCGGGACGCCGACGCCAAAGTAGCCGTCTCGCAGGACCTGTTCGCTTCGCAGCAACGTGGCCTCGCGCGCCAGGTGCGTCGCGACGTAGTCTTCAAAAAGCGTGCACCTATCCGGATGCACGTAACAGAAGGCCGCGCGCTGTTCGCCGCACAGCGGAAGAAGCAGCGTTTCGGCCAGTGCCGGGTGCGCGTCGAGCGAAACCAAAGCTTCTGGTGTAGTGTCGATGAATCCATGATCACCAGTGACGATGACGATTGAATCGCGGCCGCGCACAGAGTTGATGAAAACGGAAAAGCCCGCATCAAGTTCGTCGAGATGCATCTCCACTTGTGTACTGGCAATTCCATGTTCGTGCGCCAGCCTGTCGAGATGCGGCCAGTATGCATAGGTGAAAGTCGGCTCCGTACTGCAATTCATGCACTTATCGATTATGTCAAAGAATTGGGGCAAAGTGGTATAGCCACGCCGTAGCGCACCGCCGCTATGTGCCACGTTGAAAGCCGAATCAATAATGCGCTCGGGAGCCACTACGCAAGATCGGCGGGGTATGCGGTCAAACACGGGCTTGTGATCGAAGAGACGACCGGCATCAATCCCATTCCGCTCCAAACCCGGCCCACCGTGCCGGTCTTGAAACGGCAAGACGGCGATAACGCTGCCGAGTTCACTAAAATAGGTGAACCATCCCGTAAGACCATGCTGCTGCGGGGCAGTTGCTGTAAGAAACGTTGTGATGGCGGTTGCCGTCGTCGATGGAAATACCGACGTCATGCTTGCTCGCAGACCGCGCCGTAGTGTGTTTCCGGCCACCGTCTGCGCCAGGTGTTCGTAACCAAGACCATCGATGACTAGCAACAGCACATGCCGCCGTTTGGCAATGGCTGCCGGTTCCAGCGTCGTGAGCATGGGGTAGTCGACACCCCCTCCGCCCAGCGCCATTACCAGGGTTGCCATGAGGTTGACTATGCTGCCGCCGCGGTAATCCGGTAGTGGCATGGCTCTCTCGCTCTGGCTTTGTACTCGCCGGCAGACCCATTTCGCGTTTTACCCCATGCTAGCGAAATATGTCGCCTGAAACCACCCGCTCAGGAAACACCCGACTGGCGGTCCGGGGCGAACGCCCGCTTGCCGCAACGGGGTAAGCGCGTTCAGGTTCGGCGTGATAATCTGTTGCAATGAGTCTCGACCTTTTCCACCCCGCAGTGCGGGCCTGGTTCGCTGGCGAGTTTGCCGAACCGACGCCGCCGCAACAGATGGTGTGGCCAGCTATTTACAGTGGTCGCAACACGCTGATCGCGGCCCCTACCGGCTCGGGAAAAACCCTAGCCGCGTTTCTTGCGGCTATCGATATGCTCGTGCGCCAAGCGGTTGCCGGTGAACTGGAGGATGCAACCCAGATCCTATACGTGTCGCCGCTCAAGGCGCTTTCCAACGATATCGAACGCAACCTGCGCTGCCCGCTGGCTGGAATTGCACGGCAACTTGAGTCCCTAGGGGCAGACAGCGTGCAAATCCGCGCCCAGGTTCGAACCGGAGACACAACTCCAGCAGAACGCACAGCGATGAGCAAGCGCCCACCGCATATTCTGGTCACCACGCCCGAATCTCTGTACTTGATGCTAACCAGCAACTCCGGGCGCAGCATGCTGAAGACAGTGCGTAGCGTTATTGTCGATGAAATACACGCTATTGCCGGCACCAAACGCGGTGCGCACTTGAGCTTGTCCTTGGAACGACTGACTGCACTTGCGGCGCAGCCATTTCTGCGCATTGGTCTGTCTGCTACCCAAAACCCGATTGCCGAAGTGGCGCGCTTCCTCACCGGAGGCGATGCGGAAGACTGCGTGATAGTCGATACGGGTCATTGGCGCGAACGCGATCTAGCCCTCGAATTGCCCGACACACCGCTAGAGGCGGTGATGTCGACGGAAGTCTGGGACGAGATCTACGATCGCCTGGCCATGCTTATCGGAAGCCACCGAACGACCCTGGTTTTCGTCAATACCAGGCGCATGGCCGAAAGAGTAACCCGCCACCTGGGCGAACGCCTAGGCAAGGAGCACGTAGCGTCGCACCACGGCAGTATGGCAAAGGAGCAGCGCCTTGCGGCAGAGCAACAGCTTAAGGCAGGCAGCCTCAAAGCGATTGTCGCAACAGCTTCGCTCGAACTCGGCATCGACATCGGCGATATTGATCTGGTTTGCCAAATTGGATCGCCACGTTCCATTTCTGCATTCCTGCAACGTGTCGGACGCTCCGGACATTCTCTTAATAAGACTCCACGCGGGCGGCTTTTTCCGCTCAGTCGCGATGAGCTCGTGGAATGCGCAGCGCTGCTGCAGGCAGCGCGCCTTGGCGAACTCGACCAGCTGAACATTCCGCAGAAACCGCTCGACGTGCTGGCGCAGCAGATTGTCGCCGAAGTAGCGGCACGGGATTGGAATGAAACCGAGCTGTATGAGCGCATGCGTTGTGCCTACCCCTATCGTTGCCTGACGCGTGTCGAGTTCGACGCGATCACGTGCATGCTTGCTGACGGTTTCAGCACGCGCCGCGGGCGACGCGCCGCCTATTTACACCACGACGCAGTCAATCATCGCCTGCGTGCGCGCCGCGGAGCGCGACTGACAGCGCTTACCTGCGGTGGCGCCATTCCCGACAACGCTGATTACCAGGTGCTTCTCGCCCCCTCCGACGTTTTCATCGGTACTTTGAACGAGGATTTTGCCGTCGAGAGCATGGTTGGCGACATCTTTCAGCTGGGCAATATGTCATATCGAATTCTCAAAACAGAACTTGGCCGGGTACATGTGGAAGATGCAAACGGTCAACTGCCCACCATTCCATTCTGGCTCGGGGAAGCTCCGAGTCGCAGTGACGAACTTTCGGCAGCAGTGTCTCGTCTGCGCGACTATGTCGCCAAGACATTGGCCAACCTCGACCCAGACGGGCTGGCCCATGCAAGCTTTCAATTGATGACGGAAACCGGTCTGACAAAGAACGCTGCCGACCAGATTACGCAATACCTTGGCGCCGCCAAGGGCGTGCTTGGCACAATTCCGACACAGCAGACGATCGTTCTTGAGCGCTTTTTCGATGAGAGCGGTGGCATGCAGTTGGTTATCCATACTCCATTTGGCAGCCGCATCAATCGCGCATGGGGGATTGCTTTGCGCAAGCGCTTCTGCCGCAAATTCAATTTTGAACTGCAGGCAGCGGCAACGGATGATGCGATAGTACTGTCGTTAGGCGAGACCCATAGCTTTTCGCTGGACGAGGTCGGGCACTATCTGCACAGTAGTAGCGTTCGCGATGTCCTGATACAAGCATTATTGGCTGCGCCACTGTTCACAACCCGGTGGCGCTGGAATGCCACGACCGCGCTTGCTATCAAGCGTTTTCAAGGCGGGCGCAAAAATCCACCGCAACTGCAGCGCATGCAGGCAGAAGACCTGGTCGCAGTTGTTTTTCCCGACCAGATTGCCTGCGCCGAAAACATTGTTGGCGATCGTGAAGTACCTGATCATCCTTTAGTGAACCAGACAATTCTCGACTGCCTGCATGACGCTATGGACCTTGACGGTCTGGTTGCCTTGCTGTGCTCCATAGAAAGCGGCGCCATCTGCCTCGTTGCGCGCGATCTGCCGTTACCTTCCCCGCTCGCCCGGGAAATCCTGAACGCGAAACCATACGCGTTTCTCGACGACGCACCACTCGAAGAAAGACGCACTCAGGCGGTTATGAACCGGCGTTGGCTTGATCCTGCGAGCGCGGCGGACTTTGGGCAACTTGATGCCGAGGCCATTCGGCGCGTGCGCGACGAAGCCTGGCCCGTGGCAAGCAGCCCCGATGAACTGCATGACGCACTGATGCTGCTCGGAGCGATAGCGGAGGACGAAGGCGCGGCAAACAGCTGGGAGAGGCATTTTGCGACCCTTATTTCAACCGGGCGCGCTGCGCGGCTGCACTCGACCGGTGGAACACTTTGGGTAGCAACCGAACAATTGCCGATGCTGCTAGCCGTTTTTCCCGGTGGCCATGTTGATCCGAAAACCGACGTGCCGCCGAAATTCGCGCTACGCGTCTGGACACACGAACAGGCATTCACCGAATTAATGCGCGGCCGCCTTCAAGGGCTCGGGCCTATCTCCGTCTCGGCTCTTGCGCGCAAAACCGGTTGCGACGAAGTAGCTACCGAACATGCGCTCCTGAAACTGGAGACGGAAGGCTTTGCTTTGCGCGGTCGGTTTACGCCTGACCTGCGCGTCGGCATGACAGAGTGGTGCGAACGTCGCCTCCTTGCGCGCATTCACCGCTACACAATAAAGAAACTTCGCGCTGATATTGAGCCGGCTAGCGCAAGCAACTTTCTGCGCTTCCTTTTGGAATGGCATGGGCTCGGGGACGGCCTGCAACCTGAGGGCCCACAGGCTCTCGCTGCTATCCTCGAACAACTTGAAGGCTTTGAGGCGGCATGCAGCGCATGGGAGTCGGATATATTGCCTGGCCGAATGCAACAATACGATCCACAATGGCTAGACAGCTTGTGCCTTTCCGGTCGCGTCGTATGGGGGCGTTTTGCGCCGCCGCGTACGATTTCTGGAAGGAAGCGGGCCGCTGCGCCTGTGCGCAGCACGCCAATTGCACTGCTCACTCGCCGACATCTCGAAGTCTGGTATACGCAGTTGGAAAAGGAGCGCAATGGCGTGCGACTTTCAGCACAAGGACAGGCCCTGACCGACTATCTGCGCACGCATGGTGCATCATTTTTTGACGAGATAGTGCATTCCAGCGGATTACTCACAAGTCAGGCTGAAAGTGCATTGGGCGAACTAGTCGCCGCCGGTGTGGTTAACTCCGACAGCTTCAGCGGCCTGCGCGCGCTACTGATATCTCCGGATCGACGCCGCAATCGGCAGAAACGCCGGCATGCTGCTCGTTTCGGTATAGAGGACGCCGGCCGCTGGGCGCTTTTGCAACCACAGGCCGCGGTAGTGACGGCACAGGCGGCAGAAGTGACTGATACGGCAATCGAACACATCGCGCGCGTTCTGTTGCACCGCTATGGGGTGATTTTCAAACGCATGCTCGAGCGTGAGGGCGCATGGCTACCTCCGTGGTACCAATTGCTGCGCGTCTACCGGCAGCTTGAGGCGCGCGGCGAGATTCGCGGTGGCCGATTCGTCAACGGCTTTTCTGGGGAGCAATATGCATTGCCGGAAGCCGTGGAAAATTTGCGCAAACTGCGGCGCAAGCCCGCGACCGCCCGTCTTGTGACGGTAAGCGCGTCGGACCCTCTGAATGTCCTCGGCATAATTACTCCGGGGATGCGCGTCCCGGCCCTAGCGACTAATCGCATTCTGTTTCGCGGAGGCGTTCCGATAGCCGTGCATATGGGAGGCAAGACACATTTTCTCGAACCACTAGATCCTGCCCAGGAATGGGAGGCTCGCAACGCGTTACTGCGCCCGCAACCAGCCGGTTCGGAGCCGGGCTATATTAACTAGCAAGATGTCCGGCATGCATTCCATTTGCCAGTCGGTCCATCGACCTGCTTGATCTACGGCTTCGACGAGCCGGGACAGGATATCGGTGTGTCGTCGCGCAGCGAATACAGCCGCCCACACCGAAAATTATCCTCGCTCCTGCTCGCCCACCGGCTCAGCATCATGGCTT
>JAJXUF010000086.1 GCA_021783175.1 Pseudomonadota bacterium
CGCGCTTACCAGATGGCGATCGATGCGTTTAACCTGAAACGCGAGGAGATTCTTTTCGTACCTTTTGCCGGATGGGATGCTGCGGGGGCAAAGGCATTTGGTTACCCAACTTTCTGGGTTAATCGCCTTAATCTTCCCATGGAAAGACTTGGTGTCGTGCCGGACTCGATGGGAAAGAACTTAACCGATTTGGTGGACTTCGTAGGAGCTTCACGTTGAAAGCAGGATTTTGCGTTGTGCTTCAAAGATGAAAGTGAATCTAGCGCAAGCCGGCAAACTCTCTGGAAATGAAATCCATCACCAATTGCACCTTGGGCAGACGATGGTGGCGTTTATGGCACACGAGATACAGACTGCCGACCGCATCAGGACCTAAATCGATATTGAGTTCCTGCAGTTCCTGTAATTCGTCCAGGCCTGTGTAATGGTGCAAGACCTGCGGCAGGACCATTGCGCCCACACCCGCCTTGCAGGCCGCGATCTGCACGATGTAATCGTCAGATGTGAATACGGGTTTGAAGTTGGGTATCGCCGCCCTCAGTTCCTGATTGCTGCGCAATTCATCGTAAGGCGCAGCCCAACATATCCAGTCCAGGTCGGCGAGGACGGGACGCAGCGGTAGCTGCAAAGCATAGGTTTTACTGGTGTACACACGCATGATGCTGGTAATCTCATCCACGCACACCAGGTCGGTATCGGTAGGTTTTTCAGAGCGTAACGACAAGTCGGCCTCTCCACGCCCCAGGTTTAAAACTTCCACGGCCGACAAGACCTCTATCTGTATCTGCGGGCATTGTCGACGTATCTTGGCAGCCAACGGGGCGACCACTTCATACGCAATGCCGGGCGGTGCCGCAATGCGCACTTTTCCTTCCGGCAAGTAGGTCTGTTTCTTCACCCTGAGTTCTGCCTCATTTGCCCACTCGGCCATGCTCTGCGCCGCCGGCAACAGTTTCTGGCCTTCTGTGGTATGCGTATTACACCCCAAACCCGCCACTGAAAACGATACCAAAAGCGCCACCCAAAACGATAGCAAACCCGCCACCTATAACGATCCAAAGTCGGCCACCGATTCCAATCGCAAAACCGCCACTCATAACGATATAAACCCGCCACGTGGGCGGGTTCATCAAGCGATCACAATTCCACTAATGTCAGATTGGCGGCTTGCGATGGCGCATGGTTGGGATTTGTGAACGGCAATCGTCCTGTCTTTGCTGATCGTAATGTCGGCGAATCTGTGCCGCGTAATGCGCCTCGAACCGGAAGATCAACTCATGAAGGAAATCGAGCACTTCAACGGCAGCCGCATCAGAGAGATGCGGCAAATCGGACGGTAACAGTGGATTTTTCTTGGAGGCATCATGCATCTTGGATTCCTTGGTAGTCTGATCAGTATTCAATTTTCAGGCGCCGCCGGTTTTATTCTTGGCACGCGTCTTCCTCATCGATTCCCCCTTGAGCTCAATCCGGTTTGCTCCGCTGACCAGCCGATCCAGGATCGCATCCGCCACCGTTGGATTGCCACCACTCAAATAGTCGTGCCACCGGTTCACCGGCAATTGACTCGTGATCAATGTCGAACGATTGCCGCAACGCTGTTCGATCACCTCCAGCAGATCATTGCGTCCAACCGCATTGAGCGTTGCCATGCCGAAGTCGTCGAGAATCAGCAAATCGACTTTGGCGAGCTGCGTGAGCCTTTTGCGGAAACTACCGTCCCCATGCGATACCGCCAGATCCTCCAGCAGCAGCGGAAGGCGTTGAAACGACACTGACAGTCCCAACCGGCATGCCTGATTGCCCAATGCGCATCCCAGCCAAGTCTTCCCGCCGCCAGTCGGCCCGGTAATGATCAGGTTGGTGCCATGCCCGATCCAGTTGCACAATGCCAGTGATGCCACTTCACTACGATCCAGCCCGCGTCCCACGCGATAGTCGATGTCTTCGATGCAGGCGTTTTCGCGCAACTTGGCACTGCGTAACAAACTCATGAGCCGCCGGTTGTCGCGATAAGTCGCCTCCTGATCGACCAGCAACCCGAAGCGTTCCTCGAAACTCAAGTGCATCGCACCCGCACTGGCCGTTTGGTTCTCAAAGCCATGGGCCATGCCAAACAACTTCATCTCGTTCAGTTTCCGTATCGTGTCTTGCGTCATCATTGCATTTTTCCTTTCGTTTAGTGGTAGTAATCGGAACCGCGCACATTGGGGTGCTCAAAATCCGCTTCCAGGCTGGTTGTCTTTTCGGAGGGTTGCTGATCCAACCCATTGCGCAGGATCGAACGAATACTGGATAGCGTCGTTGCGCCGATCTCAATGCCACGCTGGCATGCGGCATTCAGCCGTTCGTTACCAAAGTCGCCTGCCAGTTTCTTCATGCCAATCGTGGCGCGGTAGCCATGCTCATGCGCGCGCGCCGCCGCCAACAGCAACTGCAGGAATCCATGTACCTGCGCACCGGCCTGCTGTGCCCATTCCAGCGAATCGGCTGCATTCCACAGCCCGAAGTGGCGATGTGCGTCTGTCATGTGCAGTGGCTCGATGGACGGCTTGGCGCCAGCTTCACGAACATGGCTGGCCACCCGCTGCCCTTTATAAAGTATTTCCACAGTCGTGGCGGTCAGCCGCAACTCCACCTCACGACCGCGTAGCGCATCGGGAACGCTGTAAGGTCGACCATCCACCTCGACCATGTAATCCAGCCCGACGCGTACCTTGCGAAACTCGGCATACTCATATCGAGCATTTGGCAAAGGCATCAATGCCGGCTTGTCGATGGACTCGAAAGCGCTTTGGCGGTTACCGGGCAATTTCTTGAAGGGACGGGAATTGACCTCGATCAACAGCAACCGTATCGCCTCGTTCAATTCTCCAAGGCTATTGAACACCCGCTTGCGCAACCGGAACAGGATCCAGCGTTCAATGATCAATACGCCGTTTTCCGCCTTCGATTTGTCTTTGGGCTTGCGCGCACGCGCGGGCAATATGACCGTGCCGTAGTGGTCGGCCATGTTCTGGTAAGTGGCGTTGATCACCGGTTCAGTCCGGCTGGCCTTGATGACGGCCGACTTGAGGTTGTCACAGACTACGACATTGGGTGTCCCGCCGAAATACTCGAACATCCGAACGTGTGCCGCGAGCCAGTCGGGCAGTTTTTGCGACCAATGCGCCTCCGCATATATATAGTTGGATGCTCCGAGAACGCCAACAAATATCTGCGCGTGAAGCGTATTGCCAGATGCCTGCTCAAAGATGGGCATGGTCGGGCCGGCGTAGTCGACAAACACCCGGTCGCCGGCCACATAAGTCTGGCGCATCTGGATTTTCAGGGTCTTTCTGAATTCCCGGTGTCGCTGGCAAAACAGGCTGTAATTGACGCCATCGGGATGTTCGGCCAGATACTCCTCGTGCAGCACCTGCAAGGTCGCTCCCTTGCGTTTCAATTCCTCATGAACCACGACCCAGTCAGGCTCGGGTTTTCTGAGGATGTTCTTGATGGCGCGGGGCGGAAAGAGCCTCTGCTCAAGCGCAGCATCGTCCATGTCTGGGGGCAGCGGCCAGCGCAGCCTGGCTGCCGCTGCGCGCGTAAGGTAGTCCGTCACCGCGTCGCGCGACACTCCCAGGCTTCTGGCGATGGCCCGGATGCTTTGGCAGGACTCATGGTGCAGTCGCAGCACCTGCCGGATTTGTCTCATATCGATTCTCCTGTTACTCATGTTTGCAAGGTCGGCGTGCTCATCCGGAATGCCGGATGTCCGTGTGCTGGCCGATTTCTCCAAGTCGTACTGACGTGCGTCACCCTCGCGCCGCGATCAGATTTTTAAATTGGGAAAAAATACAGGCTGCCAGCCTTGACAGGCGGGCATGAGAAACCGCAGAATACGCAGCGAAATCCCCATTTCAAGCATATTCAAAAAGGGTTCGGCGCAATCGCTCCGAACCCTTTGCTTTTCTCGGCCTATGATTTCAGGTCGACGGCTTATCTCATGTCGCACCTCCATCCGCGCTATGCGAACAGTTTGCCTTGCCGCGATTCGCGGCCACCCCGCGCGGCTTGAAGACATATCTGTCCGGCCAGACCTCTCCCACTTCGAGGCCCAGCAATGCGGCAATGTGCGTGGCGACTGCATGCGCCGTGATCCGGTCATGGATCACGTTGTTGACCACCCCGCCCGAAACGCCCAGGTCGCGGGCAAGCTGGGCTTGCGATTTGCCGAGGCGGCGCAGCTGATAAATGATTTCGATGGCATCCATAAGGTTATTGGGGGTGACAAGCTGCCTAATCACGAGTAATCTATCTCTAATTTAACAAACAAGTTCTCCTTAGAGATAACTATACACTCACAGAGAATGAGCAATCAAGCCTATTTCAAAATCCCCGATGCTGACAGCCTCGCTACGCGTCTGGCACTGGTGATCAGCCAGACGGGGCTTAGCCAGTCAGAATTCGCCCGGCGGCTGGGCGCTTCGGCGGGCTTTGTCAGCGATGCGGCACGCGGCGTCAAAAAGCCCGGTGCCGACTTTCTGCACGCTTTGCGCACGGTGTTTGGCGTTTCCATCGATTGGTTGCTGACTGGCGAAGGTACGATGCACGGCGGCAGCGGTATCGATCTGGAATTACTGCGCGCCATCCGCCTGCAAATCGCCGTGGCACGGACTGCCGTGATCGATGCCGATCCAACGGCAACAGCATTGCTGTTATTGATACGCGAGGGAAAACTGCAGGAAGCGGCTGCCGATCCCGCACTAGGCGCATTCCTGGATCGCATCGCGCCGGAAGACAGTGACTTCGATCTGGCCACCGAGCTGTACAACGGCCATTTGTGGACAGACGATTCCGATGCGCAACGGCGCAACCTGCTTGCCGCGGCGATTGCGCATTTCGAGGCCAGAAAACCCATCGACAAACTTGCAACGCTTGCGCGCGCGTCCGGCGTGACCGTCCAGATCAACCTGAGTCCTGTGCAACGGAATGCGGGTCACACTTACAACGAGAAATAGTCTCTCACCCCATTCACGCCAAACTTTCCAACCCCAAAAATCGAAAGGAAGTTTTGCCATGCCGGAAAACAACAATACACCTGAAACCGTCCAGATGAATCTTGCACCGATCGAGCGCAATGCCGGACACACCTATAACGAGCATCACGAATATATGGTTTCCGGTTCCATGAAGCTGATTCTGGCAACCTGGCCCAAGGCGAAACTGGATGCGCAGGCCCTGAATAATGTGGAAATGTTTCGCCAGCGCTTTGGCTTCGAACAGCCTATGGTAGTGCGCAAACAGGTGCTGGAAATCGAGAACAAGCTCGACCTGACCGACCGGGAAATCCGCTGGCTACACCATTCCGGTCATCTCGTCATCAAGGGAAATGAAGTAAAGATCAAACCGGCCCGACTGATGCCGCTGGTGGGCTGGATGCAGTTGGCCTTGTTCGGTTTTATGTATCTGCTGCTGGGACTGCAAATCGCATTTTCTACGGCACCCGCCTGGAAGCAGGCATTGGGCGAGATTGCCGTTGTCGGGGTCAGCTACGGCGTGATGTGGATATTGAATTCGCTGTATATCGCACCGTGGCGCGCGCTCAAGCGTTCGGGCGCACTGTCTATTACTGCACCTCAAGGCTGAGCTCTCTACCCAGGTGGGGCTTGAACCGCCTCACTGGCCCCTGGCCCGTTCCAGCAACTGCAACTGCGCGGGCAGACAGATCGTCTTGAGGTCGTAATTCTCGACGATCGTGTGCCGCGCAGCTTGTCGGATATCGGCATAATCTTCGCGGCCTGCCGCCAATACCTCGACAACGCGCTCCGCGATCGCAGTCGGATTGAAGAAATCCACCAGTAAGCCGTTCTCGCCGTCCCGTATCAATTCCTCGACAGGCGCCGTTCTCGACCCGACCACGAGGCATCCGGCCGACATCGCCTCCAGCATCGACCACGACAGCACGAACGGGAAAGTCAGATAGACGTGCACCCTGGATACCTGCAGTATCTTCAGGAACACCGAATACGGCACCTTGCCCAGGAAGTGCACCCGCTTCCTATCCAGTGAAGAGCCTAACTCAGCCAACATGCGCTGCTTGTGGGTCTGTCCGTCCGGCAGCCGATGGCCGTAACTCACCTCGTCGCCACCCACGATCAACACCCGCGCGTTCGGCCGCTGTTCCAGGATCGCGGGCAGGCTGCGCATGAATTGAGGAAAACCTCGATACGGCTCCAGATTCCGTGCGACATAGGTCACCACCTCGTCGTCGCGCCTGAGCTCGATACCCAGTTCCGGCAAACTCAACCGCGCGTGCGGATCGGGTTTCACCAACTCGGTATCGATCCCCTCATGCGTCACATGGAGCTTGTGTTGATATCCGGCGGGATAACATGAACGCTGCCATTGGGTCGGCGTCTGCCCCATATCCGCCGCATCCAAGCCAATCAGGTTGCCCAGATTCTTGGTGCGTATCCGCGGTGCGGTATCGAAGATCTGCGGCTCGTCAGGATCGAAACCGACGTCCGCGCCCAGGAATCGATAAAAGAATTCGAAATAGCCGATCAGCGGCGTGCCCGGGTAAACATCCTTCAGATACCAGGTCTCGCCCCAGCCGTTGTGCCCCAGCATCACATCCGGGACAAAGCCGGACTGTTTCAAATCCAGCGCGACGCGCGCCACCGCCTGGGCGTTCAGCAATCCGGCCTCGGTATCGACGAGATAATGGTGCTGGCTCTGCGTGACGCCGCGGTGCGGCTTGTAGACGATGTTCTTGACTCCCGGCAGCGTCGCATCGCTGCGTTGCGTGATGAACACGATCTCATTTCCGGGCTGAGAACCCAAGTGACGTGCGAGATGCAGATACTGGCCGGGGAAGTTCTGGTGGACGAAGAGAATTTTCATGGGGCGGCACTTTACACCGCGCATCGATTGTCAGGAAAGCGGAAGCTGTTCGAACGGTTTGTTTATCAGGCCAACGATGAGTTTAGATCCGGAAGGTTCGGTTGAGCTGTGTAGCTCATTGGAATGTAACAGGAATCTTACATACCTCTGCCATATGCGATGGGTTCCCCTGCAAATTAATCGGGAATGATAGCGAGATATATAGAGATATATATCTGCGTAAGCTTTGTCGCTCGCTATTTTTCCGCGTATTTGCAGCCACGATATATAGAAAGGTATAGACCTTTTTTCACGTTGCTATTACAGATACGTTTGGGTACGGTTTGGTTCCGACGCCAGCCAGTGGTTTATTCCTACGGCAAGCGCATCGTAAAAGATGCAAAAAAATAGAATACTTGTCGAGGGAAGCGCCCATGGTGAAAGCCATTAGAGTCACTCGTGCGAACTGCTATGCCCGCGGAGCATCGATCTGATGCCTCGTCGCCTGCTCAAAATCGTATCCGGCAGCCTGTCGCGGGAACCCTCCCGTCACCCACCCACGTTCGCATTTGCACTTGAAGACGTCGTCTGGACCATGGGCAGCTTCTGCGCCCTGAACCGCAAGCCCTTCGATGCCGAACTGCTGGCCAAGCAATTTCCGCCGCCCTATACCTCGGATTTCTTCGTCCATGCTGCGCGTGCTCTGGGATTCAAGATCAAACGCCGCGACTGCGATAGCAGGGCAGTTGCCGATTTCAATCTGCCATGTCTTGTTGTTATGTATGGCCCAGTTTCTCTGGAACAACCGGTCGTTGCTTCGGAAATGGCCGCCGCTCAGGCCGAGCTTGCAGCAACGCCAACCGAGACCTCCGCCAATCACGAACAGAAGGCAGAAGAGAATCCTCTCGCAGCGGATAAGGCACCTGAACAGGAGACTCCTATCCGCAAGGTTCGCCCTGCCATCGTCTTCAAGGTCGAACAGGACAATGTGACCTTGTTCGAGGCAGGAACCAATACTCCCAGGCTGATAACGCACGCGGAGTTTGCTGAACGTTTTGCAGGCACGGCCTTTCAATTGGCACTCGAAACTCAAGGCATCAAGGATCCAGACGGCGCAATGAACAAACAGGCCGCGTTCGGTTTCAACTGGTTCATCCCCGAACTGCTCAAGCACAAACGCATCTGGCGCGACGTACTGATCGCCTCCCTCATCATCCAACTGCTGGGGCTGGTGACGCCGCTGTTCACCCAAGTGATCATCGACAAGGTTGTCGTTCACCGCACCCAAAGCACCCTCATCGTGATCGCCATCGCGCTGGCCGTATTCATGGTGTTCTCCGCCTTGCTATCCTGGGTGCGCCAATACCTTGTCCTGCACACCGGCAACCGCGTCGATGCCGTGCTGGGCCACGCCGTGTTTGAACACCTGTTCAAGCTCCCGCCGCGCTACTTCGAACAGCGCCCGACGGGTGTCATCGCCGCCCGCCTGTACGGCGTGGAAACCATACGCGAATTTATCGCCAGCGCCGCCGTCACGCTGGTGCTGGATTTCCCGTTCCTGATCATCTTCCTGGCCATGATGTTCTACTACAACGTCACGCTCACCTGCATCGCGCTGGCCATCATGGGGGTGATCACGATCATGAGTTTCATCGTCGCGCCGATGTTCAGAACCAAACTGAACGAACAATTCATGTTGGGTGCGCGCAACCAGGCGTTTACCACTGAATATGTATCGGGTCTTGAAACCGTCAAGAGCCTGCAGATGGAACCCCAGCTCAATGCCCGCTACAGCGACTACCTCGCCGAATACCTGCGCTCCGGCTTCGGCGTGCGCCAGATCGGCAATACCTACAACGTCGTCTCCAACGGCCTCGAGCAACTGATGACACTGCTCATCCTGGTCGTAGGTGCCTATACCGTGATGAACAACAGCGATTTCTCCATCGGCATGCTCATCGCCTTCCAGATGTATGCCAGCAAAGTGTCGCAACCCATGTTGCGGCTGGTGGGGCTGTGGCAGCAGTTCCAGCAGGCCAATATGTCCGTGCAGCGCCTGGGCGACATCATGAACGCCCCGATGGAGCCGTACTCAGTCTTGCCCAGCCGCATGCGCGAAGGCAAAGGTCAGATCGATATCGAAGCGTTGAGCTTCCGCTATGCCGAGGATAGACCTTTCCTCTACCAGAATTTCAATCTCAAAGTCGCCCCCGGCAAGGTCGTAGCCATCATGGGACCATCCGGATCAGGCAAGAGCACGCTCACCAAACTCCTACAAGGCTTCTACCAGCCCGCCAGCGGCACCATCAAGATCGACGGCAACGACATCCGCTATCTTTCTGCGAACGAACTACGCCATTACTTCGGTGTAGTACCACAGGAAACGGTCCTTTTCTCCGGCACCATCTACGACAACCTGCTGATGGCCAACCCGCACACCACCTTTGACCAGATCGTGCATGCCTGCAAGATGGCCGAGATACACAGCGCCATCGAAGCCCTGCCACAAGGCTACCAGACCGAGATCGGCGAACGCGGTGTCGGACTCTCCGGCGGACAGAAGCAACGCATGGCCATAGCCCGCGCACTCATCAAGCAACCCAAGATACTCGTCTTCGACGAAGCGACCAGCAGTCTTGACTCGAACACTGCCGAACACTTCGCTGCCACCATCAATCAGCTCAAAGGCAAAGTATCGATGCTGTTCATCACCCATGCCATGCCCAGGAACCTGCTGGTGGATGAGATGGTGAGGATAGGTCAGGGGTCGTTGTGTGCGGTGAGTGAGGCAAGCGAGCCAACCAGGCAGGAAGCTGAGGGTGGGGTGCATGCGTGACTTCGAAAAAATGAAAAGCAGAAGTTCGGTGAAGGATTTGGAATGGAGGATTGCAGTATGAACAGCAAAACCGTGAATGGCGTGAAGTGCTTCTTGTATGTGTTCGGATTGCTGGTGATGGCTCTGCCTGCGCAGGGGGCGAGTTTTGATTGTGGGAAGTCCGCGACCAAGATTGAGAAACTCATCTGTGGAGATGCCGAGTTGTCGAAGCTCGACGAAGAGTTGAACGCAGCCTACAAAACTGCAATGCGTGATGAGAAGCTGGCTGATTCCATAAAGCAGGCGCAGAAGCAGTGGATGAAAGAACGAAATGGCTGTGCCGAGGTGGGTTGTGTGAAGTTGGCTTATGAAACGCGGTTGTCATCACTGACAGTTACATCCAAATCATCAGACGATGATGCGACGACCAAACAGGGTACCTTAGATAATTCACAAGAAAGTCAGCAATATCATTTCCAACTTACAAAAGGGGCTGGTACACCAGTGTGTGACGCATATCTGGAACGGTTGAATACCACAAAATATGAAAAGCCGCCTTATTGTGATCGTCCAGAACAATCCACGGTTTCTGGATTCACGTCGCTCAATCGTGTTCCACTATCGCCGGAAGCCGTGCATGCTCTTTACCCCAGAGTAAACAAGTTCGTCCTTATCGGTAAACAAGGAAGTAAAGAAGAAGATGATGTCTACGAGGCGATGCTAAAACGTAATGGAGTTGGGCCAAGCATAGATTCGATACCAACAATGAGAGATTATCTTCTGCATGGCGAGATGAAGGTATGGCGTTACGATCCTCCCGTGGATATCGATAATGACGGGATGCCAGACAACATCCTGATGTGGCAGGGCTATGGGTTGTATGGTAGTCCGGCCGGGGTCTGCGGTCACCCCATGGTCTATACACATTTCTCGACGGAGGGCGGTCAACCGCAACTAGCCTTCGTAATGACAGCTGACAGTGCCCGTATTGATGTTCCCAAAACCAGGGCAATTTTTGGACACCCTAGCGGCGGATATCGCCTTCCCAACGGGGAAATGTCTACGGAATTTCGCCCGATTGGAGGACGGACTATGAGTACCTTCGAATACCAAGGAATCTATTATTTCGACACATTTCTCGAATATTGGGGAGAGCAAAAAAAGGCTAAGAATAGTATTACTCTGGCAGTATTTCTTCAAAAAGATGGTAATACCAGACAAGTTTGCGAATATCGTATGAGCAGGCCAAATACAACGTCCGAGGAGGGTAATAAATGAGCACGAACTACTGGCAGCTCAATGATCATAGTCTTGGGAATGGAATAAGTTATCTAGACAACAATGAATTTCCCCAAATGTTACTGGTGGAAGAAGGGGATATACCGTTGCCATATTCAGACAGCGCTGATATTGCGACGATAGGAATCGGCGTCAATTTGACCTTACCAAAATACATGGCGCTGGTGTTGCAACAGTTGGGGGTGCTTAACGCAACGCAGACAGTAAGCCAGCAGCAGGATTTGGTCGCCCAGTTTGAGGGAATCATTGCAGATCCAAAGAATTCAATCACTCCGCCCCCCTCTCGGTCTTTAACAAATCCGACGTATTCCGCTAGCGAGACAACATTACAAAATGCACTTAATGCTGCATTGCAGGCAATTCCAGGATTTTCTACAGCAATTTTTCAGTTATCAACGGATCAAGCCAAATCTATCGTCCTCAGCATCGTCAACGGGTTCACAATTACTGGAAGCGATGGTAATAGCTTTAACGACAACGGGAAGCAAGCTCGGCTCGATGCCATATTGAATGCTAACGGTTCGATAGTCCCCCATGACTCGCAGGAGTACATGGCGCTGATGTCGCTTTTCTATAACAGCGAAGCCACATCTGGCCCCAAGGCTCTGATCGGACCGAAATTGCTTAATGCGCTTGCCACCGGAAATCGCGCTGAGGCGTGGTATGAGATTCGCTACGCCTCTAATGGCGGAAGCAACCAGAGTCAGGGCATCGCCAACCGTCGTTATAACGAAGCGAATGAGTTTGGACTATACGTTAATCCTGGCAACGCCACTTATCAAGAAGCGCTTCAGGTGTATCAGATGTACACCGAGAATTCAGCCACAATGATTGCTTACGATACAAAATACAGTCCATTACTTAGCCTATCA
Organism: Pseudomonadota bacterium; assembly: GCA_021783175.1. The sequence goes on from JAJXUF010000086.1 coordinate 11,854, forward strand.
ACACAACTTCAACCCGCAGAAACTGAGTTGAGTACAGTTTACGGGAACGGCACAACGTTTGGTGCCCTGAATATCTTTGACACCAGCGTTCCGAGCGGGCCATTTAACGGCAGTGCCATCAACCGTTCTTCCGATACTTCCGCAGACCTCATCATCGGCGGCGCTGGCAACGATACTTTGATCGGCGGCAAAGGCAGCGACACATTCGTTTATCTCGCCCCCACCACGGGATACACGACAGAAACGATCAACGACAGTCTCGGTGGAGGAGTTGGTTCGCTCTACGTCGGGCAAAAACTGCTCACGACATCGAGCACAATGATCAAATTCACCGGAATGGATACGGCGTCAACGGCTGTGAATCCAGTTTATGTGTGGAAAGGTGCCGACGGCACACTATACAAATACGCTCCGCTCGGTGCAATCAGTGGCGCAAATGCTATCAGCACGCTCACGATCAGCGGAGGTGCCCTCGGGGCGGGCGACCAGATTGTCATCAACGATTTCAATCTTGCGCAGGCACTGACACCGGCGGGTTATCTGGGCATACAACTACAGCCCGATCTCGCCATTGCGGCTGGCACAACTCCTTTATTTCCCAATCTTTCAAATCCGGCGACTTCCGCCACCAGCGTTTTAAAAGGTAACACCTGTTCATTTTCTGTTTACGGCCAGCCGGGCAGTACCTATCAACTTACCTGCTCAGGCTCAGGCACCTACGAGTGTTCCACCGGTGCGACCCTCATCCCGTTCGCCAACGGCCCGGTCAACCTCACCATTCCGTCGGGTCAGGATCACGTCACTGTTACGTTGATAGACACCAGCACTACCGGCAGCGCCGATACCGCCACCCTGACCGCCACCACAACCGACGCGAGCGGCAACCCCGTCACCAGCAACACCCTCGCCGTCACCTTCGACCAGCCGGGTACTCAGGCGGCAGCCGGCACCGCCATCGCCGGC
>JAJXUF010000335.1 GCA_021783175.1 Pseudomonadota bacterium
TCGCCGCGCAGCTCGGCGAAGTGCCTGCCGTCGCGTGGGTGCTGCTGCTCGCCAATATCTTCTGGTCCATCGCCTACGACACCGAATACGCCATGGTGGACAGGAACGACGACATCCACCTCGGCATCCATTCCTCGGCGCTGTTCTTCGGCAAATACGACGTGATCGCGGTGATGGTTTGTTACACCCTTACCTTGCTGTTGCTGGCGGTGGTTGGATTGATGGAAGGCTTGGGACTGGTTTACTTTGCCGATCTGATCGTTGCAGAGGGGATCGCGCTGCATCACTACAAACTCATCAAGGGAAGAGACCGTGCGAAATGCTTTGCGGCTTTTCTGCATAACAACTGGTTCGGGGCGGCGGTGTTTGCGGGGTTGGTTGGGGATTATTGGCTGCGATAAGACGTAGGGTGGGCAAACAGCTTTTTCGTTTGCCCACGCGGTAGCGCACCATTTGCAACACAACTACGGCGTGGGCACGGAAACCTGCCCACCCTACCTGGCTAACCTGTCTTACACCGCAAGCCTCTTCGCCATCTCGTTCCGCTCACCCGCATATTCGCCCGTGAGCACAAACCCAGTCAGCTTGTTCAGCGCGTCGACGAATTCCATCTTCACGCCCTGCCCCGACCCCATCTCCTGCCACACACCAACCGCATCGCGCGCCACCGGCGAAACCGCAACGGGATGCGCAGGGGTCTTCACCACGACGGGCATGGCGGGGAACGCCACCTTCGCGTCTTCGCCGTTCAGGATGCGAGCCAACGCCCGGCCCGCATGCATGATGGGTAAGACAAAAGGAAGCACCTTTCCGTCGATCTCGGCGCAGTCGCCCAGGGCATGGATGGATGCGTCGCTGGTGCAGAGCCGTTCATTCACCACGATGCCGCGGTTGACGGCGATGCCGGCATCGCGGGCGAGCTGGGTGCGCGGGCGCAGGCCGACGGCGGAGAGCACGATATCTGCCTGTATGGTGGCGCCATCGGCGAGGGCCAGTGCATAGCCGGATGTTGCCTTGTTCACGCTCTGCACGGACGTACCAAAGCGCCATGTCACACCGATCCTGGATAACGGCTCCAGCAATTGCCTGCCCGCCTTTTCCGGCATCAGGCTTGCAAGCGGATACGCGCCGGGATCGATCACGCTGACGGCATATCCGGCAGCCGCGAGGTCGTTGGCGAATTCGCAGCCGATGAGCCCGCCGCCCATGATGGCGATGGATTTTGCCGCACCCAGCGCTGCGCGCAGCTTTGCGTAATCCGCAAGATCGTTTACCGATAGCACCTCATCTGCGGCGTCGCCCTGCAACGGGATGCGGATAGGATCCGCCCCCAGCGCGAGCACCAGCTTGTCGTACTCCAGCATCCCGGACGTGGTGTCGAGTCGTTTGCTGTCGCGATGGATGGCATGGACGTCGGTTTCCACCAGCAGTTCGATGCCGAGTTGCTTTGCCATATCGGCTGCTTTCGTCAGGACCAGGCCGGCCGCATCCTTGTTCTGTGCGAAGGCGTTCGACAGCATGGGCTTGGAGTAGTAGTCGCCGTTGTCGCGCGTCACCAGCGTGATGGGAATGTCGCGGTTCAGCTTGCGCAGTTCGCGGACGACAGTGTAGCCAGCCAGGCCGCTGCCCAGCACAACGATGGGATTCATGTTTGCTCCTAATTAAGGACTTTGCTTTTATTGATATGGCTCGAACATATATTCCGTTCGTGTTGAGCTTGTCGAAACATGAACAGCCGCATGGCATTCGACAAGCTCAAGTCGAAAGGATTTCACGCCTGGACCAGCCAGATAGTCAGACCTCGACCATCTCGAAATCCGCTTTCGCCACTCCGCAGTCCGGGCATGCCCAGTGATCCGGGATGTCCGCCCATGCCGTGCCGGGCTTGATTCCTTCTTCCGGCATGCCGGCCTTTTCGTCGTAAATAAAACCGCACACCACACATTGCCAAACTTTCATTTTGTTCTCCTTGTCGATTTGTTTTGTATCAAGCCGCCAATTTTGCCAAAGCGGCGCGGTACTGGTTGGCGTGCCGTTCTTCAACCTTGGCCAGTGCCGCGAAGCGCTTGGCTGCCTTTTCCAGCGTTGCCTGGAACAGGGCGGCGTGTTCTTCCGATTCGGCGATCTGTTGCTTGATCTCCGAGGCTGCCGCCGCATCGCCTTCCTGCTGCGCCGTCTTCAGGAAACCGGGGTACATCTCGGTGTATTCGTAGGTCTCGCCCTCGATCGCCATCTGCAGGCAGCGTTCCGTGCTCATCCCGGCCTTTGGATAGAGCAGGTCGAGGTGGCCCAGCGCATGCTGAACTTCCTGGTTTGCGGTCTCCTCAAAGACTCTGGCGGTTTCCTCGTCGCCTGCTTCCCGTGCTATCTTGGCGAAGTAGCGGTACTTGATGTGCGCCATCGATTCGCCGGCAAATGCGGCTTCGAGATTGGCGATCGTTTTGATTTCCGGTCGTTTCATGTTGCTCTCCTATGTTGTCGGTTAATGAAGTGGTTTGCTGCCCACGGACGCAATGTAGAGGTTGGCATCTGATCAATCCAATTGATTGTTCAAACCGAGTTGATTTATTATTCAAATCGTCTATCCGGTCATCCCGGCGCATAACCAGCGACTTTGCTGGCGTTGTTTGCCAGCTTAGTCGAGTGGCTAGTAGTTCCATCAGGCCGGGATCCAATCGATTGAATAAATCCTGCGAAGCAGGGCAAATCAAAAGCATGTTGAATAACTACGCTGGATTCCGGCCTGCGCCGGAATGACGGCTTAAAAGGAACCGTCATGACACTCAACGAACTGCGCTTCATCGTCGCCGTGGCCCAGGAGCGCAACTTCCGCC
>JAJXUF010000336.1 GCA_021783175.1 Pseudomonadota bacterium
CTGCTGGGCCTTGGGGAGTTGGTCGAAAACCGACTTGGAGATCATCAGCGGCTCCAGCATGAACCAGTAGGTCTTGCCGCGGCCGGTGGTCAGGTGCTTGGCGACCTCCTCCAGGCGGAAAGAGATCAGGCTGGTGGACGACGTCATCGCGGCATCCAGCGCACCGGTTTGCATCGCGGCATAGATCTCGTTCGAAGGCATATCAAGCACTGCTGCTCCGGCTGCCTTGAGCACCATGTCCATCTCCTTGCTGCCGCCGCGGATCTTCAGTCCCTTGGCATCCGACGGATCGACGATCGGCGATGTGCGGCTTGCCACACCACCCGCCTGCCATATCCAGCTGACGATGATCACGCCCTTGTTGGCGAGCACTTCGGACAACGCTTTGCCGACTTCGGCATTCTTCCATTTCGCGGCCTGCTCGTAGGAGGTGACCATGCCGGGCATCAGGCCGATATTCGTTTCCGGCACTTCGCCGCCCGCGTAGTTGAGGGGCACCAGCGACATGTCCAGCGCGCCTTTCCTCAGTGCGCTGAACTGTGCGTTGGTCTTCATGAGCGAGGAGCCGGCATAGACAGTCCCTTTCAGTGCGCCACCACTGCGCTTCTCGATCTCCGCTGCGAAACGGCGGCACAGCCGGTCGCGGAAGTCGCCCGCATCGATGGTGCCGCCGGGGAATTGGTGGGATATCTTGAGGGTCACCGGATCCGCAGCCAGAGCCGGGCGAGTGAACAATGCGCAAAGTGAGGCTGCTGCAAAACACAGAAGAATGCTGCGACGAGTAATGGTCATTGGAAATCTCCCTTTGATGTATGAACGAAACACAGGCAGGCAGTTAATCTACTGAAGCAACAGCCTCTAATACCCAAAATCAATCATTTATTACTTTGTATACAAAATATCATACAATGTATGCAATATTGACTGCCTGGGTAATTGTTGTCAATGCCATAATTTTTTAGCAGCCGCATCAGGAGCAACATGGAAAGCAAGCAACGCACGTCACGGCGCTCGGAGCAAATGGGCGATCAAATCGAGGAACGCATCGTCACGGGCGTCTATCCGCCGGGCATGCGCCTGGACGAGACCGAATTGGCAAACAGCTTTGGTGTGTCGCGAACGCCGATCCGCGTAGCTCTTAGCCAGCTGGCGTCCGCGGGCCTGGTAGAGATACGGCCGCGGCGCGGCGCAATCGTCGCCGAGATCGCGCAGAACCGGCTCTACGAGATGTTCGAAGTGATGGCCGAACTGGAAGCCATGTGCGGACGGCTCGCTGCACGCCGTATCACGCACCCCGAACAGCAGGCACTCATGGCTGCCCACCAGGCCTGCGAAGCAGCCCAAAAGGCGAACGACCCGGACTCCTACTATCAGCTGAACGAACAGTTCCACCAGCTGCTGTACGCGGCAAGCCATAACGGCTTCCTGGAAGAACAGGCGAACGCCCTGGGCAAGCGACTGAGGCCGTACCGGCGCCTTCAGCTGCGCGTCCGGGACCGGATGAACTCCTCGTTCGCGGAACATGCCGGCATCGTCGAGGCGATCCTCGCCCAGGACGGCAACCTTGCCGCGACACGCATCACGGCCCATGTCGTTGTACAAGGACAACGCTTCGCGGATCTGGTCGCCACCTTGCCCTTGCTCGCCAGCGACCGTCGCGGATAGGCCGATGACTGTGCGGTCATAACCGCCCGACGCGTTGCTACCATGCAGTCAACAACTCAGCCACGAACTGGTGTAAGGTTTGATAAACTTTAGCCATCCGGTCGCAATTGATCCCCGACAAATACCGGAAATCAAAGCAGGAGGTGATATGTTGCGCCATTCCCTTTGCACCATTGCCGTTGCTGCCGGTCTTGCCGGGTGCGCCACGAAGCCGGTCGAGATCGACAATACCCCGCTCCACGCCACCGCCGTCATAGAACGGCAGATCGTCAACAACGGGCTCAAGGGCTTCTTCCCGACCGAAAGCACTGAGCAGAATTACGTCCGCAGCAACATGCGCCGGGACGAATCGATGTTCAAGGGGACGGGCACATTCTCGGGCTATCTGATCGGAAAGAAATCCGGAACGAAAATTTCTCGCATCGACCGCAACTTGCTGTGGCAGCTCGATACCGAAAAGCAGGAATACACCGAATGTCCCCTGAAAGGCTGCGCCGAAACCGCAAAACGGGCGCCCCCCAAACAGAATGATGCCGAGCAGCCTCCAAAGGCACAGCATGAATCCGGTTGCACCATGACGATTGCGAACACGAGCTTCACCGTAAAATCGACCGGACAGAAAAAAACCATCAACGGTTTTGACACTGACGAATACCAGGTCGCCTGGGTAGTCAAGTTGCGTGACAACACCGCACGCAACTCGACCAGCACCATGAATATGGACATCTGGACCACACCGGTAAACCGCTCCATGCGGGATGCTCTGGATATGGAAGAGAGTTATGCCCGTGCCTATGCCGGAGCTGTTGCCAATACCGTCAAGCAGCAAATTCTCCCGTCCGATGCCGCCAAATTGATCTCGGCCTATATGGCCAGCTCCCTGAAGCAGGCCGACCTCAAGGCCTTCCTGGATGCCGGCAGGCAAATGGAAAAGATCAAGGGATACCCGATCTCGACCCATCTTGAATGGAACATGGCAGGCAACGCCTGCGCCACCAAGGAAACGAAAAACGAATCTTCCAGCCGGGAACCCGTCCCTTCCAGCGCAAGCGGGCTGGTCTCCAGCCTCACCGGGATGTTCGTGAAAAAGAAAACCGACGATGCCATGAAAGAGGCGGAGGGCGAACCGATACTATCGTTCACCGT
>JAJXUF010000337.1 GCA_021783175.1 Pseudomonadota bacterium
GAGTGCCCGGCATCCGGCGGATATCGACAGGCTGGTGCTGATCAATACCAGCCTGGCGCCGCACAATCCCTTCTACCAACGGTTGCGCCCGGCGAATTACCCGGCCCTGCTGCGCTTCCTGATCTCAGGCTCGGTATCCCGGCGCGAAGCGCTGATACTGCGCCTCACCAGCACGCTGGAGCGCAGCGAACCGCAGCGGGTCGAATTGCTGGAACGGTGGATATCCTATGCGCGCGAATGCCCGGTCACCCGGTCCAATATCCTGCGCCAGCTGCAGGCCGCCATTTCATATCGTGCCGCGCAGACAAAGCCCTCCGTGCCGACATTATTCCTCGCTGCGCAGCAAGACCGGCTGGTCAACGTGAAATGTTCGCAAACACTTGCCAGGCAATGGGGTTGCCCGATCCGGTTGCATCCGGCCGCGGGGCATGACTTGCCATTGGATGATGGATACTGGGTGGCGCAACAAGTCAGGGAATGGCTCGACTCACCGGATCTGGCCGCGGGCGCCTGAATGAAATTGCCTGACCGGACAGGGTCAGGCAAAACGGCGGAATGACCACGATCACGTTTTTGGTCTGCGGCTCGCAATCGAGCCGCCTATCGGCATCAATGCATTTCTTGTTTCGGGAGCACGGTCGAGGCAAGCTTGGCATCGGCTTTCAGCAGGCCGACTTCATCGCTGAGTATGTGCGCGGCTTCGGTCAGCAGGATATCCTTTGCGTTCTTTCGGGCTTTTTCGATTGCCAGATCGGCAGCCAGGTTGCGTTCGTTCGACTGCAAGCCGTCGTCCTCGAATGCGGCGCTGTCTTTTTCTCTGGCCTGTATCCGTGCCTCCTGCACTTCACGCTCCTTCCGCCTGTCGGCTTCATTCAGCGAAATCAGGTTTTTCTTGCGCTGGGCATCGAACTCGGCGATGTCTTCCTTTAATGCCTGAAAATCCTTGTCCTTGCTGATTCGTGCGTCGTGGATGGCTTTCAGTTGAGGCGCGATGGCGGTCAGGCTTCCGGCCGGCGTATACGCAGCCGGCGGGATCTGCGACCATGGCAAGGCGTTGTCATAGGTAGATTCTCCGAAGTCTTCCGCATCACTGATCATCGGAAGGCCGATATCCGGTATCACCCCGCGCAACTGGGTGGTGCTGCCATTGATGCGGAAGAATTGGGCAATCGTCATCTTGAGTTCGCCGAATTTCGGTTTGTCGTTTTTTTCGAGCCTGTCCAGGTCCAGAACGGTCTGCACCGTGCCTTTGCCGAAACTGGTCTCGCCGATCACGAGGCCGCGGCCGTAGTCCTGTATCGCGGCAGCGAAGATTTCGGAGGCCGACGCCGACCCGCGATTGATCAGTACGCCAAGCGGGCCATCCCAGGCCACACCCGGGTGAGTGTCATTGTTGACCGTCACCTCGCCTTTGGAATCGCGCTGTTGCAACACCGGGCCCTTGTCGATGAACAATCCCGTCAATTCGATCGCCTCATCCAGCGAACCTCCGCCGTTGTTGCGCAGATCCACCAGCACGCTGTCCACCTTGTCCTTTTTGAGTTCCGCCAACAGGCGCGAAACGTCCCTGCTTGCGCTTTTGAAATCCTTGTCGCCTCGCTGGCGGGCGGCGATATCCTGATAAAACCCGGGCAGGGTGATCACTCCGATGCGGCGGGTTGCAGTGCCGTCCTTCACCTCAATAACGGATTTTTTTGCCGCTTGCTTGTCGAGACTGATTTTCTTCCGGACCAGCCGAATGAGATTATGTTTGCCATCAGGACCGGCTGAAACCGGAAGCACATCCAGCACCACCACCGAATCTTCCGCGCCGCGTATCAAGGCCACCGCGTCATCGATGCGCCAGCCCATCACGTCGGTAATCGGGCCTTCATCTCCCTGTCCGACACCCACGATGCGGTCTCCGATCTTCAGTTTTCCCGACAGGGCTGCCGGACTTCCGGCCAGCAGTTCCCGTATGGTCGTATATTCGTCCTTGGTCTGAAGCACGGCTCCTATGCCCACAAGCGACAGGCTCATCGAAATATCGAAATCTTCCGACGCGCGAACCCCGAAGTAATTGGTGTGGGGATCGACCGACATGGCGTAGGCATTCATGAATATCTGGAACACATCCTCGCTTTTGACCTTACCGATACTGCTCAGGATATTTTCGTAACGCTTGTCCAGCGTGTCTGCAATATTCTTGGAGTCCTTGCCGGCCAGCTTGAGCCGCAGCCAGTCGTTCTTGACGCGCTTGCGCCACAGATCGTTCATCTCGTCTTCAGACTTGGGCCAGGGCGCCTTTTCCCTCATGTACTGGTAGCTTTCCTTGCGCTCGAAATCAAATCCCTTTTTGAGCAGCGAACGGGCATAAGCGATGCGTGCAGTAATGCGCTGCTGATAAACATTGAAAATCTCGAAAGGGATGCTCAGGTCTTCGTCGAGAATGGCGTCATCAAGCTTGGTTCGGGCATACGCAAAACGATCGATGTCTGCCTGCAGAAAATAGATCTTTTCGCCATCGAGTGACTTCAGGTAATTGTCGAATATTTTCGACGAAGCCGCGTCGTCGAGCGGCACGCGCCTGTACTGGTAGCGGGTCAGTATCTCGGCGGACAAATGCGCAGCCTGGGATTCCTCCTGCAGGGGTTCAAGCGGCAAAGTCGTCCGCGACGCATCGAGCGCAACCGCTTGCGTCGCGATCGCAAACGCAAGGAACATCCACATCAATTTATTTTTCATCATGTATCCACCGAAATCATGGGCTGATTATATCTCGCTCAGTGTATTAATTTTCGCTTCAATCGCGGCTTTGCATGAAATGGCT
>JAJXUF010000087.1 GCA_021783175.1 Pseudomonadota bacterium
GCCTCGAAACAGCGTTCTTCGAAGCGGCGGTAAAAGATCATTTCGCGAAGCAGGCGTTTCTTGTCAGCGGCTTTCATGAATCTCCCTGGCGTCGGAGAAAGACTTCTCGTCAATATTTAAAGAAAGGATGGGCTGTCCGGACTTTGTAGATAAGCTGAACTGCCGAACCGAAGCGGACCCTCGATCCGGCTACCCGGTAAATTCAAGCGGCGTATGATCGTTTTTTTACCTGACGAGGTCAAGGTATTGACTTATCAGGATGATTTGAATGAAACGAAGCCTCAAGAGCGCATGTACGCAATTGCACGGAGAAGCTCTTTCGCAGCGGATGCCCACTAGATAGCAGCAAAATCAAACGTGATCGGCACAAATAACAACGTCACCTGGGGCGGGTTTAATTTGGCTGAATAATAGAAAGGAAGCAGCTGGCGGCGGCAATTTCGAGATCTGCTGTCCAGCGGGAACATCCTTAGGCCGGAGGAGCAAGCTTTGCGGTTGGCGCGCTGCTGCTGGCGTCCTGCAGGGACTGCAAACGCCCGTAGAAAATGACTGCTACCCTAACCCGCTGCCGGCGAAGATGGCGTGATTTGAACCAATGAGAAAATCATCCGCTTAGCGTTTAGCGGAAGATTCCAGCCAGCTGGCGCGTCAATACTACGGGACGATGGGTGGCGGCTCAGCGAAAACCGACTTTCGGGCGCAGGGACCGCAGAACATGCTGGACGCTGATGCCTGCGCAGCGGGCCACAAACATGGCGGCGACCGCAAAGCATTCGTAACGCGGCAAATCAATTCTGATGGTTTGGAATGTCATGATCACACCTCCCACAATACTCAAGCTATCTTAAGGATAGACAATGCAATGCGAGTATTGGGATTCCGAGCAAAAATCCTGCCAAACGGCAGGAGAACCGAGCCAAAGCCCAAATAACACTAATTTCTCTATGGAAAACACTAGATTATGAACAAAATGCGTATCCGTCGAGGTTTGCCTGCCTGGCTGCCTGTTTTAGGTTTACTCATTTTCGCCTACGGATTGAGCCCAGCAGGCCACGCGAGCAGCCGCAACGTCGATGCGCCAGCGCAGGCCAATCAGAAGATCGCCTCCTCAATCTTGGCCGACGCCGGCAAGGCCGCGTGGGTTGGCGAAGGCAAAAGCCCGCACATTATTTACATATTTTTTGATCCCAACTGCCCTTATTGCGACAAGCTTTACCATGAGTTTCGCCCTTGGGTCGAACAAAACAAAGTGCAGCTGCGCTGGCTGCCGCTTGGCTATCTCATGACCACGAGTCTTGGGAAAGCAGCATCGATCCTCGAAGCCAAGGACCCGGCGGCTGCGCTGCGAACGAATGAAACAGGTTTCAGCCGGGCAAACGGATTCGGGCAGATCACAGAAGACCCTCTCCCACGCCGAGAAATAGTGAGAAACATACGCGCAAACGAAAAATTACTGCTGCGCAGCGGACGCCGGCTAGTGCCCACAATGGTATTTCGCCTTGCTGATGGCACGCCCGTCCTCATGCGCGGTGCGCCCGAGGAGATGGTATTGCAGCAAATCATGGAGCAGATCAAATAGCCGCGCGCTCCAACCCAGCGGACTTTGACTGTCGCGTCTAGTCGAGCCTGACGCTGTGCCGTTTCGATTTTTCGATCTTGGGGACAGCTAGCTCGAGGACGCCGTCCTTGAACGACGCCTTCGCCTTGGCCCCGTCCACCTCCGCTGGAAGCGGAAGTGTGCGCGAGAACGCGCCGCGTGCAATCTCGCAGCGATAATAATTGCCCTTTTCCTCTTTTTCCTCGCGCCGCACGGAACCACGGATGGTGACGCTGTTATCGCTCACCGAGATGTCCAGGTCTTTCTTGTCGACACCTGGAACTTCGGCGCGCACTACGATGTTGTCATCGCGGTCGATAATGTCAATACGCGGAAACACCGTCTCAAATTCCTGCGCCAACGGATATTCCCAGCGAAACGGCCGCAGCCAACCGTGCGGGAAGAATCCTTCAAACATGCGCTCCATCTCGGCAAGAGGACTCAGCACATGCGCCGGTACCGCCTTGCTGATCTCCTGACTCTTTGGGGTGACAGAAGTCTCCTTACGTGCCTGCTCAGCCATAATCAGCCCTCCATATCCAACAGTTGCTGTCATGACGGTCGACACTCGGTCAATCGTTCACACCTATTGCACATCTGATCCTACGGCGCTATGGTGTCCAACGCTATGATCCAAGTCAAAAAATGAGCGCGCGATGCGATTGCCACCCGGCACGCCTCCGCTGAGAAACTGATTTCTTGCTAGGATCATCAGCTTCGTTCCTTATGTTTTTTTTCGAGACGCTGGATAGGAAATATTCTTTGTCTGTCGAAAGCAGTGAAAGGGCAACGACGGCCATGTGCCGCGGCAGGGAAAGCTGATCCTACGCTGGGCGAATTCTACCCCGCCCACTATACCCAGCGGGACCCACAGATTTAGCCTGAAGGAGAAAACTGCAATGGCAAAAGCGAAAGTCACTTCGACTGATCGGACAACCTCAGTCACCCGTCCCCCGCAAACCATCTCCGCGGACGATCGCCGCCGCATGATTGCGGAAGCGGCATACTACCGCGCGGAACGTCGAGGATTTACCAATGGCGATCCTGTCACAGACTGGCTCGCCGCCGAGGCCGAAATTGAGGGGCGTCTCAATCGCATACACTGAAAACCTCCATCAGAAAATCCGTAAGTCAGTGGTCACATCCATTTGACGACTGATTTGCGCAAGACTGCGGACCAACCTGGAATGCAGTCGGATGATTCCCTGCTCTGGCCCGGGGAACGCAAAGGATTGACGCGAGAATTTGGCGATACATCGGATTGCTTGAGGGGATTGGCTGCCACGTTCCAGCGACAGCTGTGAATTTTGCTGAACGGTGATAGCCGCACCCGCCGCGAGACAGCGGGTGCGGATAATCAGGATTGTGCTAGAAAGAATCCGGCGCCGGCGCCGATGGGTGTATATAAGCCCAGCCCTCGGACTCCCGCAGCGTAATCTCTCCCATACCCGACGGCACGATGCTGACAAACGGATATAGATCCTTACGATCGACATGCAGTTCATGCAATGTATTGTTGCATTGCGCAAGAATCACGCCCTGCTTCTGCAATGCGCGCAGCTTTTGCTCGAATCCGTTGTTCTTGACGTACACAGCATAACCCTTGCTGTTTGCAATCAACTCGATTTTAACCTTGCCTTTGAGACGCGGATCATGAAGAAGATTCTCAATGTTGTTTAGAGTCTTCTTGATAGCCCCGTTCCCGCCGTCATCGATCTGGAATATTGCTCCGTAACTCGACTTCGTCGGCATGGCTCCATGGAAGTCGTTAGAGGCCATTGCGCGGCCCGATAGACCAACTGCGCCGGCAAACGCGAATGCCAGGGCGAGAGCTCGGGCAGTGGTTGATTTGGTGGATACCAATTGTCTTGCAATCATGAATCAGGCCTCCTGTAGCATAAGTTTAAAAACACGATCTTTATAATTATTATTTAAAACAATTAGGCAGGCTTGGCCCGCGCAAAAACACCCCCAACGGCATACGCCGACGGTTAACGTAAAGACGCCATTACTAACCCAGTTTATTCCTTAAATCGCATCACGCCACATGTGGCAGATCGTGAAGCATTTGCTTATATAGGCCCCACTCGGTGGCCGCCCAGACTTCGGAATGTGATCGCCCATAGGTGCGAATGAGCGTCGAGACTTTTGTGGCTGTCTCGATATCGGGAGCCTCGAAAATGTCGAGATAATCATGCGGCCCCAATATTGCGTAGCTATTCAGCCATTTGACGCTCGGGCACTGGGAGCGAATGCTTTCCATCGCCCTCTTTTCGAGTGACTCCAGGGACTGCGGAGAACGTGCAACATCGGGTGAAACGCGAGTAAGCATGATGAAGGTGGCCATAATGCGTCCTCCATTTGGCGGGATTGGGGATGTTGTTCAAACACCGAACTGGCTGCCGGTCTGCGTTCAAGCAAATCTGCTAGGTAGTAGCCGGTACAACCATTCTCATTATGCGAGTCCCGGCTGCAAAAGACCAAGATTCATTGCGACAGCCAAAAAAGACGGACCGAAAGATTTCGTAGCGCTGAATTTTCGTGCTCCGCGGCGGTCAATGCGCGGGGCGACATCTTTCGTGTTTCCCGGGATTGGAAAAATAAAGTCTGCCGTCATCACCAGGAATAAGTGACGCGAGGTCGGCCTTTCACGTCGCGTAAAAACGGCGGGCTAATGAGTTGTCACGGTGAATCGGCCAGGCCGCTGCCGTCCTCCCGTAGGCGGGCATTTGCTTTGGTAATCAGCCTGAGGCGGTCCCTGTGTGAATTATCCGGCGTAATGCTGTAGTTGCCATTCTTGCCATCCTGAAAAGGAAAGTCGAATACCCAGGCGGCAGCAAGGGAGGTGGAGGAATGAACGATGGCATCCAGGATAATGTGGAAATCTTTCAGTGACTGGTTGCTGTCGCCATCGCTGCCGTCGTCAGGCGCACCGAACTCCCCGATAAATAACGGCTTGCACGCCCGCCGGGCAGCATTTGCCGCGATCGGAATGAACTCGGCCGGGCCTACTGGCTGATCGCTGAAACGCTTTGAATAGGGTTTGTTGAAATCGACCGGGTAGACGTGGATGGAAATGAGGTCGCCCGGACCGTTATCGCGCGCGAGCACTTGCTGAAAATCGCCCACATCATCCCGCGTGACCGATCCCATAGCCAGATGCAGTGCATTGTTGCGTGGAATGTCAAATCCGCTGTCGACGAGCGCGCCCGGATCCGTCTGGTGGATTGCATTGCTGAATGCCTTGAATGCGCTGATCAGTTGTCGGGACGAGTAATCGTCGCGAGGTAATCTGCTTGAAGGCGTTCCTTCGCGTGGATTTGTGCGGAAGTATTTCCACGCGTTAGGAAAATCGTCCCAGTCGTTCGTCTCATTGGAAAACTCCCACATCCAGATGGACGTGTTGCCGGCGTAGTGATGGCCCAGCATGCGGGTGAGGAGATTGGCAAACTGGCGTGTCCGACTGGCGGGGTTTCCCCAGGCACTGATGGGCTCGCCGAAATAATCGGGCAACAACAGGTAATTGAAGAATACGGAAGGAACCAGGCCGATGTGAAAGGTTTTCGCGTCGCTGACAAACTGGTCGAGGTAGGGCAACAGGGTTTGCGGATGATCGATATATGGCCGAGCATCGGTGGGCCAGAACGGCAGTAGCGTGAAACGGATGAAAGGGACGCCGGCAGCGTGAAGCGAGCGGAAATCGTTTCGCCAGGCCTTGCGGTAGGCGGCCGCCTTATCCGGGTGGGTGAGCAGATCGGCAAACGGGCTGTAATAGTTGACGCCGATGGCACGGAACCGATGGCCATCCTTCATCAGATGGCAATCACTTGAGATGGACAGCATGCTTTGTGACGCGACGGACGAACACTTCACTGAAGCGCCGTTGCGGCGGTTTACGCAACGCCAGGACCATGGTCCCGATCCGGAAATGTCTCTTACCCTGCTGTTGACACACAGGCCGGCACGGGAAATTGTTTTGATGTAGCGGCCAGCGGCGCTGCCGCAGGCCGCCCCCGTGCCGCGGATTCTGAAATCAAAGGCACCTGCAGAGGCAGCGACCATGCCCGACAGGAAAAGGACTGAAAGGATTTGCGTGATGCGGCGCGATGTGGTGTTCATGGAGATGGGTTCCCGGGGCGCTATCGACAGAAATTGAAACTACTTGTGAACTCGATCGAAAGAAATATGCCGCAAGCGCAGCGCGGTTGTTGGCGCTATCGACAATCTGGCGGCCGAAAGGCGAAAACTCATGCGATTCGGTTGGCCGCAATGGGTTACGCCATTGATCCCGTCCTTGCCTATTTTGCATTGGGATAGGTATATACGGTGTATCGCATCGCCGCCATGGGACGCGCGCTTCTGATGTAGGTAGACTTTCATGTCAGCTTTTGTCGCGCCGGGAGCGTCGGGCAATCTTCACGGCGACGAACTTTCTCGGTCTTGTTGCGCACTGTCCCGCCGCAGCTGTTGCAGGTGCGGAGCATCCCTGCTCCTGCATTTGCTTCAATCGCCGCAACCCGACTTGTTCGCTTCGCAGCTGGGCGACTTTTTTCTCTGCTTCAACTGACCTCAATTGACGGGTATCAGCTGCCCAAGATTATTGCCCAGCGTTTCGGCAAACCACACCGATCCGTTTGTCATGTCCACCGCCAGTCCCATGGGTTTGCTGTTGGGGGTAGGAATTCGATATTCGCTGAATGTACGGTCCGGTCGCAGACGCCCAATCTGGTTGGCACTCATTTCAGTAAACCAGACATTTCCTGCGGCATCCTCCATGATCATCTGAGGAGTGCTGTTTGCGGTGGGAACCGTGTACAGAGCGATGCCTCCGATTTGGGTGATGGAGCCGATCTGATTGCCATTGGCATCGGTAAACCAGATCAGGTTCTGGTCCTTTTGCATCGGCGAGTAATCAACGCCCATCGGTTTGGAACCCGCCGGCAGAGGATATTCATTGAAAATTCCGTCAGCTCTCAGCACCCCGATCTTGTCCACATTGGATTCCGCGAACCAGACGTTGCCGTACTGATCCACCGCCAAACCGGTTGGCCGCGCGTTCGGCGTGGGGACATTAAACTCATCAATATGGCCATCGGGACGCACCACGCCGATCTTGTCGGCAAACATTTCCGCGAACCAGACGTTGCCCTGGGAATCGCCCATCGTCCCCATCGGCATGCTTTTTGTGGTGGGAATCGGGTAGGTTGTGACCTGGCCCTGTGCAGTGAGATGAACCATGTAATCTCCCAGTGCCGAGAACCAGACGCTGTCATCGGCAGGATTGGTCCACATGTTCATTGGTCCCGATGCCGGCGCGATGCCGATTTCCGTCATTTGGCCGTTGGCGAAGCGCACCATTTTTCCCGCGCTAAATTCGCCAAACCAGATGTCAGATTGATTGCCGACCGCCACCTGCAATGGCATGGAATGGGCGCTGGGAGCTGGGTATTCGGTAATTTGCGCGCCCGGGGCGGCGAAGGCCGCAACAGGCAACAGTGCCGCGAGCAATGCTGCGCCCAGGCTTGGCCGGACGATATGGCGACGGCCGATCGTGTTCAATCCATTTCCTCGCTGCTTCATGATATTTTCCTCGCTAGTTTAAAATGGGTTATAAACAAAATCGTGCCTGCACCAGGATAAATCGACCGCGAAGTGCCGGGCCTTTGTGTCTGGCGGAGTGCAGGTACCTCGTGAATGGTACGGATTGCGGATTACGCGGAGGCTTCTAAACCGTGTTTCTTGGTTACTTTGTGTTACACGCCGATTGCGCATTGTTACGGTTTGTTACCAATAACCCATGAGAAACCCATTTTGCTAGACTTTGCGGCATGAGCACGCTCAAAGTATTGATCGTCGACGACGACCGTGAGCTGGCGACAACGCTTTCGCTTTATCTGGTCCAGCATGGCATGGACACGGTGGTTGCCAGCGACGGCAAGGAAATGGATCGGCTGTTGGCGCAGTCGCCTTTCGATCTGGTGGTGCTGGATCTCATGCTGCCGGGAGAAGATGGCCTGTCGATTGCCCGGCGCATCGGCTCATCCATGCCCTTCATCATTCTCTCCGCGCGCGGCGATGAAACGGATCGGATTGTGGGGCTGGAGCTCGGCGCGGATGATTATCTTGCCAAGCCGTTCAGCGCGCGCGAGTTGACCGCGCGCATACACGCAGTGCTGCGGCGGCGGGAAAAATCACCGCAGCAAGCGCCATCCCAGATATTCATTTTCGGTCCTTTCCGCCTGGATATTGCAAGCCACACGCTTACCCGCAACGAGGAAAGAGTACGGATAACTACCGCCGACTACGTCATGCTGAAGATTTTTTGTACCAATCCGAACCGCGTCATTTCGCGCGAGCGGCTCGTCGTGCTGGCGGGCGAGGATGGACGGGTGCCATTCGATCGCTCGATTGACGTGCGCATAACCCGATTGCGCCAGAAAATCGAGGACGACGCCGAAGATCCCTGTTACATCCGTACGGTGCGCGGCGCGGGCTACCTCTTCGCTCCGGAAGGTTGCCGGTGAACCTCGGGCGCCTGTCGGCGCGATCACTCTTCGGGCGCAGTGCGCTTGCTCTGGTAAGTTTTGCCATCCTGTTCCAGATCCTGTTCTACGCAATTTCGGCCAGGCTTATTGTCTGGCCTCTGCTGCGCTCGTCAACCGATGACCTGGCCGGCTTGATGCTCTTGTCTGCGCAGCAGTTTGAGAGAACGACCCCGCCTGCCCGCCAGCAGTTTGCGGCGCGACTTTCCGAAAAATATCACCTGCGCATCGCCGAGGCGGATGACAGGTTGGCGGGTAAAAAAAGCCTCCTGCCATTTATTGGATTGCTGCAACAGTCATTGAGCAACCGTCTCGGTCAGCGCGTCGAGGTGCGCGATCACAATGGCATTTTTTCGACGGACATTCCGTTCGACGGAAAACACGTGCGCTTGAGCTTTTCCTATGATCGCATCGGAACAGATCCCTATCTTACGTTGGCGGCACTTTTTATCGTTACTTTCCTGCTGAGTCTGGCGCTGGCGATGATCGTCGCGCGCAAGCTGGCGCATCCGCTGCGGGTCCTCGGAAATGCCGCGGGCGAAGTTGGCAAGGGACATGCCGCGCAGATCCAGACCCACGTCGGGGTCGAGGAGCTCGACGAATTGGTCCAGAACTTCAATACCATGGCGCGGGAAGTGGAAGCCCTGCTGCGGAACCGCACCACCCTGCTGGCCGGCATTTCGCATGACTTGCGCTCTCCGCTGGCGCGGGCACGGGTACTGGTCGAGCTTGCCCAGGAAACGGGCGATATTGGCTTGATGGATGATCTTGACCGCTCATTGCTGCAGATGGAGAAGGCGATTGCGGACTGTCTGGATTTCAGCAAAGGCGTCAGAATCGGTGCGCAGGAAATCATTGATCTCTCGGTACTGCTGCCGGAGATGTGTGCGGAGCTATCCCGAGAGGGGTCCGCTGTCCATCTCGGGATAGCTGTTGGCCGGGTCTGGGCAAACCGTTTGGCTTTGACGCGCGTCCTGCGCAATCTGATCGAGAATGCGCAGCGCTACGGTGGGCGGGAGCCGGCGCAATTGGGCGTATTGTCCGAGGACCAGTTCCTGTGTATTGACGTACTGGATCGCGGAACGGGTATCCCCGAGACTGAACTAGAGCGGGTGTTTCAGCCTTTCGTACGGCTGGAAGGATCCCGAAATGCCCAAACCGGGGGCAGCGGACTTGGGCTTGCTGTGGTGAAGGACATCTGTCGCGCGCATGACTGGCGTATCAGCCTGAGGAACCGGGAAGGCGGAGGTTTGCAGGCTCGCTTGTGCCTGCCATCAGCCAAAACTGCGCTGTAGTTTCAGGAATTTTGCGGGCAGGAGCTGCGGGTAAAGACGCATATATGTGCACCAGTGGTGGTCATTGGAGCGCATAGAAATCAGCCGGGGGTGAAGCGCCAATTACATCGGTCAAGAAGCGATTCAGATCACCCTGAATGCCAGGCGTTGCGTCCGCACGAAATAACAGTTTCTTTCGTACCAATGACGTCATGATGACGGCGGCTGGTAATTTCAGCTTGTACTGGCCGAAGTAGCGCGTAATGCCTTTGCTTATAGTCCTGGAAACTGCGAGTGCGCGAAATGCATGGGCGTGATCGATCTTAATGATCGCCTTCTTGTACGCCGACAGGACTTGGGCAACGAGTTTTGCCTTGACCGGATCATTGAGAACAGTACCCAGCACCGCCAGCCCCCCGTGCGGTAATTCATCCCTGGGCCATGCGCTGAAGCCCGTAAACAACGGCTGAAACTCGATTGACCTTTCCATGTTGTGCGCCGCGGAGAACGGCATCAGTCCCTCTATGATCATGCCGGTGGCAGCCGGTTCCACAAGCGAGATCCCGGAGGCCGGCAAATTAAAACCGGGATTGCATTTCGAGTTGGAGTTTAGCGGTGCTCGTGTCTTCAACAATTTTACCGCACTCATGACCGGCAGATAGCAGACCTTTACATCGGCCAGACTCATTCCGCTGTGCTTCAATGCCGCCTGAAAAATCAGGTCGGGCCCACCATTTTTACCTCCGCCAGTGGGTCCGGCCACAATAAGGCCCTTGCCCCGCAGGTCGGCAAAATTCTTGACGTGGTCCTTGCGGAAGGTCACTTCGCTAAAACCCTTCCACAAGCCGACATAAACCAGACGCAGGTCGGGTACTTTGCCTGACACCACTTTCTTGGCGGCTGTATAAGTCATGGCTAGCAAGGCATCGGCCTTTCCGGAGGCAAAAACTGCATTGATGGCGGAACCGTCTGCAATCGGTACGATTTCGACAGGAAGACTCGGATCGTCCTTCATGGCCACCAACAGTGGAAAGATATTCGGATTGGGAGTTGCCGCCACGCGCAGCTTCTCCTGTCCCCAAACCGGCAAACTCGTGCCAAGCACAATCAGAAAAATCAGCAGCCTCTTCATGTTCGAGTTTCTCGGGAATGAGTGTTTGAATTATCGATGCATTGCAGTGTCGTCGGGAAGCCGTCCGATTCCCAAAATATCGGCGACCAAAACTGCCAATGCCTCCAAGGGACTGCGAGTGCAACCAGCCTACTTATCGCATAGCCACCAGGACAAAACAATAGCCTCGATCATGGCGCTTGGCAGTCTCTCCGCCGTTTTTTTACGGATGTCAGTGTGCCCTATCAAACACAGTGGCGCTTGCTTCGTCGACCTTGGTACGTAAAACGTCTGCGGGCACTGATGTCGCAAATGGAAGTAAGACGATGCATATCAGATGCAGCGTATTGATCAGCAGGAGGTTATGATCAGCACAAACTATGTGGCCAAACATCGCGCGGTGATTGTTCCAGACTGTGCCCGTGGCAGTAGAACTAATCGCATACGCAAACCAGGATGGCCACAAGCTCAGCTGCTACCGCGCCAGCCAATTGTCAACTTGCGGGAGATTGATATCCAACACGAAAGAGATGTTGCCGGCGGAGTTACTGCTGTACCGCGTTAGTCTTCGAGGTCGCTGAAGTCACCACTGGCGCGTTGCACTTCGAATGCCGACATCTGCTGCGCCATCTCTCGCAGGCGTTTCAAAACAGCTGCGTTGACAGTGCCCACAGCGTAGGTCCCATCCCAGCGACACTCTCCGGCCGGCTGCCCAGTAAGTATCTCTAGCGCCTCGTCGACAGTAGACACTGCATAGATGTGAAACCTGCCCGCAGCCACGGCTTCGACCACTTCATCCTTCAACATAAGATTCTTTACATTGGCCTGAGGTATGACAACTCCCTGCTCCCCGGTCAGACCGATTAGATTGCATACGGCGAAATATCCTTCGATCTTCTCGTTCAATCCGCCCACCGCCTGCACCTGCCCATGCTGGTTCACCGACCCCGTTACCGCCAGACACTGTCTCACCGGCACATCGGACAGCGCCGATAGCAGGGCCACCAGCTCCGCGACAGAGGCGCTGTCGCCTTCGACCATGGCATAACTCTGCTCGAACGCAATAGTTGCAGACAGGGACAACGCATTTGCGCCGGCGAATCGCCCGCCCAGGAATCCCGTCAGAATGAGTACGCTCTTGCTGTGCACGTTGCCGCTCATTTTGGCCTCGCGCTCGATATTCACGATCCCCTTTCCGCCGACATAGACGCGCGCGGTAATGCGCGACGGACGTCCAAAAGCGAAGTCTCCGAGATCGTACACCGAGAGCCCATTGATCTGGCCGACAACCTCCCCCGATGTATCGACCATGATCGTACCGTCCGCGATCAACTCACGGATGCGTTGCTCGAGCAGATCCGCCCGGTGGATTTTCTCGTCGATGGCCATCGCGACGTAGTGCTGCGATACGACTGTTTTGCCTTCGCGGCGCGTCCAATAGCTTGACTCGCGCACGAGATCGGCCAGACTGCTGAACTTCAGGGACAGTTTCTTTTGGTGTCCGGCCCAGCGCAATGCCTGCTCCATTACCGCGGCAACGGCACTGCCATCGAACGGCAGAAGATTCTCGATGCGGCAGAGATTCGCAATAAAGTGGGCATACTGCATCGGCGAATTGCCGGCCAGATCCTGCTCGACATCGAAATCGGCCTTTACCTTGAATATGCGACTGAAATCTTCGTCGTATTCCTGCAACAGATAATAGAGCAGCGGATTACCGACCAGCACCACCCGCAGACGGATTGGAATGGGCTCTGGTCTGATTGATGTCGTGGACACCAACCCGTAGGCTTCGGTGATATCCTCAATCGTAACCTCCTGGCGCATGACAGCACGCTTGAGGGCATCCCAAGATAGCGGGCTGCGCAGCACATCAAGTACATCCACTAATAGATAGCCGCCTGCCGCCTTGAGCATCGAGCCGGCCTTTATCTGAGTAAAGTCTGTGGACAGAAATCCCATGCGCGCCTTTTTTTCTATGCGGCCGACCAAATTGGCATAGGTAGGATTAATTTCTTCCAGAATCGGCGCGCCGTGCGTGTCTTCGTTGTCGACAACCAGGTTTACGGCATAGCGGGTGACAAACTGCCCGGCAGAACCTTCGCCGTCTTCCGCCGACTCCTGTGGCGACAGGAAT
>JAJXUF010000338.1 GCA_021783175.1 Pseudomonadota bacterium
GCCATCAGTGGCGCGAGTCCCATTACACAGCAGTCAGAAATTTAGACTACATTTCTTAGGGTAACACTACTCACCCTCTCCCCACCCCTCTCCCGCTGGCGGGAGAGGGAGGAGCGTAGCGAAGGGGGAGGGTTGTTATATAGTGTCACAAATTTTTCCGACTGCGGTGTAAACCAAAATATGGCCAAAAGCAGATAATATTGAGGCCGATCAACTAATTCCCCCGGGTGATTGCGTGTCCGACTCAGAACGATACAAACGAATGACTGACGATTCCCGCGACGGCTGCTGGGTGGTCGATCTGCAGGGCAATTTGCTGAAAGCAAATCAGGTTTATGCGGAGATGTCAGGCTACTCGATCGACGAACTTGTGAACATGCACGTCACCCGGCTGGATGCGCAGGACGACGAACGGAAAGTAAAGGCGCGGATCGAAAAGTTGATCGCGGAGGGCCACGACCGGTTTGAATCGCGGCATCGCCACAAGCAAGGGCACCTGTTTGAAGTAGATGTCGCGATCAGATATATACGCGAATCGAATCATTTTCTTGTGTCCTTCCGGGACATCTCCGAACGCAACCACTACCAGCAGAAGCTGAGCGAGAGCGAGGAGAAATACCGCAGGCTGTTCGAAAATGCGGGCGACCTTGCGTACAGCACCGATCTCAACGGCGTATTTACCGCGATCAGCGAGTCGTTGATGGCCGTGACCGGATACAGGCGCGACGAATTGCTCAACGCACCCATCAGCAAAATCCTGACACCGGAAAATCTCGAACTGGCGAAGCGCATGACCGCGGCCAAGCTCGGCGCAGAACAGCAGGTCACCCGCTACGAACTGGAAATCACCGACAAGCAGGGGCGGCAGTTGCCGCTGGAGCTGGTCACCACCCTGACCTACCGGAACGGGGTTCCGGTAGGAGTGCAGGGAATCGGCCGGGATATCAGCGAACGCAAGCGCCTGGAAACCGACCTTCGCATCGCCGCCACCGCCTTCGAATCGCAGGAAAGTCTGCTGATCACCGATGCCAACGGCGTGATCCTGCGGGTCAACAAGGCATTTACCAAATGCACGGGCTATACGGCCGAAGAAGTCGTGGGCCAGACTCCCCGACTGTTCAAATCGGGGCGCCACGGCGCGGACTTTTACCGGACGATGTGGGAGGACATTCATCGCACCGGTGGATGGCAGGGAGAAATTTGGGACCGGCGCAAGAATGGCGAGGTCTATCCCAAATGGCTCACGATCTCCGCGGTCTGGGGAAATGACGGCGCCGTCACGCATTATGTCGGGTCGCACATCGATATCACGGAACGCAAGGTGGCCGAAGAGCAGATCCGGCAGCTGGCATTCCATGACCCGCTCACCCGCCTGCCGAACCGGCAGCTTCTGCTGGATCGACTTCAACATTCATTGATTTCCAGCGCACGCAGCGGACGGACTGGCGCATTGCTGTTCATCGATCTGGATAATTTCAAGAACCTCAACGACACCCTGGGCCACGCCATGGGAGATTCACTGCTGCAACAAGCTGCCGAACGGCTGATATCGTGCATGCGCGAAGGCGACACCGTGGCTCGGCTCGGGGGCGACGAATTCGTGGTCATGCTGGAAAACCTGGGCGAACAACCCATCGAAGCTGCCGAACAGGCAGAGTCGGTTGGCGAGAAGATCCTTGCCGCACTGAGCCAGCCTTATCAACTGGGCACACATGTATTTCGCAGTTCCGGCAGTATCGGCGCGACGGTGTTTGGCGGGAGCACGCAGGAGGCGGAAGAGTTGCTGAAACAGGCCGACATCGCCATGTACCAGGCCAAGAAGGCCGACCGTAACACCTTGCGTTTCTTCGATCACAAAATGCAGGACAACATCAACATCCGCGCTGCGCTCGACGGCGAATTGCACAAGGCACTCGAAAGCGGACAATTCCAATTGCATTACCAGATACAAGTGGACAGCGCGCGACTTCCTGTCGGGGCCGAAGCATTGATCCGCTGGAACCATCCCGCGCGCGGACTGGTATCGCCTGCCGACTTCATTCAGTTGGCTGAAGAGACCGGGCTGATCCTGCGCATCGGCAATTGGGTGCTAGAGACCGCCTGCGCCCAACTCAAAGCATGGGCAAGCAACGAACGAACCCGCTCTCTGGTCCTGGCGGTGAACATCAGCGCCCGGCAATTCCACCAGGATGATTTCGTGAATCAGGTGTGCACGGCTGTGCAACGCAACGCCATCAACCCGAACCTGCTCAAGCTGGAACTCACGGAAAGCCTGCTTCTGGAAGATATCGAAGACACCATTGCCACCATGAACGCACTGAAAGCGATTGGCGTCCGGCTCTCATTGGACGATTTCGGCACCGGCTATTCGTCCCTGCAATACCTCAAGCGGCTTCCGCTGAACCAGATCAAGATCGATCAATCCTTTGTGCGCGATATCGCCACCGACGCCAACGATGCCGCCATCGTGCAGACCATCATCGCGATGGCCGAGACGCTGGGACTCGAAGTCATCGCGGAAGGCGTCGAGACCGAGGCTCAGCATGATTTCCTGGATTTGCGCGGCTGCCATGCTTTCCAGGGTTATTTGTTCGGCAAGCCGGTGCCGATCGAACAGTTCGATACATCGCAGAACGGGGATTGACGGCATTGGATGCAGAGCGGCGGGTATTGTCTGTCGGCGCACGCAGCCGCATGCGCATATTTCGAACAGGCGAGCCATTGCGCATGAAACTTTAATCGGCAATACTGGTCTCCATTGGTAAAGCAAGCTGCTTGGGTTCATTTGCGATC
>JAJXUF010000339.1 GCA_021783175.1 Pseudomonadota bacterium
CAACCCGCTGGTATTGAAGTCCAGACGCCCGATCGCAATCCATTTCTGCCCGCGCAATTTCGGTAGCGCGTCGAAAACGTTGGCACGCTCCTTCGGGTCGTCGCGGCTGACGATTTCGCCTTCCTGTTTGTGATAGAGCAAAATTCGCTGCAAAGTTTGCTCTGCCTGCAGTTGCAGCCGGATAGGTCGCCCGTCCACCTGCACCTTGTCGCCTTCCGAGACGCGCATGCCCAAGGTGGCCACGGCACCGTTCACACTCACCCGACCGGCGCTGATCCATTCTTCCATTTCACGACGCGAGCCGATACCGGCTTGCGCCAGCACTTTTTGCAGTCGCTCGCCTTGCGGACTTGCTTCAGCCTGCTCATTCATTCTGTCACCGCCCGTCTTTCCAGCACCGCTTGCGCCAAAGTTCCGCTATCAACATGTTCCAGTTCCCCGCCCACCGGCAATCCGCGCGCTATGCGCGACACCTTGATGCCCCGAGCCCGCAGCAAAGTCGCCAGATAATGGGCCGTCGCTTCGCCCTCAACCGTGAAATTGGTCGCCAGGATCACTTCACACGACAACTCCTGCGCACGCCTGAGCAAGCGCTCCAATGGCAGTTCGCGTGCGCCCAGCCCATCCAGCGGCGACAATCGCCCCATCAACACGAAGTACATGCCGCGAAAGCACTGGGCCTGCTCCATCATCAGCAGGTCGGCGGGCATCTCGACCACGCACAACGTATCCGTCTCGCGCCGCGATGAGCTGCACAAGGGGCATATTTCTTCTTCTGAGAAGTTGTTGCATTTGCTGCAGTGCCTGATGCTTTCCACGGCATGGTGGAGCGAACGGGCCAGATGCAAAGCGCCTTGCCTGTCGCGCTGCAACAGGTGGTAAGCCATGCGCTGTGCGGATTTCGGCCCTACACCCGGCAAACAACGCAAGGCCTTGATCAGTTCTTCCAGACTGGAAGGTGGATTCATTTATCGAGAATCTCGCGTAGCGAGAGCCGACCGTACCCCTCGCCCACCGGGAGAGGGGGAACGGGGGTGAGGGAACGGACATGACACGACTGATTCATTATTAGAAGATTCTGTCCGTTAAAACGGCAAGCTCATGCCCGGCGGAAGGTTCATTCCGGCCGTAAACCCGCTCATGCGCTTCTGGGAAGTCTCGGCAGCTTTCTTGTTGGCATCGTTCAACGCTGCCACGATCAGGTCTTCGAGCATTTCCTTGTCATCCATCACGCTTTGATCGAGCAAGACGCGGCGGACTTCATGCCCGCAGGTCATAGTCACCTTGACCATGCCGGAACCGGACTGCCCCTCCACCTCGACATTGGCGAGTTCGTCCTGCGCCTTCTTCATGTTTGCCTGCATCTGTTGCGCCTGCTTCATCAGCCCGGCCAATCCGCCCTTCATCATTTCCACTTCCTCCAAAAAATTCAAAATCTCGCATTGCGGCTTACCGTCCTCCTCGCCCATTGGGAGAGGGGGACGGAGGTGAGGGAAACGATGAAGGAGCATGCCCCTTCATCGTTCGTTATACGGGTCTGATCGAATTCTCGATCACTTGCGCACCCAGATATGTCTGCGCTTCGCGCACAAAGGCGTCTTGCTTGATGGCTTCCTCAGCTTGCTGTTGGCGCGTCTGCTTCTCATGCAGTTCGACGGCGGCGGGAGTCGCGGCATCCTTCGTTGCCCCCAGTTCCACCGCCAACCTGATCGGTTTGACGAAATATTCGCTGAGTGCCGCTTGCAGTTTTTCCTGGGCGATCTTGTTGCTTTGCAGGTGTTTATGTTGCGGAGCCAGACTCAATACGATGCGCCCCTCGGCAAAGCTTGCCAATACGCTGTTTTTCGCCAATTCGCGCGCCATGCCTTGCAGATTGAGTTGCGACATCAGGGTATTCCAGTCCAGATCGGTGCCGCTCGCAGCAACCTGCACTGGAGCCGCCTGCATCACAGGTGCTGGCTCGGCAATCTTATGCCCGGCCGCAGCCAATGCGGCTTTGGGCGCCGTTGCCGGCGCGGGTCTCGGTGCAACCTGCCCACCCGCTGCCGCGCCTTGCGGAGCGAATGCAAGCATACGCAGGAGCGTCATGGTGAATCCGGCGTACTCGTCCGGCGCAAGCTCGATTTCATTGCGCCCGTGAATGACGATCTGATAGTTGAGTTGTATCTCTTCCGGCGTAAATTGTTGCGCCAGTTCCAGCAAGCGCAGGCGTTCGGGTTCATCGTCCGGTATCGCTTGGGGGATGGTCTGCGCCAATGCGATGCGGTGCAACAGTGTCGCCAGATCCTGCAATGCAGCTTCGAACGCAAGGCTGCGTATCGCCATGTCGTCGGCGATGCGCAACATCCCCGCCCCGTCGCCGACGCGCAAAGTCTGCAGCAGGTCGAACAGATAACCCTGATCGATCGCCCCCAGCATGGTACGCACCAGCACTTCGTCGACCTTGCCGGAAGAATAGGCAATGGCCTGATCCAGCAAACTCAGCGCGTCGCGCATGCTTCCTTGCGCAGCCCGCGCCACCAGATTCAATGCACCGTTCTCGAACGGGATGTTCTCCTGTCCAAGCACGTATTGCAGGTGAGTAAGGATCAGCGCGGGCGGTAGTTGCTTCAGGTTGAACTGCAGGCAGCGTGACAGCACGGTGACGGGGATCTTCTGCGGGTCGGTGGTGGCAAGGATGAATTTCACATGCGACGGCGGCTCTTCCAGCGTCTTCAGCATCGCGTTGAACGCCGACTTCGACAGCATATGCACTTCGTCGATGATGTATACCTTGAAACGCCCGCTG
>JAJXUF010000340.1 GCA_021783175.1 Pseudomonadota bacterium
GATTCACTGGTTGTATCCGCAGGACGGCCTGGATATCACCCTGGGTAACGGTGAGAAGCCCTTGCTGCAATATGTCCCCCCGAGGAATTTCGACCTGCTGGTTCGGCCGCTGCTGGCCAACGGGGAAGTCTTGAAATAGTTCCCGGCGCAAACGCCTATTTCTTGTCGGCGTTCTTGTCCCCCGGCTTGTCAGAGCGCAACATGTCGTCATCGTCGTCCAGCAGGATACGGTTGGCATTGCCTTCCATATCCTCGTATTGCCCTTTCTTTACCGCCCAAACCAGCACGATAACAAGTAGTACGCCGAAGAACATCATGCCGGGTATCAAACTGTAGATTACATCCATGAATTCACCTCAATGCTTGTTGAATAGTGTGCGTATGCGCGCTGCGTTGCCGATCACAATCAGGGAACTGATCGGCATACTGATGGCGGCCACCAGCGGGTTCACTCTCGCCATCATTGCCAGCGGCACCATGATCGCGTTATACACGAAAGACAGCCCGATATTCTGCTTGATGGTTAGCAGGGTGCGCCGCGACAACTGCGTAGCCTGACGCACTTTGTCCAATTCGTTGTACATCAGCACGATGTCTGCACTCTCCACCGAGACATCGGTGCCGGACCCCAGTGCGATGCCGACATCGGCCCGTATCAGGGCAGGAGCGTCGTTGATGCCGTCACCCACCATGGCCACCACTGCGCCGCTCTGCTGAAGGCGGCGGATCACCTGGTCCTTGTCCTGCGGCAGCACTTCGGCGATGACTTCCATTCCGCCAAGCTGGCGTGCGACGGCCTCGGCGACCGGTCTGCGATCCCCGCTCAGCAGAGTCAAGATGATGCCTGCTGCGCGCAACTCGTCTATCAGTTGCCGCGCGTCGCCGCGCAACTTGTCTGCCAGCGCAATAATTGCGACGTGCTTGCCTTCCCGCGCCATGTAAACACAACTCATGGCCTGTGTTTCCAGTTCGTGTGCCCTGGCCTGCAATTTCGCATCCAGCTCTATGCCATGCCGTATCAACCAGTCTGCACTGCCCAGCAATACAGTCTGTCCGGCTACCCGGGCCTCGGCACCCAGCCCTGCGGTCACCTGAAAGCGGTCCGCTTCAAGGTCGCGAAACGGCAGTTGACGTTGCTCTGTTTCTTCAACGATAGCTTTGGCGACACTGTGTTCGCTGTAACGTTCTACGGCAGCAGCATGCTGCAACAATTCCTGTTCGTTGCATCCTGTTGCGACATGCACTTGTGCCACACTCATCTTGCCTTCGGTCAAGGTGCCTGTCTTGTCGAACACGAAGTGCGTGACCTTGGATAAAGTTTCGAGCACCAGTCCATTTTTGATCAGGATGCCGTGCTTGGCGCCCAGGCCCGAGGCCACTGCGATGGACATCGGCGTGGCCATGCCCAGTGCACAAGGGCAGGTAATAATGAGCACCGAGGTCGCGGCCATCAGGGCGATCTCAAAATCGTGGCTGTTCCAGATGAAGAAGGTGATCGTTGCGCAGATGAGCGTGACCAGCACAAACCACGGCACGATGGCGTCGGCAAGGCGTTGTATGGGCGCTTTCGACGATTGCGCTTCTTCGACCAGCCGGATGATCCTGGACAGGGTCGTGTCCTGCAATTGCGCGCGCACTTCCACCAGCAGCGCCCCGTTCGTGTTGGCCGTGCCCGCGAAGACTTGTGCACCTGCCGATTTGCTTACCGGAACGGATTCGCCGCTCAGCATGGACTCGTCTACTGCGCTGTGGCCTTCAAGCACCACGCCATCCACCGGCACTTTGTAACCGGGTTTGATGAGCACGTGGTCGCCCAGCTTCACGCCGCGTATCGGTGTCATCTGTTCCTGATCGTCCCGCATGACGATGGCGACTCGCGGCTGCAATTCCATCAGACGTTTTGTAGCGGAAACCGCCTGGTGTCTGAACATCCCTTCCAGATAACGCCCGATCAGAATGACGAAGATCAGATTGGTGACCGTATCGAAGTACACCTCGCCGATCGCGCTGCGAGTGACGGTCACATACAGCGAATAGGCATAGGTGACGCTCAGTCCTATGGCAATGGGCATGTCCATCGTAAGATGACCGCCGCGCAGCCCGCCAAATGCACCCCGGTAAAAGGGATAGCCGGAGTACAGTAAAGTCGGTGTGGCCAGCGCAAGGCCGATCCAGTGGAAGAATTGACGGAACTCGTCGTGATCCGCGCCGCTATATAGTGCGATGGATATCCACAACATGTTCATCATGGCAAAGCCGGCGAAGAACAGGCGGTAGAGCATGGCCCGATTCGATTTCTGGATCACGCCTTCTGCGCTTTCCGGATCGTAGGGGACGGCGGCATAGCCGATCTTCGCCAGCGCGCGAATCAGGTCGGATAATTTGCTGCGAGAGTTGTCCCAGCGCAGGTGCAGGCGCTTCGCCGCCAGATTGACATCGGCCGACTGTACTCCGGGAGTGCGCTGCAGTCCGCGCTCGATGAGCCACACACAGGCGGCGCAATGTATGCCCTCGACCAATAGATGTATGTCGCGGATATCGCCGGAGGAAGTGGCGAATTCCTGCTGTACTTCGTCGAAGTCGTAAATCTCGATGTCTTTGGGAAGCTCTGGGGGCGGTGCCAGTAGCACGCCTTCCGGCGTGCGCTGATAGTAGCCTTGCAATCCGGCTTCATAGATCGCGCTGCAAACCGATTGGCAACCGAAGCAGCAAAAATCGCGCTCGCCATCAGCCAGTCGAGCGTGGAAATCAGCCTCGGACGGTATGGGCAGCCCGC
>JAJXUF010000088.1 GCA_021783175.1 Pseudomonadota bacterium
GACTGTCGCCTTGGTGGATTGCAATAACTTCTATGTTTCCTGCGAACGGCTATTCAACCCCAAGCTGGAAGGCAAACCCGTCGTAGTGTTGTCGAACAACGATGGCTGTGCGGTATCGCGTTCCAATGAAGTGAAAGCGCTGGGGATCAAGATGGGCGAACCCTGGTTCAGGATGGAGAAAATGGCCAGGCAACACGGCATCATTGCGTACTCCAGCAACTACACCCTGTATGGTGACATCTCATCCCGAGTGATGGCCACCCTTGCGACCTTTACACCGCGCCAGGAAATCTACTCCATCGATGAGAGCTTTCTGGATCTGGAAGGATTTCCTGCACACACGCTGCAGGACTATGGCCAGCAGATCCGCAAGACGGTCAAACGCAACATTGGTATTCCGGTATGCGTGGGGATTGCATCGACCAAGACCCTGGCCAAGCTGGCGAACCATTGCGCCAAGAAGAGTCTCGCAGGAAGCGAAGGGGTGTGCGACTTTGGGCAAATAAACGAATCAGCGCGCAAAGCATTGTTCCAGTCTCTTCCAGTCAACGAGGTCTGGGGCATAGGGCGAAAAATCACGGAGTCGCTCAATCAGTTGGGTATCGAGAATGTCGAGCAATTGAGAACGGCGGATCCGGATTTCATCCGCAGGCGGTTCTCGGTAGTGGTAGAAAAAACCGTCAGGGAGCTCAACGGCATAGCCTGTATCGAGCTGGAACAAGCAGGAACGCCCAGACAGCAGATACTGGTGTCCCGTTCATTCGGTCAGCCCGTCGTCACGCTGGATGACCTGAATGAATCCGTCACCTACTTTGCCACAAGGGCGGCCGAGAAGCTGCGGAAGGATGGCTCCGTTGCCAATAGTGTCTGCGTCTTCATACGGACCAATCCATTCAAGGTAAACGCGCCGCAATACGAACGCTCCGTTGTGGTGCCGCTGATGCAACCGAGCGATGACACCGCCATGTTGATCAAGGCAGCGCTGTTCGGGTTGAAGCACATCTATCTGCCGTGGTATCAGTACAAGAAAAGCGGCGTGATGCTGATGGGGCTTCAGCCCAAGGGCGTGACGCAAGGCGATCTGTTTGATGAGATGCCTATCTCAGATGAAAAGTCTGACATTCGAATGAAGGTCATTGATGCCATCAACCGGAAGATGGGCAAGGACACCATCGCGTTTGCCGGCAGCGGCACTCGACGAAGCTGGGCAATGCGCAGGGAGCGGATGAGTCCCAATTACACGACTCGGTGGGATGAGTTGATAAGGGCCGGTTAGAACCTGTTGCGGACCCTCGGCCACCCAGCTTCGCGGTCATTTGAATGGCTGCTGTGCTTAGGAAGCAGCCTGAGGGCCAATTCACGCAGCTCGGCCTTAGTTGCCTATGACAGACTGTCGATGGTTGGACAGCAATTCGCTGGTTACCGGCCAGTCAATCACGCATTTCCCTGAATGGCGGATTTTCCTTTTGGCGAACTGGTGCGCCATGTCAATTCCAGGCGTTCGGCACTAGAATGGATATTTTCCCCTGCCTGAATAATCGATGAATCAAGATCAGTCACAAAAATACAAGGATAGCGTTGCTGCTTACTACTCAAGACGAAGCGCCGATTATGACTCGAGTGACTGGCACGTTCAAATAGCACGAAAGCTTGTCGATTTCTCAAATGTTCAATCAGGTGCGCATGTCCTGGACATCTGTACAGGCACAGGAATGGTTGCGCTGTATGCAGCATCGAAAGTTGGGCCGAATGGATCGGTCCTTGGAGTGGATATATCGTCTGGAATGCTCGATCAAGCCATCGCCAACGCGATGGCTGCAGGAATCTCGAATGCAAGTTTCGAGATGGGTGACGGCGAGAATCTCGGCTACGCTCCCGACAGCTTCGATTATATTTTCTGCAGTTCCGCATTCATTTGGATGACGGATTTGTTAGCCGCATTGCTTTCCTGGAAGGAATTGCTCAAGCCGAATGGAAGGCTGGGATTTCACGCTTTTTCAGAAAATGCGTTTGTCGAAGGAGTTGTTGCGCAATCGGTTCTTTCTCGGTATGGCGTGAGCTACCTGATGAGCAAGCCAACCGGCACGGTGGAAAAATGTCACGCCCTGCTTGAACATGCCGGGTACAGAAATATCCGTATCGAAGTAGATGAGGCATTCGCGTATATCAGTTTGGAAAAAGCAAAGCGATCATGGGTTAGTGCATCGCGTCCCGCGCCCGGTCAGTATCCTCACCCGTTGACAGAGCTGACGCCTGCTCAGTTAAACGCCGCACAAAAACAGTACGAACAGGAATTGGAAAGACGAAACACTGAAAATGGCATTCTGAATGATATGACCACTTTTTATGTTTTCGGTGAGAAATAGGTATAGCAAAGAGAGCTATTGACGATAGTCATGAATGAGTGTTCGTCGGCCAAAGTGGACTAAGAAGTTTCCATGGTTGATGACAGCTCCCGCCTCATTGCGGCCTTTAAATTTAGGGGGCAGGCAAAGGGTATCACGCTCTTGAAATAACGCTGCCTGTCCAGCCGTTTATTTTATCATCAGCAGAAAAAGCAGGATGGCGTTGAGCACAAGGGATGCGGCGGTCAGATATTTGATGCCTGAGCATGGGCTGCGTTTGAGCCACGGTGATCCGCGAGAAATGCGCAGCGGACGTTGTGCGCCGCGCTCGAGCGCAAGCAGAAATTCCTCGGCAGTTTCAAACCGGTCCTGAGCTTCTCTTGCGACAGCCTTGAGGATTACCGATTCCAGCCATTCAGGTATGTCAGGCCGGTAGCGCGTAGGAGGGATGGGATCGCCAAAGCGCGGAGTCTGGAATGGCTCGATCTCACCGTACGGATATTTGCGCGTCAGAAGGTAATACAGCGTTACGCCGACCGCATAAAGATCGCTGGACTCGTTGGCGAGTGTTCCCTTGAAGAGTTCAGGCGCCATGAATGAGGGCGTGCCCGGATTGTTGATCTCGTTGAAGGCTTCCTCGGCGTCTAGCCCATCGGATGCTGCAACGCCAAGGTCGAGCAGGCGCAATCGCCCATCTGCGCCCAGATGCAAATTGTCCGGTTTGATGTCGCGGTGAACGATGCCCAGCCTGTGAAGTGCGGCAAGCGCCTTCAAGGTGCGCGTGGCAAGATCTGCCGCCTCGACAGCATTAAAGCGCCTTCCCATCTCCAGATGGCGTGCAAGCGTCGCCCCTTCGTGCCATGTGGTCAGATAGTAAAGACAGGAACGCTGAGGCCAGTTCACTGCCTGCGGAAAATCTGCGCCGGTTACGCGGCGGGCAAGCCATTCCTCATATGCGATGGCTGCGATATCTGCGGCATCCGCATTGGCGTGCAGGGTTTTGAGCGCATAGTGCTGGTGGCTTGCTGCATCGCGTACGCGGTAGAGCAAGGTGATGCGCGAGTCGTGAATGACTTCCATGACTTCAAGGGCGTCAATGAACTGGCCAGGCTTCAGCCGGGGTGGCAGCGGCAAGGCGGAAATGCTTGCCATATTGTCGCGCAGACTGTCGGGTGGTAGCTGGATGATTTTTACAACGGAGGCCGTACAGTTGTCTTCGCTACCAGCCTGCGTGGCAGCAAGCGCTATGCGCGCCGCAATGTCTGTTGCGCTTTCGCCGGCTTCAAGCAGTCTGACAAGGCGCGAACTGTCGAGTGCATTCCAGACGCCGTCGCTTGCAAGCAGGAATATATCGTTCTCGGCAAGATCGCCGTCGCAGAAATCGATGGAAAGGTTCGCATCAAGACCGATTGCACGCGAGAGCACATTGTTGAGCTCCGGATGTTCCCATACATGATCCGCGGTCAGCAGCGATAGCGCCCCATCGCGCAGGCGATAAATGCGCGTGTCGCCGATATGCGCAATGGTGTAGCGCCTGCCGCGAAATACTACGGCTGAAAGCGTAGTGGCCATGCCGGCCGTTTCGCGAGCGCGCCTGCTGTGCGAATACAGCCAGAGGTTGAGCGCAGCGATGACCTTTTCCAGGGATTGCGGGATGCTCCATGTGTCCGGCGTCGAATAGTAATCTGCCAGCAGGTTGCGTACGCAATATTCCGATGCTTCACGACCGTTAGCATGGCCGCCCACGCCATCGGCTATCGCAACCAGCATTCCTTTGTTCTCGAGCGTTTCTCCATCAGGCGTAACGCCTGTGCAATAATCCTCGTTGCGCGGGCGCAAGCCCGCCAACGAAGCATAGCCAAGATCAACTTGCAATGATTTCTTGTTCATCCTGATGCGAGATTATCACATCAGATTTTTGCAGCAGTCAGATGCGATGCTCCCCATGTGGTACGCCAACGGGTTTTGACGCTGGTCAATCCGATCAAGGCGACCAATGCAAGCGAGGCGAAGATCAAGAATCCCATCTGGTAGCTGCCCGTCATCTGCTTGGAATATCCCAGGCTGGAGGCAAGGTAGAAACCGCCTATGCCGCCAGCCATGCCGACAAGACCGGTCATCACGCCGATTTCCTTCCGGAAGCGTTGCGGTACCAACTGAAATACTGCCCCGTTTCCCATCCCAAGGCTCAGCATGGAGACCACAAACAGACCCAGCGCAGCCCAGGCGCTGGAAGGCGCGAAGCTGGCAGCAGCCAAAGCTGTTGCAGCGATCAAGTACATGCCGCTCAATGATTTTACACCACCGATGCGGTCGGCGACGTTGCCGCCTAGGGGGCGCACCATGGATCCTGCAAAGACGCAGGCTGCCGTGAAGAAGCCGGCGGTCTTAGCATCCAGTCCATATTGCGTGTTGAAGTATATGGTCAGCGAGGAGGCCAGGCCCACAAAGCCGCCGAAGGTCACCGAGTAGAAGAACATGAACCACCATGCGTCCTTGTCTTTCAGCACGCTCATGTATTCAACCAATGACTTTGGCGGTGGACAGTCCGGCGCATTCTTGGCAATTTTCATGTAAACGGCAAAGACCGCAACCAGCGGGATCAAAGCTATGCCGAAGACATTGGTCCATCCATAGGCTGCAGCAAGGCTGGGCGCAAACAAGGCTGCCAGCGCCGTCCCCGAATTTCCTGCCCCGGCAATGCCCATGGCGGTACCTTGGTGTTCGGCCGGATACCAGCGAGAGGCAAGCGGCAGCGCAGCAGCGAAAGAGGCTCCGGCTACGCCGAGGAAGGCGCCGAGCACCAACGCCTGTTCATAAGAATGAATCCCCCCGCGCCAGGCAACAAAAAGCGCGACTATGATGATCGTTTGACCTATCGCACCAGCCAGCTTTGGCTTCACGCGGTCGACAAGCAATCCCATCGCGACGCGCAACAGTGCTCCGGACAATATCGGAGTGGCCACCATCATGCCCTTTTGGATCGGTGTGAGGTGCAAGGTTGCTGAAATTTGCACGCCGAGCGGGCCTAGCAGCACCCAGACCATGAAGGCCAGATCGAAATACAGAAAGGCTGCCAGCAGCGTAGGGGAATGACCTGCCTTGAGGAAATTTTTGTTCATGGTGTCCGCCTGTAGAGTTGTGGTGCATCAGGCGATGCAAGCAACGTGCCAGGCCATTGCAACGGTTCCTAAGGTCCGCACATGCAACGAAAGCGCCTGCTTTTCTTACCTGGATAAATCTGTATACATGAATCGAGAACCACCATTGTGGTGCATCGGAATGCAAGGCACGAGACAAGATGGTGCATGCGAGGGATGAATGCACAGACTAAGTGCAATGTGAAAAGAAAAAAAGCTATTTTGGTGAATTTGAGAATTTCTGCAACGCTCTGAAACAAAACATCTCTCATGTTGAAAGCGCAAGCAGGAACCCTTTATATCCGTAAAAGCAATAAATGATTGGCATGGAAATTGCTCACAATGTGATATATCTTTAAATTGAGGACGACGTGATGAATAAAACGAAACTGGTTGTGATCGGCAATGGCATGGCGGGTATGCGCACTTTAGAAGAGCTTGTCAAAATGGCACCCGATGAATTCAACATCACGGTATTCGGTTCCGAACCTCAGCCGAACTACAACCGTATTCTGCTCTCTCCGGTCTTGTCGGGAGAAATGAAATTTCAGGATACGATACTCAATGACTGGAGCTGGTATGAACAGAACAACATAGTGCTGCATGCAGGGAAGACGGTAACCAAGATAGACAGGTTCCGTTGCCAGGTTGAGGCTGAGGGCGATTTGATAGCGTCTTATGATCGTTTGCTGATCGCTACAGGATCAAACCCAGTCATGCTGCCGATACCAGGCGTGGACCTGCCAGGCGTGCTGGCATATCGCAGCATAGACGATGTTGAAAAGATGCTTGAAGCGGCCAGGACCGGCAGGAGAGCGGTCGTGATCGGCGGCGGTCTGCTTGGCCTTGAGGCTGCAAACGGACTGTCGCTGCAAGGAATGGATGTGTCCGTGGTGCACCTTTGCGACTGGCCGATGGAGCGCCAGTTGGACAAAGTGGGCGGGGGGCTGTTGAAGAGCGCGCTTGAAAAGCGTGGTTTAAAATTCTATCTGTCGAGACAGACCGAGGCGATACTGGGTGAAGGCAAGGTGACTGGCCTGCGCTTTAAGGGTGGAGAAGAAATCGAAGCAGATCTCATCATTATGGCGGCAGGCATACGCCCGAACATCGCGCTGGCAAAATCGGCAGGCATACATTGTGAGCGGGGCATCGTGGTCAGCGACACGATGCAGACCTTCGATCCCAAGATATATTCGGTAGGAGAATGCGTGCAGCATCGCGGTCAGGCCTATGGCCTGGTTGCGCCTCTGTTTGAGCAGGCCAAGGTCGCTGCTAACCATCTCGCGCAATACGGAAGGATGCGCTATGAGGGCTCTTCCGTTTCAACCAAGCTCAAGGTGACCGGCATAGACCTTTTCTCTGCAGGCGATTTCAATGTTAGCGATGAGGATGAAGAGCTGCTGCTGCAGGATGCTGCGCGCGGCGTATACAAGAAGTTGGTGCTGCGTGGCAACAAGCTGCGCGGCGCGGTGATGTACGGCGAAACCGTGGACGGTCCATGGTATTTCCAACTGATGCGCGACGGCATCGATGTATCCGAGTTGCGCGAGCATCTTCTGTTCGGGCAGGTGCATTTGGGAGACGCAGGACGCGGAGGCGCATCGAATGTGGCGAGCATGCCTGATACCGCGGAGATCTGCGGTTGCAACGGCGTGTGCAAGGGCGAGATTGTCAATGCGATTGTCGGAAAGAAACTGTTCACTCTGGAAGAAGTGCGCGCACATACCAAGGCATCCGCTTCCTGCGGCTCATGCACTGGACTCGTGGAAGCCATCCTGGCCAATACGCTGGGCGGGGACTATTCGGAAAAACCGAGCAGAAAGCCGATATGCGCCTGCACAGAACATGCGCATCAGGATGTGCAGCAGGCGATCATAAGGCTTAGCGTCAAGAACATGCCAGACCTGATGCGCGTTCTTGACTGGAAGACGCCTGACGGATGCCATGTATGCCGGCCGGCGCTCAATTACTATCTGACTGCGGCATGGCCTGGCGAATATGTAGATGACAACCGCTCGCGCTTCATCAACGAAAGGGTGCATGCCAATATCCAGAAGGATGGCACTTATTCCGTGATCCCGCGCATCTGGGGAGGAGTGACTTCTCCCGGGGAGTTGCGCACGATCGCCGAGATCGCCGAGAAGTATGCGGTTTCGACCGTACACATCACCGGTGGGCAGCGTATAGGGTTGTACGGCATCAGCAAGGAAAACCTTCCCGGGATATGGGGGGATCTGGTCGAGGGCGGATTCGTATCGGGACATGCCTATGGCAAAGCATTGCGCACAGTCAAGACTTGCGTGGGTGCTGACTGGTGCCGCTTTGGCACGCAGGACTCGACAGGGTTGGGCATCAAGGTTGAGAAGATGACCTGGGGTTCATGGACGCCGCACAAGTTCAAGATCGCGGTCTCCGGATGTCCGCGAAACTGCGCAGAGGCGACGATTAAGGATTTTGGTGTGGTATGCGTGGATTCCGGCTATGAGATACATGTCGGCGGAAATGGCGGAATCAAGGTGCGCGTCACTGATTTCCTCTGCAAGGTCGAAAGTGAGGAGGAAGTGCTGGAATATTGCGGCGCATTCATGCAGCTCTATCGCGAAGAGGCGAATTACATGGAGCGCAGTGCGCCCTGGATAGAGCGCGTGGGCCTTGCTTACATTAAGAGGCATGTCGTCGAGGATTCAAGCCGCAGGAATGAACTATATATACGATTCTTGGAATCCCAGCGCCACTCCCAGGAAGATCCATGGAAGGAGCGTGCGGAAGGAAAGGATGCGCACGAGTATGCGCCTCTTGCAACGATAGCATAAGGAAGAGCTGAATGAACTGGATACAGGTAGGATTACTTTCAGAGGTGCCAAGGCAAGGCTCGCGTGTGGTCAGCACGCCAAAAGGGGAGATCGCGCTGTTTCGCAGCATGGACGATGAAGTGTTTGCGCTGGACAACCGTTGTCCGCACAAGGGTGGCCCTCTGTCCCAAGGCATCGTGCATGGAAAGCGCATCACATGCCCGCTGCACAGCTGGGTGATATCTCTGGAAACAGGAGAGGCTGTTGCGCCCGATGTGGGATGCGCACACCGGCATGAAGTGCGGCAGGCGCAAGGCGTGTTGTTCCTGGAAGTCAAGGAATGAGGTTGATTCGAGGTTCGAGTGAATACTTACAGTCCGCTGGATACCGATAACCTGTCATCTGCAATCCGGACGACCTGCCCATATTGTGGCGTTGGGTGCGGAGTGGAAATATCCGGCGCCGGTCTTGGGGGAGACAGGCTTCACCCTGCCAACTTCGGGCGGCTTTGTTCGAAGGGGTCTGCGTTGGCCGATACGCTAGAGCATGGAGGGAAGCTGCTATATCCGCAAATCCATGGGAAGCGCGCAACATGGGATGAGGCGCTTCAACGGGTGGCCGGGAAATTTAAAAGCATCGTAGCCGAGCATGGCCCGGATGCAGTGGCATTTTATGTCTCGGGCCAGATCCTGACGGAGGACTATTACGTTGCCAACAAGCTGATGAAGGGCTTCATCGGCAGTGCGAACATCGATACCAATTCCAGGCTTTGCATGTCTTCTGCAGTTGCGGCGCACAAGCG
This sequence comes from Pseudomonadota bacterium, assembly GCA_021783175.1. The sequence continues at coordinate 9,080 of JAJXUF010000088.1, forward strand.
TGCCTTCGGCGCTGATGCAGTTCCTGTCAGCTATGGGGACATGGAGGCAGCGGACCTTGTCGTGATTGCGGGATCCAACTATGCCTGGGCGCATCCTGTGTTATACCAAAGACTGGTTGCTGCAAAGGAGGCGCGGCCTAGTATGCGCGTGGTGGTCATCGATCCGCGGCGCACGGCGACTTGCGACATCGCGGACCTGCACCTTCCAATTGCGCCGGGCACGGATGCATTCCTGTATAACGGGCTACTGCATCATCTACGTCGCGAGGATGCGGTGGATCTCGACTATCTGGAAACGCATGTGGAAGGGTTCGCTGCGGCGTTCGGCGCTGCGCGAGAAATGGACTCCATTCCGAAGGTCGCGAGAATATGCGGGATCGCGGAAAGCGAGACGGCGCAATTCTTCGACATGTTTACGAAGACAAGACGGACGGTGACGATCTTTTCGCAGGGCATCAACCAGTCTTCAAGCGGCGTGGATAAGGGCAATGCGATCATCAATGTTCATCTTGCTACGGGCAGAATAGGCCAGCCTGGCATGGGCCCGTTTTCTGTGACGGGGCAGCCCAACGCGATGGGAGGTCGCGAAGTCGGCGGACTTGCGAACCAGCTTGCAGCACATATGGATTTCTCGGAACCTTCAAACATAGAGCGCGTTGGGCGCTTCTGGAATGCTGCGAACATCGCACAATCGCCCGGACTCAAGGCAGTGGATATGTTCGATGCGATCGCAGAAAAGAAGATCAAGGCAATCTGGATCATGGGTACGAACCCCGTGGTGAGCATGCCCGATGCAGACAAAGTAAAAGTTGCGCTTCTGGGCTGTGAGATGGTGGTCGTTTCGGATTGCGTGCAGCAAACAGACACGACAGAGTGCGCGGATATCCTGCTGCCGGCGACAGGCTGGGGAGAAAAGGATGGCACGGTGACCAATTCCGAGCGTTGCATCTCGCGCCAGAGGCCATTTCGGTCGGTTTCGGGTGAAGCGCGACCGGACTGGTGGATCATCACCCAGGTGGCGCAGCGCATGGGATTTGCAGAGGCTTTCCCCTACAGCAAGCCCGTGCAGATCTTCCGTGAGCACGCCCGACTTTCCGGATTTGAAAATGAAGGGAAACGCGCGTTTGACATCGGTGCCTTGGCCGCGCTTAACGATGAACAATACGACGAACTGCAGCCCGTACAGTGGCCGGTTAATCGAGAATCGCCAGGCGGCACCGCCAGGCTTTTCTCCGATGGGAAATTTTATACATCGACCGGGCACGCGCGCATGATCGCCATTTCCCCCAAACTTCCTGCAAAGAAGACCGATAGCGAATATCCGCTTGTGCTCAACACCGGGCGCATGCGCGATCAATGGCACACCATGACGCGCACTGCCCTTGTGCCGCGCTTGAATGCGCATTCAGTTGAACCGCTCGTTCAGATTCACGCATCGGATGCCAGACAGCTTGCTGGGGGCGGTCTGGCAAGGCTGGTAAGCCGTCATGGAGAGATGCTCGCCAGAGTGGTGATCAGCGATGACCAACGGCCAGGGTCCGTGTTCGTCCCGATGCACTGGAACGATGCCTATGCCAGGTCGGCAAGGGTGGATGCGCTGGTGGCGCCTGTCACCGATCCCATTTCCGGACAGCCGGAATCCAAGCATGCACCGGTGCGGGTGGAACCATATCGCCCTGCATGGCATGGATTTGCATTGAGCCGCAACCGGCTTTCCCTGTCTGATGCCAACTATTGTGCAGTCTCCATGGGGAATAGCTACTGGCGGCATGAGATCGCTGGAGAAAGGCTGCCAGGAAGTTGGCGCATCTGGGTGGAAAATAACTTGGGTCAACATGAGGAACAGGCAAACTGGGTCGAGTACTTGGATGCCGCAATGGGACGATATCGCGCAGCATGTCTGGTAGGGGGGAGGTTGGAGGCCGTGTTTTTCATTGCGCGAAATCAACACCTGCCGGAACGCGAATGGCTAGCCAGCCTATTCATGAAAGCGCAGCTCGACTCCGCCGACATGTCAGGATTGCTTGCTGCAAGGGCGCCAAAGGGCTCGGACGCAGGGCGCACTGTCTGCGCCTGTTATAGCGTAGGCGAGAAGAACATACTGGATGCAATAAAGCTGCATGACCTTAAGAGCGTCGAGGAAGTCGGGAAATGCCTAAAGGCAGGCACCAATTGCGGTTCATGCGTTTCTGAAATCCGCCGCCTTTTGGCGCGAACCTTAGGGACATGAATTTGCAGTGCGGTATGGTTGATATTCGTCAGGTTGCATTGCCATTCTCTTGATTTATCCGGAAGCTTAGGGGATCCTGAATCGCACGGGGTTTTGAGGAGGCTCTAATTCACCTTCCTCTCAATGCGAACAACCCGGCCATTTTTTGCGATTTAGCATTGCTCCGATTTTGGCTGCAGTGTTACACCAAGCAGTCTTGCGCAAATTCTCAGGAAATCTGACATGCTTGCTATTAAATTTCCCCCCCGATAGACAGCTCATTCCATTCGCTCGGCAGTCTAAATTCCCTGACCCAGCTCAACACGCGTTCGGCGCCCATGGGTCTGGCAATGCCATAGCCTTGTCCATATTCGCATCCCATTGCCAATAATTTGGCACCATGTTCAATTGTTTCGACACCTTCGGCAACTACTCGCTTCTGAAATGCATCAGCAAGGCCCATTACCCCTTGAACGATGGATAGATCATTCAGGTCCTCAAGCATGCCCCGAACAAAAGACTGATCAATCTTGATGGTATCTGCAGGCAGTCGCCTGAGATAGGAAAGCGAGGCATAGCCGGTCCCGAAATCATCGATCGAGAATTGAATCCCATGGTTGATACATTCATCCATCTTCTTGATTGCAGATCCCAAGTCTCCAAGGGCCGCCGTTTCCAGGATTTCCAGCCGAATTGCATTGCTCGCCATTTCCGTATGCGGACATATCAATGGCACGATAAAATCCACAAATCCATGTGACTGCAAATAGCGCGCAGGCAAATTGACACTCACCGTGACTTTCAATCCTTGCCTATGCCAGGCTTCCATTTGTGCCATGCCTTGCGCGATCACCCATTCGGCGAGTCTCATCTCAAACTCGCTGTTCTCTATGAGCGGCATAAACTCGCCTGGCGTCAGTAAACCGCGCTCCGGATGCTGCCAGCGAATCAATGCTTCCATGCCAACCACATTCCCGCTGCGCATATTGATTATCGGCTGGTAGAACAGTACCAGCTCATTGTTCTGCAAACCCTGTTCAATTCTGGACAGTCCTTCAGAGCGCACCTGGGCAAGATGATCGTTCACCGCATCAAAGAAATGGATCCGGCTCCTTCCTTTCTGCTTGGCAATATACATGGCCTGATCAGCATGCCTGAGCAACGCAGCGCCATCTGTAACATGGTCTGGATAAATTGCCAC
>JAJXUF010000341.1 GCA_021783175.1 Pseudomonadota bacterium
GGCGGACGAAGTGCGCAAGCTGGCGGAGAACACCAAGAACGCGTCCGAATCCATCGGGCGCATCATGCAGATGTTGCAGGGCGAGGCCGCCAAGATGCTGGCTGATTCGGAAGAGATGCGAGAGATCGCCAATTCGTCGCAAGGTGTTATCGGGCAACTGGAACAAAAATTCGGACATTTTTACGAGTCGGCGGTTACAACCCTGAACGGTGCGCGTTACGCGCAGGACCTCAGTTTTGCGTCGCTGGTCAAGGTGGATCACGTCGTGTACAAACAGCGATCCTATGTCTTGATCGGCAACAAGGGCAATGACGAATTCAGGAGAGCGGTCGAAGCCGATCATAACGATTGCCGGCTCGGCAAATGGTACGCGGGGGCCGGAAAGGCGGTTTTCGGCGAAATGCCCACGTTCAGGCAACTGCTTGCCCCGCATGCAAAGGTGCACGATTCGGTGCACACGGCCGTCGCGCTAATGGATCAGAAATGGGAAAAGGACGCGACCATACAGGACAAGATACTCGACGCGATGAACGCTGCCGAGGAGGCGAGCATTACCGTGATGCAGTGCCTGGACAAAATCGTCGAAGAGAAGCATCCGCACATGCTCAAGAGTGCGTAGCCGGACCGGATCTATGCCGGTTCGGGAATGATGTCCCGCAGTACCTGAAAGAGTTCGCGATAACTCTTAGGAGGCTTCAGGGCCTCCTTTTCCTTTTGTGCGTTGCGGATCAGCGTACGCAGATGTTGGGCATCGGCGTTCGGATATGCTGCCAGCAGTTCGGTGAGGGCATCCGGTTGCTCCAGCAGGCGGTCGCGCCAGTGCTCGACCTGGTGCAGCCATGCGGTATGTTGCCGCGACACACCATTCCAGGCATCCAGCCTGGCAAGGATGGGGGCAGGTTCCACGTCGCGCATCAGCCTGCCTATGTATTGCAATTGGCGGTTCAGCGCCCCGAACTTGGTCATGCGTTTGTATTCGATGATTGCTTCCAGAAGGCTTTCCGGCAAGCCTAGTTCGAGCAGCTTCTCTTTGGGCAGTCCGGTCAGCGTCTTGCCGAGGTCCTGCAATTCGAGCATCTGCTTCTTGATCTTGGTCTTGCTGGGCGGAAGTTCTTCTTCCAGCTCGTCATTGTGATGTTGGCGCGTGCTCATGGGGTCGGTAAGAATCAACAGATGTTGCTATGATAGCGCCTCCAGACGAACCAGCCTCCCGAATTTTTATGAACGCCAAAGTTTCCAACGCTTCACACAGCCCTGACAACCTGCAGCAACTCGTTTCAGATATCGTGCACTATGCCCGCCAAAAGGGCGCCTCGGCCAGTGCCGCCGAGGTCTCGGAAGGCTTCGGGCAGACGGTCACGGTGCGACAAGGGAAGGTTGAAACGATCGAATACAACCGCGACAAGGGCATGAGTATCAGCGTCTACATCGGCCGGAGACGCGGCAATGCCAGCACCTCCGACTTCTCATGGCAGGCGGTGCGCGATACCGTCGATGCCGCACTCAACATCGCACGCTACACCGCTGAAGACGAGTGTGCCGGATTGCCGGACGCAGACCAGCTCGCCACCGAGTTCCCCGATCTCGACTTGTATCACCCGTGGGCGTTGAACGTGGAACAGTCCATCGAACTGGCGAGCGAGTGCGAACAGGCTGCGTTCCACACCGACAAACGCATCAATAACTCCGAGGGCGCGACGGTCAACGTCAGCGAGGGGCTTTTTGTGCAGGCGAACAGCCTGGGTTTTATCGGAGGCTACCCCAGCTCGCGCCACAGCGTCAGTTGCTCGGTGATCGCGGGGAAAGGCGATGGTATGCAGCGCGATTACTGGTACGGGTCCGCACGCGATGCGCGCGAGATATTGAAAGTGGAAGAGATCGGTCGTATCGCCGCCGAGCGCACTGTGCGCCGCCTGAACGCGCGCAAGCTTGACACCATGCAGTGCCCTGTTCTGTTCGAAGCGCCTGTTGCGGGTGGCCTGTTCGGCCATTTCGTCGGCGCGGTGAGCGGCGGCAGCCTGTACCGCAAATCCTCTTTCCTGCTCGACCACCTGGATAAACCCGTCTTCTCGCGGCATATCCGCATCGACGATGTGCCGCACATCAAGCGCGGCCTCGCCAGCAGCGTTTTTGACGATGAAGGCGTGCGTACCCGCCGCCGCGCCGTGGTGGAGGATGGCGTATTGCGCGGCTACTTCCTGGGCAGTTATTCCGCACGCAAACTCGGTATGCAGACTACCGGCAATGCCGGGGGCACGCACAACCTGATCGTGCAGCCGGGAGAGCTGGATTTCAACGGGCTGTTGCGCAGGATGCAGCGCGGGTTGCTGGTCACCGAATTGCTCGGACACGGCGTCAATCCGGTGACCGGCGATTATTCCCGCGGTGCGGCAGGTTTCTGGGTCGAGCACGGCGAGATTCAATATCCGGTTGAAGAGATCACCATTGCCGGCAACCTCAAGGACATTTACAAAAATATCGTCGCCGTCGGCAACGACGTGCTGGTGCAGGGCTCGCGGCAGTGTGGCTCGGTGCTGATCGAGAATATGATGGTGGCAGGGCGTTGATGTCGTAAACCGGTCAGATTTACATTGACTTGTCTGTCCGGGCTTGGTTATAACACTGCTAATGAAATGGTTAGTAACTGTTGCTTAAAGCGTGGAGGAATCAGGCATGGGCTTTTTTTCAAGATTGTTCGGGAGCGACGACGGCAATGCGGCGAAAATCCGCGAGAAGATTCGTTCCGAGGTCAATATCACCGAATGCATC
>JAJXUF010000342.1 GCA_021783175.1 Pseudomonadota bacterium
TGGAACAGGGCACGTTTTTCGCATGCGCAACAAACGTGGCCTGTCCTTATTGCCCGATACCCGGTGCAAAAAAAACCGGGTCCCGGAAAACCGAAATCACTTGAACATCGCGGCGCCGACCTTGCAGACAACTTCGTCCTGGGAACCGGCTCCTCCCGAACAACCGATCGCTCCGATCAGCTTGCCGTCGTCGAGAAGAGGAATGCCCCCGCGCGAACCGATGGCTCCATCCAGCGTCGCCACGTAGGGCATGTTATTCACCTGGATCGCGTTCTCGAATATCTTCGTTTCGCGGCGGAAGCTGGCCGCGGCACGCGCCTTGTGTTCGGAGATCTGGATTGATGCCAGCTGGGCTCCGTCCATGCGCTGGAAAGCCACGAGGTTGGCACCGGAATCGACCACCGCGACATTCATCTTCCAGCCGCGTTTTTTCGCCTCTGCGACCGCGGCATTGATGGCTGCCGTCGCGCGCTCCAGCGAGATGGGAGCGCCATACGGAATATCGAAATTCATCTTTTCCGGAACGGTATCGAGCGGGTTCGCGGGCTTTGCGTCCTCGGCGAAACAATCGACGGAAACAAGTAATGCCGGGCAAAGAACAATAGCAGCCAAAACTGATTTCAAGGTCATGATGTCACTCTCCTGTCAGAAATATCGATGTGCAGCCTGTATGGATTTGTCCGGTCCCGCATTTGGGAACATCGGCCCGCATGCAGCAACCGTTCCTCATTCTGACAGAATGCAGGGAATAAAAAACATCATCTTTATCAGGGTGTTCGAGGCCAGCCAGACAGGCACGCTGAATTTCTCCAGCCGACGCCCTTGCTCCGGGTTTCTTGAAGAAAGCTCCCGGAAGAATCGCGATCGTCAGTTAGCTATTGATGCAAAGGAATTGTTTTGGAAGCGAGGATCTAGCCCTTCGTTCGCGGTGATTTTTCGGCGAGTTCAGCGCACGAGTTGGCGTCGTGGTTGTTACAAAACTGAAGTTGTTGAGGTTCGAATTTAAGGCATAATCGGCGCGGCTCGAACAACATGTAACGTGAACCTGCATCGTTCACGCAATTATCAGATCACTAGATCACAAGTGACGGAACATTGAACAATAAGACAGCAATACAATCCGCCCAGCTGCGACAGCTGCTTTCGGTCAGCAAGGTTTCGCTGATCGCCAGCGTATCTCTCGCTGCCATCCTCGCCTATATGCAGCGCACGGTGATCCCTCCCGCTTCGCTCCTGATCTGGTGTTCCCTCATGGCGGCGGCCTACCTTTTGCGGGCCGGCCTGGTTTATTTGCCCCAGCCCTCCCGGCTTGATCGCGGTGCCGCTGAGGCGCCACTGGCAAGGTTTCGCCTCGGGGTGATCGTGGCCGGTTCAGTGTGGGGCTCCTCCGGTTTCCTGCTTTTCCCGGCCGATCATCCGCAACATGTGATGTTCCTGATCTTCGTGCTGGCCGGGATGACCGCCGGCGGCGTCGTTTCATTTTCTGTCGACCTGATCAGCGCAGTGGCATTTTCGGCATTGCTCAGCCTGCCGATCGCGACCCGCCTGTTTGCCGCGGGAGACAGTCAGTCCGCGACGATGGGCGCGGCGGTTTTGCTGTACCTCGGCTTCATGACCCTGAGCGTGCGGCACATCAACCGGAGCGTGAATGAAAATATCGCGTTGCGCATCGAGGCTGCCGGACGCGAGGAAAAGGTAAAGGAAAGCGAGGAACGCTATCGTCTGCTGCTGAGCCATTTGCCCGTCGGCATTTTTCATTACGATACCGATCTCATCGTCACCTACTGCAATGATCGCTGTGCCGCGATGCTGCGTAACGCCGTTGATTGCATCATCGGGCTGGATATGAAACTGATCAAAGACCAGGCCAGTCTCCCCAGCCTGCGCAAGGCGCTGCAAGGCGAGATGGCTTATTACGAAGGCCATTATCAGGCCACCTTCAGCCAGGCCGAAGGCTGGATTTACATGACCTGCGCGCCCTTCCAGGACGGAAGCGGAAATATCGTCGGCGGCATCGCGATCGTCCAGGATGTCACCGAGCACAAAGTGGCGGAAGACAGGATCAACAATCTGGCGTTCTACGATCCCCTCACCAGCCTGCCCAACCGGCGGTTATTGGTGGACCGGCTGCAACAGGCGCTGGCCAGCAGCGCGCGCAGCGGCATGGAAGGCGCATTGCTGTTCATCGACCTGGACAATTTCAAGGCACTGAACGACACGCTGGGCCACGACATGGGCGACCTGCTGCTGCAGCAGGTCGCCCAACGCCTGGTTTCATGTGTGCGCGAAGGCGATTCCGTGGCGCGCCTGGGCGGCGACGAGTTCGTGGTAATGCTGGAAGACCTGGGGCAGCACGACCTTGAAGCGGCGGCTCAGACAGAGGCCGTCGGCGAGAAGATCCTTGCCGCGCTGGGCCGGCCTTACCTGCTTCTCACAAGCGAATATCGCTGCACCCCCAGCATCGGGGTGACCCTCTTCAATGGCCACCGGTTGGCCAAGGAAGAATTGCTGAAGCAGGCTGACATCGCGATGTATCAGGCCAAGACAGCCGGGCGCAACACCGTGCGTTTCTTCGACCAGCAAATGCAGGACGCCGTCACCGCCCGCGTTCTGCTTGAAGACGAATTGCGCAAGGCGCTGGAGAAGCAGCAATTCCGCTTGTATTACCAGATACAGGTGGACGGATCGCACCGTCCATTGGGCGCGGAAGCATTGATCCGCTGGATGCACCCCGAGCGCGGCCTGGTGCCTCCCGACGAATTC
>JAJXUF010000343.1 GCA_021783175.1 Pseudomonadota bacterium
TCCACCGTGCCGGTTGGCACCGCCGACAAGGTAAAGGCCGCCCTGCAGGAGGAATTGAGCAAGCGCGGTGTCGCGTTCGAATTCAACGTCGCCTCCAATCCCGAGTTCCTCAAAGAGGGCGCGGCAGTGGACGATTTCATGAAGCCCGACCGCATCGTGATCGGCACCGACAGCGAGCGCGCCACCGCCTTGCTGCGCCAGTTATACGCGCCGTTCCAGCGCAACCACGACCGCCTGACCGTGATGGACGTGCGCAGCGCCGAGCTCACCAAGTATGCCGCCAACGCCATGCTGGCAACGCGCATTTCCTTTATGAACGAACTCGCCGTGCTGGCGGAAAAGCTCGGCGCCGACATCGAGCAGGTGCGTCACGGCATCGGTTCCGACCCGCGTATCGGCTACCACTTTTTGTACGCTGGCTGCGGCTACGGCGGCTCGTGCTTCCCCAAGGACGTGCAGGCGTTGCGCCGCACCGGCCAGGAAAACGGCGTTCCGTTGCGCGTGCTCGACGCGGTGGAAGAAGCCAACGAAGCGCAGAAACAGGTGCTAGTCAACAAGCTGACCGCACGCCTGGGCACCGATCTCAAGGGCAAGCGTTTCGCCATGTGGGGGCTCGCGTTCAAGCCCAACACCGACGACATGCGCGAAGCGCCCAGCCGCAGCATGCTTGAAGCGCTGTGGGCGATGGGCGCGAGCGTGTCGGCCTACGATCCGGCGGCGATGGAGGAAACCCGCCGGATCTATGGCGAACGCCCCGATCTGTTGCTGGTCGATAGTCCGATGGATGCGCTGAAGGGCGCCGATGCGCTGCTGATCGTTACCGAATGGAAAGTCTTCCGCAGCCCCAACTTCGATACCATGAAGGCGCTGCTCAAGCGCCCGCTGGTTTTCGACGGTCGCAACCTCTACGAGCCGCAAGCCATGCGCGACATGGGCTTCGACTACCTGCCGATCGGGCGGCAGTAATGAGCCGCGCGCTTGAATGGATGCGGACATGACTGATACCAATCCCTACAAATCCATCGAAGACACGGTCGGCAACACGCCATTGGTGCGACTCAAGCGTATGCCAGGCCTCACCAGCAACATCATTCTCGCCAAGCTCGAAGGCAATAATCCGGCTGGCTCGGTGAAGGATCGCCCGGCCCTGTCGATGATCGATGCGGCGCAGGCGCGCGGCGACATCCAGCCCGGCGACACCCTGATCGAGGCGACCAGCGGCAACACTGGCATCGCGCTGGCGATGGCGGCGGCGATGCGCGGCTACAAGATGATCCTGATCATGCCCGAGCACCTGTCGATCGAGCGGCGGCAGACCATGCGTGCGTTCGGCGCCGAACTGCAGCTGGTGAGCAAGGAGGCCGGCATGGAAGGCGCGCGCGATCTGGCGATTGCGATGGAAAAACAGGGCATCGGCAAGATCCTCGACCAGTTTTCCAACCCCGACAATCCGGAAGCGCACTACCGCACCACCGGACCGGAAATCTGGCACGACACACGGGGCAAGATCACCCATTTCGTCTCCAGCATGGGCACCACCGGCACCATCATGGGCTGTTCGCGCTATCTCAAGGAGCAGAATCCCGCTATCCAGATCGTCGGCGTGCAGCCGAACGAAGGTGCGCAGATTCCCGGCATCCGCAAATGGCCGGACGAGTACGTGCCCGCCATCTGCGATTACGAACGTGTCGACAGCATGATTTACGTCGGCCAGTACGACGCCGAAGAAACCACCCGGCGGCTGGCGCGCGAGGAGGGCATCTTCGCCGGCATCTCGTCCGGCGGTGCGTTGTGGGCCGCCCTGAAGCTGTCGAAAGAAGTCGAAAACGCGGTGATCGTCTCCATCGTCTGCGATCGCGGCGACCGCTATCTGTCGACCGGCGTTTTCCCGGCCTGAATTGACCCTGGACCATCGTGGTGCTACCTTGGTAACACCACGATAGCCGGAGATAGTCATGGCCGTATCCACCACCCTGAAATTACCCGAACCGCTTAAGTCGCGCATTGCGCCACTGGCCGAAGCTGCTGGTAAATCGCCCCACGCCTGGATGATCGAGGCATTGGAGGAACGTGTGGTGCAATCCGAAGCCTACGCAGCCTTTGTTGCGGATGCGCTGGAAGCCGACCGTGAAATGAGCGAGACCGGGGAAGGCTACGCGATGGAAGATGTGCACCAATATTTGTTGAACAAGCTCGAAGGTAAACCTGCCAAGCGCCCCAAACCGATCAAGTTCTGATCGATGACTGCGGTTGTCTATACGCTGCGAGCGCTTGACGATCTGGATCGGCTGGAAGACTTTTTGCTCGAAGTGGATGAGCCCGCCGCCAGAAAAACCATTCCACTTATTCTTTCGGCGATATCCATGCTGAGCCTGCATCCCAACATCGGCCGGCGTCGGGGAAGCCAGATACACGAGCTGCTCATCTCACGCGGCAAAACCGGCTACATCGCGCTCTATCGCTACGATGAAATGCGTGATATCGCGCGCGTTCTGGCGATTCGCCATCAACGCGAACTTGGATTTTGAACGCAACACAATCGAAAAATCATAAAGCCTGATGGCCAAAGCCAAAACAATCTATACCTGCACCGAATGCGGCGGCCAGTCGCCCAAGTGGCAAGGCCAATGTCCGGCCTGCAACGCCTGGAACACCCTGGTTGAAACCATCGCCGAGTCGACCAAGCCGCGTTTCGCCGGCCTGGCAGCGAGCAGCAAGGTGCAGCGCCTGCTCGACGTCGAAGCTTCGGAAGAAAGC
>JAJXUF010000089.1 GCA_021783175.1 Pseudomonadota bacterium
GGAGGCGACGTGATCGAGCGCAGCATAGCGAGTCAGGTCTACGTGCAGCGGGGTAATGGAAACACAATTGCGTCGGATCGCATGAAAATCGGTGCCCGGACCGGCATCGGCCTCAGGCCCCGGACCCCCTACCCAGTAAATCGGATTACCATGCGGGTCGCTGGACCGCACGACCGGTTCGGCCTTGTGTCGATGACCAAGACGCGTGGCTTCGTAACCGGTAATCTCTGACGGCGGCACATCGGGGACATTCACGTTGAGTATGGTGTCTGCCGGCAGACGGTCGCGTTGCAGTTGCTCCAGCAGACGCACGACGACACCGGCGGCGGTGGAGAAATTCTTGCCGGAACGACCGGCCATCGAAACCGCTATTGCCGGCAGGCCGAGAAACCGTCCTTCCATCGCAGCCGCGACCGTACCTGAATAGATCACATCGTCGCCAAGATTGGCGCCGTGATTGATTCCGGAAATGACTATGTCAGGTTCCTGCTCGAGCAAGCCTGTGATCGCCAGGTGCACGCAATCAGTCGGCGTGCCATCGACGTAGAAGAAGCCGTTGGTCGCACGGAAGACGCGCAATGGGTTGCTTAGCGTGAGAGAGTTGCTGGCTCCGCTGCGGTCTCGCTCGGGCGCCACCACGTCGACCTGCGCCAGCGGCCGAAGCGCCTCGGCCAGACAGGTCAAGCCGGGGGCAAAGTAACCATCGTCGTTGCTCAGCAGGATACGCATTCCGGCCGCGACGATACAGAAATCCGCGCTCAAAACCAACACGCCGCCACGCGGCCCGATATTTTGTCTAGTCCTTCCTTAAGAATCCCAGATCCGGCGTCACGCTTTGATGCCCGGCGGCGCTGTCTGATGTCAGGCGCGCCAGCAAGGTGCATCGGTCAGCCGCGGGTATCCAATGTGGCCAATAGAGTCTATAAGCTATTATTTTATTGGACATATTCTGCCGCGCGCGGGTCGGCGCATTTATTCCTTGGCAGCATCGTTTCTCCACCGCCGCAAGCCACTACCTGCACTACCGCTGCCTCGACGCCGTCTTCGGGCACATGGCAGAAAGCGCTCAGCGCCTCACTCGTGATTGCTGCGCCCATCGATCTCTCGACCGGCCAGACTGTTTTCGCACCGCGTCAAACTATCTATTATCGCCATCAGCCCAGAGTGATGTAGAAATATCCGCCGAGAATGGCGGTTGTGGTATCGGTGCTGGTACGGACATCATCGCGCCTCTTGTCGCGCAACGTTGGACCTTAATCCGCTTGTCCCGCCTGTCGCGTAGACCAGGGGCGTATCAAGCCGTCAATCGCAAGTCACAAGGCCACCTTCAGTTTGCGCCCACCGGTGATGGAAAACCCCTGGCGTTCATAGAAAGCGAGAGTTCTGTCGAAATGTGGCAGGGGCGGCGTGGTGACTTCCAGCCTGGTCCACCCACACGACTTGCCGAAAGACTTCGCTTGCGACATTAGACGAAGGCCCAACTCGTTGCCGCGATACTCCGGGCGCACGTAAAACTCCGCTATGGTTCCGAAAGCTCCCCCTGCATAAAGAGCAAAGCTTTCGTACAGGGCGATAAATCCTGCAGCATTTACTCCGTTGGCATGTGCGACAAACACAAAGTATCTTTTCTGCCTCAAGAAATCCGTCAATCTCGCGCTTGTTTCACCAAGATTAAAGTCAAAAGCCTTAACACCGGTGACGTTCATGATTTCCGCCAGTAGCTCCCCGACCAATACTGCGATTTGTGGCGCATCCGCCGCAGTTGCTCTGCGCATTGTGAAATCTGTGCTCATACAAAAATGTATTTTCGTTGCTGACTTTGGAATTCAGAGAATGGCAAAAAGCACAGCCTTTTGACAGTCTGGAAGAAGCGCCTGATCGAAGAAAAGATTATCGGCTTTCTGCGCGAAGTGCATTCCCCCGAAGAAATGGCTTCGCCAGCAGGGCATTTTCCGAAGCAACCTACGAATTCTCGCCAACGATCAAGTTCTGCCGCAGCGACGGCCAGTCCCGACGTCGGCATGAGCACCTTGTTAGGCAAGGACTTTAGTCATCGAAACACAACCCATCGACACGCCCCTGGATGTGGTATATGAAACTAATTGATTTCCTGCAAACCCGCATGCGCGATAAAACTCTACGGCATTCAGGGTTGATTGCAGAGTTATCGTTTTCAACCCATGACTCAGTGCTCTATTCTCAAGAAATTTGATGATATTTCTTCCAATGCCCTTTCGCATGTAGTTTGGATGAACAAAAATGGCATCGATTTTTCCAGTTTCGCTGTCGATCATACCGGTGCCGACAGTTTGGCCGTCGTATTTCGCGAGATAGAAATTCCTCGCGACGGAATCCGCGAATTCATCTGACAATTCGACGTTTGCCCACGCTTTTATGAGATTCAGGGGATAGTGGCTGGCGCATTGATGGAGGATAGCGGCTCTTCTTATCTCAAGCGCCACCTGCGCATCTTCGTATTTCGCTTTATCTATGATTAACATCTGCGGCGCTACCTTTAGGTTCAATGCTTGCTTGAGCGGCCTGCCACCACCGAACGACCCGAGCAGATGAACTTGACTTTGCCACTTCAGGAAAATAGCGCCGCTCAGGGCCGGTCCGCTTTAAAACACTCGTCAGGCAGTCTCCCATCGTACTGGCTTTTTAACTGCCTCGCCGTCGTCAATGGTTTTATCCTTTCCATATCCTCCGGATGGTGCCTGAACGACAACGTAGTACAAAGGCTCATCCGACAGATTTCTCCAACATCTGATGCCCGCCGGCGCCACCCGGATAACAGTGCCCGAACTGATCGGCACTATTTGGTCATCAACTCGGAATTCACCTGTGCCCTTGATGAAGATGTAAATCTCCTCGTTATTTCTGTGCCTGTGATGAAACGGCATTGAGGTCTTCGGTGGGAGCTTATTTAACGATATCTCGGCGCTGGTTAGCCCCAAGATCGAATTCAGAAACACCTTGCCTTCGACTTCGAATGGCATTTTGGCGTGGGAAAACCTGTACCTATCCAGGTTTCCGAGCTCACCCAGATCCGTTGCACTAAAATTCCCTCCGGTCTGAATCACATTCGGTACCACATTCATTCCTCTCTCTCCCTACGGTTGGTGTTGTCTGACGTTCCGGTTCGGCGATTTCGCGAAACACCATTCGCTGGAACCGGCGGTTGGATAGCCGCGCCTGCCGCAAGGATACTTGCCGGCATCTCAATCGGTCGACGGTCGTACATGGCCGGATCTTCTCAGTCGGCTGCTTCGAGAAATTCCGCTGTCACTCGGCCGAGCCCTTCGGGCGCGTCAAGCCAGGGCAAGTGTCCCGCCGATGGCACCATCGTCAACCATGCATGGGGCATCAGTTTGACCAAACGGCGGGCGACGGCCGCCCCGCCGAATGGATCGTCAGCGCCCCAGAGAAACAGCGTTGGGGCGGAGACCGATTGAAGCACTTCGTCAGGGATCGTCATTTCTGGCCGGAAGCCGCGCAATGACCCGGCGCGACCGATCATCTCACCGTCATTGCGCATAGTGTTGGTGTGACGCTGCAGCGCCAGGTACCACTCAAAGAAGATCTTCGGGATTCGGTTGGCGTCAAGGCTGGCGCCGTGGCCTATCTTACGGAGGATGCTGCGTCCCACGGACTCGTTGGGCGGCAATGTGTTCATCAGCCATCGAACCGGGCGCAGCGACATGGCCTTCATGAACCCAGGAACCGACATCCCGGGCGCGAACGCCGGACACGCCATCAGGACCATTCGACCGATTCGCGTGGGCGTGTCGGCCGCTGACATCAGGGAGAGAAACCCCCCGAACGAAGACGCCACAACATGGGCGCGTTCCAGTCCGAGTCCGTCCAGCACCCCCGACAGGAACCCGCGGCCGTACTCGTGAGGGTTTCCGGTGAGGACGAAGTCATCGCTAAGCCCTGTTCCGGGGCAATCGACGATGTGGCAGCGAAACTCTGCGAGGGCCGGGAGCAGCGGCGCCCACGTGGAACCCGCATTCAGGACGCCATGCACGAGAACGACCGCAGGGCCGTTGCCCACGCTCTGCACGCGCATTTCGACACCGGCAAGCCGGATGCGCTGTTCGACCGGGCTTAGGCCAACATGCTCCCAAAGCCGCCACTCGGCCTCTCGATAGCGTTGCTCGTCTAGCATGCAATTGGTTCCGTCCTGCTCTCTATCAGAGAGTTCTGCGGCCGGCCAGCCTGACGGTACTAATTTACGTATTACGCTGCGCCTTGTCCAGGTATCTTCCAACCCGGAAATACAAGCAAGCCAGGATGGCACTTTAGCAATTTGGCGAGAAACTTGGGTCGTGCAACACTCAAACGTACCTGACATTCTCGATGGCGGAGATGGTAGCGTGTGAAATACCGGTCAGACGCGAGAACCGGCTTTGGTTTAGCTCCCGAAGTTCGCGACTAATTCTCGCCGCTTCGCCCAATTAGACTTCGGCACGCTTTATTGCAGGTCGGGGGCTTTTCATTTCAAGGTCTTTGATAGTCATGCGCGGCTATCGAAGCGATCTGGAACAACAGTTCGAAGGGCCTGACCCGTGGCTCTCCCGGTCAGGCCCTGAGTGCCGGCAAGACCGGATGCCGCTAATTGATCTTGAAAACGGTGCCGATGCCGTTCGCGCCCCCACCGACCGTCGTTCCATAGAGGTTACCGCTACTGTCCCTGAAAAGGCTGCCGTAGTACGGCGAAGATCCGTCGTTGCTTGCGGCGCCAAACGAATAAAGAACCGACTCACTGCCGGCAGAGGTGATCTCGAATACCGTTCCCTGGCCGTAGGCACCGCCGCCATAGGTCGTTCCATAGAGATTGCCGGCGCTGTCCATGATCATTCCATCGATCGGATTGTCGCCATCGGGTATGGTCGCAAACGAATAAAGAACCGATTCTGTGCCCGATGACGTGACTTTGAACACAGTACCAAGACTGTTTGCGCCACCGGCGGTGGTTGTGCCATAGAGATTGCCGGCGCTATCCCTGACCAGACAACCCTTCGGGTTTTGCGCATCACTGCTCCCGCTGGCACCAAAGGAGTAAAGAACGGACTCGCTGTGGCTTGACGGAATAATCTTGAATACGACGCCAGTGCCGTTTGATCCGCCATCACGCGTTGTGCCATAGAAGTTGCCGGAAGCGTCCGCGATCAGGCCGTCGTAAGGGTGCCATCCACTGGCGCCGGTGAAGGAATACACAAAGGCTTCCGAGCCGAAAGGGTTAATCTCGAACACGGTGCCATCGTTTCCGGTACCACCCATCGTTGTAGTTCCCCAAAGATCGCCGATGCTGTCCATAATGAGGCGACCTGCGGGAAGTTTCCCATCCGCGGTTGTATTGGGGCCAAAGGAATAAAGGAATACTTCATTGCCGGCGGTAGTCATCTTGAATACGGTGCCATTGTTGTTCGCGCCGCCATCGAAGGTCGTTCCATAAAGATATCCGGCGCTGTCGATGATCAATCCGCCTTGCGGATTCTGCCCGTCGGTGCCTGAGCTCGGACCGAAGGAGTAAACGATCGATTCGCTTCCCGTGGGTGTAATCTTGAATACCGTGCCGGTACCGTTCAGTCCACCATTTTCCGTGGTGCCATAGAGATTGCCGGCGCTGTCCATGACGAGTCCGGCATAAGGGGACGATCCGTCGCCAGCGCCGGTGGTTCCGAAGGAATAAAGAAAAGTCTCGCTTGCGCCACCGCTAACTCCACCACCGCCTCCCCCGCCGCCCGAACTGCTGCCAGCCGAACCGCCTCCCCCGCCGCCTCCGCAGGCAGAAATGGCGACGAACCCAGCCAGTAGCGCAGCAACAGAACCGATTCGCTTCAAGTGCATTTTCATTTAATGGATCCTCCCGGGAACTGATTATGAATTTGCCCGGCGCAATTGATACAGCCGGTTGGTGGTGGACTCGACGCCCCCGGTAATAAGCGAGCCGATGCCGGCGTCTTCCCGGTTGTCACGATCGATGTCTCCTCTTCATTGAAGCGCGCCCGCGCTACCTGGCCTGCGGGAACGGTCGCTGGAGGTCAATAGCCCTTTTCCGCCCCAAATTCAGTGGCGATGTCTATTTTGGTTGCATCATTAACGGCGTCGGCACGCCGGCCGCGCCGTAGTTCATGAGTTCGGTCACGTTGCTGTCCAGGCTGCCTGTGCCGACCGTGCCGTTGCCATTGTTCGTGACCCACACGTCGCCAGAGGCGTCGATGGCGATCGCATTCGGATTCTTACCGGCATCCTCGGTCCCAAGAAAACTACCGGTTGGACTGAGTTCCGTGACGTTGCTTTCCAGGCTGCCTGTGCCGACCGTGCCGTTGCCATAGTTCGCGACCCATGCATTCCCCGCAGTGTCAAAGGCGATCCAGCCGGGATACAAACCCGCAGCGTAGGTTCCCAGCAACGTGCCCGTCGGACTGAGTTTCATGATGTTGCTGTCCGCGCTCGCGGTGCCGGGCGTGCCACTGCTGCCATCGTTCGCGACCCACACGTTGCCGGTGCTGTCGATGGCGATCGCATTCGGATAGGCGCCTGCGGCGTAGGTCCCCAGCAACGTGCCCGTTGGACTGAGTTTCGTGATATTGCTGTCCGCGCTCGCGGTGCCGGGCGTGCCATTGCCTTCGTTCGCAACCCACACATTGCTGGTGCCGTCGATGGCGATCGCGATCGGATAGCTGCCTACGGTGTAGGTCCCCAGCAACGTGCCCGTCGGACTGAGTTTCGTGACGTTGTTGCTGCCATAATTTGCGACCCAAACGTTGTCGGCGCTGTCGATGGCGATCGCGTACGGGCGACTACCCGCAACAAAGTTTCCAAACGAGATACCAGTGGGACTGAGTTTCGTGACGTTGCTATCCGCGCTCGCGGTGCCAGGCGTGCCATTCCCATCGTTCGCGACCCACACGTTGCCGGTGCCGTCGATGGCGATCCCGTTCGGATAGGCGCCTGCTGTGTAGGTATGCAGCAGGGCGCCCGTGGGGCTGAGTTCCATAACGTTGCTGTCCACGCTGGCTGTACCAATCGTACCCATGCTGTTGCCACCGTTCGCGACCCAAGCGTTGCCGAAGGCATCAATGGCGACGCCCTTCGGATAATCGCCTGCAACGAACGTTGCGGTCGTAGGAGTCAGTCCGGAGACTGAAGCCGTCGATGGAGTCCCGCCTCCGCTCCCGCCCCCGCAGGCCGTAAGAGCGAAGGCGGTCACGGCAATAAGTGTCCCGCCCAGGGCAAGTCGGAGTAACCGAGACATGAAAAACATAATGCCTACCTCGCTCATTGTTATCAGCCGCACCCCGGTCAGCATGCTGACCCAGACCACAACCGTCTGGTGCCGGGCAAAACGCTGATCGTTCGCGGCATGTCCGAAAGGTTCCCGGAAAAACCTAACGGACCCCCTCGAAGATGTAGGCACTACCCTAGTACAAGAGGACTTACAGATAGCATACAGATTGCGCTGAGGTGGCCTGTCCCCGCTTTTTCCGGGAATCGGCGAAAGTCCGCCCTAATAGAAGGAGCGGACCATGAAGAAGAAGCGTTTCAGCGAGGAGCAGATCATTGCCAAGCTGACGGAAGCCGAGTCCGGAGCAAAGACGGCAATTCTCTGCCGCAAGCACGTCATCTCGGAAGCCACCTGCTGCAACGCGAAGGCCAAATATCCCCACATGACGGTATCGGAGGCAAGGCGCCTGAAAGAGCTCGAACGGGAGAATACGAAGCTTCAGAAGCTTTTGGCCGAGACTGCATTTCACAAGGCCACGCTTCAGGATCTGCCGGGCCTAAAATAATAAGCCCGCAAGCCCAACGCGAGGCGGTGACGGTGCTGATGTACGAACGTCACCTGCGCTTAACGTGTGCCTGCGGGCTTCTCGGTATCTCTCGTTTGCGCTAGCGCTGCCTGTCCACTGGTCCTGAACGCAGATTGAAGAATGCCGCCTTCATTGCTTCAATAATCCCAGAATAACTAACGCTTGCACTGAGCGACGCTCCGCCGTCTGGCGCGTCCGATTGCGAACGCGGGGGTAAATCACTTCATTCAGATCGCACCAGGCGTAACTGATAGCCGCGCCATTTTGCGCGAAACAGCCACCTGATATATTGCCAAAAGAAAATCAACCCGATAATCATGCCAGCGATGCCTCCCAGAATCGCGGCCCCAGATCGAATCGATTCAATCGGCCATCCCGAGGCGTGTCCGACTATTCCAAGAATGAACCCCAAAATGAAACCGGCAATACCGCCTCCTAGCGCGGAAGCGATGGTAGTAAGTACTGCGCGCCAAAAGAAACCCCATAACACTCGAAAGCGATCCGCGGTGTGCAATTCATCAAAAGCGACAACTGACTTGGCTGGTGTCACGTGCGGCCCCCCCATTTTTTCCCTTGGGTCCCAATGAATCAGGTAATCAACGCGGCCCACGAGACCTGACGAAACAGTGCCTCATCTGGCCACGTCCGGTTGAAAACATAGTAATTCGCGACTAAAGCGGAATCGCATACCCCGCTCTTTCCGAAGGGGCCGCAGGAGTTTTTCCGCTCTTGCTTTCATTCCGTCTCGATTTAGAAACATGACCGCTTCATCTGGAAATCCGAGAGCCGCGCCCACCCGCTTGCACCGCCCTCCCCAAAGCTACTAATTTGAGTTTGTTTTCCGCAATATCTTCGATGTCCTCTCAGCGACTCTTTTTCTGACTGTTACCACGCATGCCAGCACCCTTCCCTTTTTTTGACTGCGTATACTGCAGTTTTCAGCGGCGCGCGGAAGCGCGTCCAAGGGAATCGATTTTTGGGCGCTCTGATCGCGCGGAAACCACCTGACTCCGCCTGCTAACAAAGATCGAAGTCACGACCACTGAGCTGGACAAGAATGCGCCAAGGCTAAATCGTTCACCAAGAAATAAAGTGGCGAAACCTAGTGTCAAAAACGGTTGCAGCAACTGAAGCTGACTGACCCTCGCCACCCCACCCATGGCAAGACCCCGATACCATGCGAAGAACGCAAGGAACATGCTGACTATGCTTACATAAGCGAAGCCAAACCAAGCGCTCGGTTTTGCAACGAGTCCATGTTGCCAAACTTTGAAACATACTGGTCCAATCAGAAAGGGCACTGAGGCCAATAAGGCCCAGCAGATGACTTGCCAGCCACCTATCTCGCGCGCCAAACGCGCTCCTTCCGCATAACCCAGTGCGGCGCAAATGACTGCTCCAATCAAGGCAAAATCCGCGAGATGAAAACTGCCGCCACCCATAGAGAGAGCGTAGGCGATAACCGCAAAGCTACCTGACGCGCTTGCAAACCAGAACAAGTTGGATGGTCTTTCATGCGCACGGATAGCGCCCGCAATTGCAGTTGCAAAAGGCAAGAGTCCAAGAACAACAGCGCCATGCGATGCCGGCAATTGGCGCATGGCAAGAGCAGTTAGCATGGGAAAACCAACAACTACACCAATCGCTACGATCAGAATACTGAGCCATTGGCGCCTTTCAGGCATTTTTTGTCTTGTTACGAGGAGTAAAGGCGCAGCCAAGCTGGCTGCTATTAACGCACGTCCTAAACCTACAATCACGGGATCTATGCTTGCCACCGCCAAACGTGTGGCAGGAAGCGTAAAGCTAAATCCAAGTACGCCGATAAACCCAAAGGCTAGTCCTTCTGAACTGCTAAAACTCGCTGCGGAATCGGTTTTTAATTTCATATATGAGGTATCACCCAACGCTCCACTTCAGCCGCCCCGGCATGTCGATACCGACTCCGGCCACAACCGTAGTCACCCGTAATGACCGCTATGCCAGTATCTTACGTCCGCAAGAAATTGCCGCCTCGACGCCAAATCGGGAAATGCCCTATTCGGTACGATAAGGGCATTGCCATTTTTACCAGTTATTATAATTAAATTCATCCCATCCTGAATCGACACAACGTCAGCCCACCTCCGTGAGCCGGATAGTTTCCCTATTTGCGTTGACCACCCTTCCGGCCCTACGGTCAGAGTACGTTCGGCACATTTGAACAGAATTTGCGGAAGTAACACCAATAACACGGTTATCGCGAGTAACGCAATCCCGAAATTCAATGCAACTGTTTTGAACAAAATGAGGCTAGCAGTCCCTTTCGACATGCTACTGCCGACGCTGATAAAAACTGCCGCCAGAACATGCCGCCACCAAAATCTGGCTCTCCAAGCTGCCCAATACCATCGCCATACTTCACTGCGCGACGAGGTGTAGCGAATTGTATGGATCATGATGGGTATCGTACTGGTTGAGCGGAGACCGAATGCTGCGCGAAACGCAGACGTAGCGAGCCTGCTTCCAAGTGGTTGTTAGCCGCGATGTTTATCCAACATAGAAGCAATAAATGATGCCCACACCGGATTCGGCTCCCAAATGGTTTTCATCAGGGCGAAGGCATCTTCCGTTGACTCGCCGTTCTTGATGGCTCTGTATAAGCCCAAGAATGCCGAGACTCGCATGTTGGCCGCACAGTGGAGGAATATTTTTTCTTCTCGGTGCTTCTCCATTGCATCAAAAAATGCCAATAGGTCGGATTCCTGCGGAGCGTCGAACGCAACCGGAATATGAAGGTATTTCATTCCTAATGATTCAACCAGACCCCGTTCATCCCCCAGGGAATAGCGTGGGTCGTCGTGCAATGCGAGGTTAATGACAACCTGAAACGCTTCGCGCCCCACTGACGCGAGTTCCGCCTCCGTTGGCTGGCCGGAGGTTGAAAGCAAGTCGTCTACAGGGTGGTAATTGTAGATATCCGATACTGGCGACTCGTCCATGCGGGTCATCTCTTGTGGCGACTAACGTTTAAATTTACAGATCTTGCGCGGCTTTATGCGCAAGATCCGGCGGGATTCTGTGTGGGGCAGCATGGGGTTATCTACCGGGTTGCCATTCTTCATAGGACTGAACGTCTTTGTCGTCCAGCAGCCACGGAACATCATGTGAACACCATATGTGCAGAGTGGGCTTTGTGCCGGGGTCTTCGTCGAGCGTTGCAACGCGCACGATGACATGCGGTTGGGCAATGCGCTCGGCCACAAGGTGAGAACCACAAACGGAACAGAAATGCCTGAGCTTTCCTGGCGATGACTCAAAGGAAGACAATTTATCTTTACCTCTTACCCAGCGAAAATGCTCGCGTCTAACACCGGCATTCGACGCAAAAGCGGCTGCTTGGGCCTTGCGGCAAGTACGGCAATGACAATGGCTAATCGGCATGTCCAATTGCTCAACTTCATATTCAATTGCGCGATACAAACAACTGACTTTCATATTTTCACCTTAAGGAAATTCCTACTGTGTGACCA
This sequence comes from Pseudomonadota bacterium, assembly GCA_021783175.1. The sequence goes on from JAJXUF010000089.1 coordinate 11,336, forward strand.
TGCCCTACGTTTTCCTAACCGGCGCCGACCACTGACGAACAATATCACCGCACCTTCTCCCTGCGGTCGGTTGAGCTACGAATTAGAACCCGGCAATCTGTTTCTGGTAACGTAATTGGCATAGCTCGATTCCGTAACGCTGGATAAATCGCTTGTCCTCCGTAGCATGAAAACCGAAGTGTTCGTAAAATCTCCTTGCGTCGAAGTTCTCGCTTACCACCCAGAGTGTTGCGAAGTTACAGTCGTTTTCCTGCATGTAGGTGAGAGTTTTCTCCATAAGCTTTCCGCCGACTCCGGAGCGAATGGCAACCGGTAAAACCATAATGGACAGAATCTCGGATGCGGCATTTTTCTCGATATTCGAAACAACAAACCCAATAGGATTTTGTTCGTGTTCGTAAACAAATGATACGACATTCTTCTTTAAGAAGTAGGCCCGCCACCGATCTTCAAAATCGCGCAACGTTACCTGCGCCAAATTCTCCGGAGGGAAGTGTTTAGAAAAGGCATGGCACCAGGAGGAATGATAGATTTCTGCCAGTGTCGTCATTTCGTGCGGTTCGGCGCGGCGAATCACAATGAACCCCCTGGTGTTCTAATGTTTGAGTTAACCCGCTTGCGAAAACGCACGAAGTCCGCTGTAGCAAGACGCTTGCAATGAAAGGTTAATCGGTACTTTGCGCTTTTTCCACACCGATCTCACTCGACGATTTAGGCGAGAGCCGCTCGCAGAGGAGTCGCATGTCTTCAACCCTGAGCCAGCAATATCTCAACCAAAGCGTCCGGCCTCAGGCGCGGAATATTGTGTCCTGACCCTGCCCCGGATGCGCGTACATCAGATCCTTGGTCTTAGGCCGGTGCCCACGGAAACGGGGGAAGTTCACCATGACAGGCCGGGCTTGGCGACCATGACGTAAATAATAAGGACTACGATGAGTCCCGAAGCTCCGCCAAAGAAACGTCCCAGCAACGAAGCGTGCTTGTACGGTGCTGAGGTGGGTCCGTTTGTCTC
>JAJXUF010000016.1 GCA_021783175.1 Pseudomonadota bacterium
TCACGGCGCCAATCTTGGCGACGATGTGATCTATTCAGGTACGGTAGCGGCTGCGATGGAAGGGCGGTTTCTCGGCCTGCCGGCAATAGCGGTTTCGATGGCCGGCCGTTCCGGCAAGAATTTCTCCACCGGCGCCGGTGTCGTCGTACGTCTGCTGGAGCAACTGCAACGCGACCGTCTGCCGGCAGACACCATACTCAACGTGAATGTCCCTGATGTACCACCGTCAGAGATCGCCGGTTACGAAGCCACGCGTCTTGGTCATCGCCACAAGGCCGAACCGGTCGTGCGGTCCAGCGACCCGCATGGTAATCCGATTTACTGGGTAGGAGGTCCGGGGCCTGAGGCCGATGCCGGTCCGGGCACCGATTTTCATGCGATCCGACGCAATTGTGTTTCCATTACCCCGCTGCACGTAGACCTGACTCGCTATGCTGCGCTCGATCACGTCGCCTCCTGGTTGGGCGAGATGAAGCCGCAATGAACATGGATTGGCAAGGCATCGGATTCACATCGCAGCGCACGCGCGAGCGCCTTATCCAGCGTTTGCGATCAGGCGGCATCCGCGATGAGCGGGTGCTATCCGCCATGCTCAATATCCCGCGCCACGTTTTCGTGGATGAAGCGCTGGCAACCCGTGCCTATGAGGATACGGCGCTGCCGATAGGACACAACCAGACGATCTCCCAGCCTTACATCGTCGCCCGGATGACTGAGGCCCTGCTTGGCGCAGGTCCGCTGCGCCGGGTGCTTGAAGTTGGCTCGGGTTCCGGCTATCAGACGGCGATCCTGGCGGCGCTGGTGGATGAAGTCTTCTCCGTCGAACGCGTTGAACCGCTGTTAAAGCTTACGCGCCGCCGCTTGCAGAATCTGGGTTACCGCAATTTCCGCCTGAAGCTCTCGGATGGCAGCTGGGGCTGGCCCGAGCACGGTCCTTATGACGGAATCTTGGTGACGGCGGCACCCGAAGACCTGCCGGAAGCGCTGTGCGGGCAGCTTGCGCCGGGGGCGCGCATGGTGATACCCGTGGGTCTGAGAACCAGTCAGCAAGAATTGCTGCTTATTACCGCCGTCGATGGTGGCTACCAGCGCGAGCTGCTGGAAATGGTCAATTTCGTGCCGCTGGTTCGGGATGACGATTAAAACGCGCAGCCATGTACCCGCATTCGGGATAATCCTCATCGCCGCAGTGCTGCTGCCTGGCTGCGGCGGGCAGCGTGTCACTCCCGAGGTGAGCGATCAGGCCATGAGCCTGCGTTTCCCGGAAACCCGCTACCGCACGGTTTTCCACGGCGATACGCTCTACAGTATCGCTTGGGAGAGCGGACGGGATTATCGCGAGCTGGCGGCATGGAACAATATCCCCCCGCCGTATACCATCCACGTCGGCCAGCGCCTGCGTCTGTTTCCGCCGCGCCACAAGTCGCGGCCGGCTAGACGATCGGTAGAAACCAGACCGAATCACCCGCCACAGGCCATCGTACGGTCGGATCGGGAGGCCGCAGGACATATTGAATCACATGCACTGCCGCGTACTCGGCATACGCAGGGGAGTCCGCGCCAGCGGGCTGTGCAAACCGGGCCCGGACCCTGGGTCTGGCCGGCAAAGGGCAAAATCATTGGTTGGTTCAACCACAGCGGGACAGAAAACGGGCTGGACATTGCCGGATGGCGCGGGGAGCCGGTATTCGCGGCTGCCGCCGGTAAGGTCGTTTATCAGGGAAGTGGACTTCGCGGATACGGACAGCTTATCATCATTAAACATAATGATGATTATTTCAGTGCTTACGCTCACAATAACCGAATCCTCGTAAGAGATGGGGAATGGGTTAAGCGAGGCCAGAAGATTGCGGAAATGGGAGATACGGGTACCGACAAAGTGAAGTTGCACTTTGAAATTCGGCGCCACGGCTCTCCCGTAAATCCCCTGAGATATCTCCCCAAACTTTGAACGATTTATGGCTCGCCGAAAGAAATCTGACCAGACGGAAAAGGAAGACAAGCTCGAGTTAGAGGACTCCGAGGAAGGCTCAGTCGCGCCCGAGGAAGCCGAAGCGGAGGAAGAAGCGCAGGCTGAAGCGGAGGAAGAAGGCCATGAGGAAGAGGCCGTGGCTGCGCCAGCCAAGTCCGCTTCGACCGAAAGCAGCGAGGCCAGTGAATCGAGTGAAGCCGGGGCGGCCGTGGTACAGGCCGATGCCACTCGGTTATATCTTAAGGAAATTGGCTTTTCGGCATTGCTGACGGCGGAAGAAGAAGTCTTCTACGCACGCCGCGCGCGCAAAGGTAACGAAGCTGCGCGCAAACGCATGATCGAAAGCAATCTGCGTTTGGTCGTGAAGATTGCGCGCCGCTATATGAATCGCGGCTTGGCACTGCTGGATCTTATTGAAGAGGGGAATCTCGGACTGATCCGCGCCGTCGAGAAATTCGACCCGGAGCGCGGTTTCCGCTTTTCCACTTATGCTACCTGGTGGATACGCCAGACTATCGAGCGTGCCATCATGAATCAGACACGTACCATCCGATTGCCGGTGCATGTGCTGAAGGAAATCAACATCTATCTGCGCGCCGCGCGCTACCTTTCGCAGAAGATGGATCACGAGCCGACGCCCGAAGAAGTCGCCACGCTGCTCGACAAGCCAATCGAGGATGTAAAGGAGATGCTGGGCCTGAACGAGCGCATAGCGTCGATGGACGCACCGCTCGACGCCGATCCAGAACGCTCACTGCTTGACGCGATTGCCGATGAGCGTACGCCGGATCCGGAGAAGATTCTGCAGGATGAGGATCTCCATGGACAAATACGCGCCTGGCTCAATGAGTTGAATGACAAACAGCGCGAGGTGGTGGAGCGCCGTTTCGGGCTCAACGGACGTGAGATCTCGACTCTCGAGGAGGTGGGCGCGGACATTGGTGTGACGCGCGAACGCGTCCGCCAGATTCAAGTTGAAGCGTTGCGTCGCCTGCGTTCCATGCTGGAAAAAAACGGCTACTCGATCGATTCGCTCTTCTGATCCGACAGTATGGCGGCGCTGTACGCCGGGCATCGATACCGCGGGTGATTTGCGGCATGCAACGGTTTGTTCATGGTTCAATCATCAGCAGCGCTGCTGCAACTCGACGGTCTTCCCCCATCAGGATGTTATAGGTGCGGCAGGCAGCTGCGGTATCCATGACCTCCCAGCCGATGTTCAGCTTCGCCAGCGGCGCGGTCACTACTGCCCGTGGAAACTGCAATCGCCGTCCTGTACCGAGAATAACGAGCTCCGCTCCCAGTTCCGCAAGCGTTTGGAAGTGTTCTGGTGCGAGGTCGTCGAACGTTTGCGGTGGCCAGTCATGGACGAGGCGTTGTGGCAGCACAATGATGCTGCACTTGAAGGCGTCCTGGTTCACGGTGACCTGGCCGGGGCCATAGGTACGGATAATGTTGTGTCCGTCACCGGTCTGTAGATGGATTTTCATTCCTCTATTCCCGTATTCGGTAGCCGCGCCCTGGCTTCTGCCAGTGCGCGGATTGACAGCATGGCGTTACGCCAGTTATGTTTCACCTTTTGCGTAATGCTCTATATTACAAGGATTTCCACCCGGCCGGGTAACCTGCCCGTGACCGCATCCATGCCATGAATCCATCCGACCAATTTCCCCGTATTCAGAGACTTCCGCCGTATGTTTTCAACATTGTCAACGAGCTGAAGGCCAAGGCGCGCCACGCCGGGGAAGACATCATCGATTTTGGCATGGGCAATCCGGATGAACCCACGCCACAACATATCGTTGATAAAATGTGCGAAGCGGCGCAGCGCGGTGACACCCACCGCTACTCGGTATCGCGCGGCATTCCTCGCCTGCGCCGGGCGATCTGCAACTGGTACAAGCGTCGCTATGACGTCGATCTCGACATGGACAGCGAGGCCATCGTAACCATCGGCTCCAAGGAGGGCCTGGCGCATCTAGCGCTTGCCACCGTGGATCGTGGGGACGCGGTGCTCGTCCCGAACCCGACATATCCCATTCATCCCTACGGCTTCGTCATTGCCGGGGCGGATATCAGGCACGTTCCGCTGGTGCCCGGCGTTGATTTCTTCTCCGAGCTCGAGAAGGCGATCAAGACCTCCTGGCCCAAGCCGAAAATGCTGGTGCTCAACTTCCCCGGCAACCCCACCGCGATGTGCGTGGAGCTGGACTTTTTTGACAAGGTCATCGCCATCGCGCGCGAGCACGGCATCTGGGTTATTCACGATCTGGCCTATGCCGATATCGTGTTCGACGGCTACAAGGCGCCTTCGATCCTGCAGGTTCCCGGTGCCAAGGACATCGCGGTCGAGTTCTTCACCCTGTCCAAGAGCTACAACATGCCTGGCTGGCGCGTCGGTTTCATGTGTGGCAACAAGAAGCTGGTGGCGGCGCTGGCACGCATCAAATCCTATCTCGACTACGGCATGTTCACTCCAATTCAAGTGGCTTCGATACTGGCGCTTGACGGACCGCAGGACTGCGTCGAGGAGATTCGCATGCGCTACCAGAACCGGCGCGATGTATTGTGCCATGGCCTGCATGCCGCCGGCTGGATGGTCGACGTACCAAAGGCAACCATGTTTGTATGGGCGAAAATCCCCCCGCAGTACCGGCAGATGGGATCGCTCGAGTTTTCCAAGAAGCTCCTGATTGAGGCTAAGGTAGCGGTGGCGCCGGGAGTGGGATTCGGGGAGTATGGCGACGATTACGTGCGTTTCGGTCTGATCGAAAACGAACATCGCACCCGTCAAGCGGTGCGCTCGATAAAGGATATGATGCGCCGCGACCGCGGCAACGACAATCAGATTGGTCAGGTCTAAAAAGTGAAACCGGTAAATATAGGGCTCCTCGGCCTCGGCACGGTAGGTGCCGGTACGGTAAACGTGCTGGTACGCAATGCCGCGGAAATAACGCGCCGCGCGGGACGCGAGATCCGTGTCGTGCATGCCGCAGCACGCGACATGGGCCGTGCGCGATCCTGTCCTTTGCAGGACATACGCCTGACGACGGATCCGTTCGAGGTTGTCAATGATCCGCAGATCGACGTTATTGTGGAGCTTATTGGTGGCGAGGATCCGGCACGCCAGCTCGTCATGCGTGCCATTGAGAACGGCAAGCATGTAGTGACTGCCAACAAGGCGCTCATTGCCAAGCACGGCAACGAAGTCTTTGCTGCGGCGCGCGGCAAGGGCGTCATGGTCGGCTTCGAAGCGGCCGTGGCCGGCGGAATTCCGATCATCAAGACCATCCGCGAAGGTCTGGCAGGTAACCGCATCGAATGGCTCGCCGGAATCATCAACGGCACGGGTAACTTCATTCTCACGGAAATGCGCGACCGCGGGCGCGAATTTTCCGATGTGCTGGCCGAGGCGCAGCGCCTGGGTTATGCCGAGGCCGATCCGTCTTTCGATGTGGAAGGCATCGATGCGGCACACAAGCTCACGATACTTGCGGCGATAGCCTTCGGCATTCCGCTGCAGTTCAATAAGGTCTATACCGAAGGCATCGCGCGTATTACTCGCAGCGACGTGTCATATGCCGAACAGCTCGGTTATCGCATCAAGCATCTCGGCATTGCGCGCCGCACCCAACATGGCGTGGAGTTGCGCGTGCACCCGACTCTGATTCCGGAGCGCCGCCTCATCGCAAGCGTCGACGGAGTCATGAATGCCATACTGGTGAAGGGAGATGCCGTCGGTCCGACTCTGTATTATGGCGCTGGCGCTGGCGCCGAGCCGACTGCCTCGGCGGTGGTGGCCGACATCGTCGACGAGGTGCGCATGCTGACTGCCGATCCGAATCATCGCGTGCCGCACCTGGCGTTTCAGGACGACCAGCTTTCGGATCAGCCCATCCTGCGGATGGAAGAGGTTGAATCCGCTTATTATTTGCGCATGCAGGCTCAGGACCGGCCTGGCGTGCTGGCTGACATAACGCGCATCCTTGCCGATCTCGATATCAGCATCGAGGCGATCATTCAGAAGGAACCCGCGCCGGGCGAGAGGGAGGTCCCCGTGATTCTCCTGACGCACCGCGTGGTAGAGAGAAATATGAATCAGGCGATTGCGCGTACCGAGGCCCTGGGTTCCGTCAATGGCAAGATCATGCGTATCCGCGTCGAGCATTTGAACCGCGACTGGAAATAATTTATGACATCGCATAACCGCTACACCGGCCTCATTGAAAAGTACCGCGATCGCCTGCCGGTACACGACGATACGCGTATTATCAGCCTGGGTGAGGGCAACACGCCGCTAATCCGGCTGACTCACATTCCGCGCGAGCTCGGCGACAGGGTCGACATTTATGTGAAATTCGAAGGCCTGAATCCGACCGGATCGTTCAAGGACCGCGGCATGACGATGGCTGTGACCAAGGCCGTTGAAGAGGGCAGTCGAGCCATCATCTGCGCGTCGACCGGCAATACTTCGGCTGCCGCAGCTGCCTACGCGGCTCGTGCCGGTATCACCTGCTTCGTGCTGATCCCGGAAGGCAAGATCGCACTTGGCAAGCTGGCACAGGCCATGATTCACGGTGCGGTCGTGATCCAGATCGAGGGAAATTTCGACGCAGGGATGGAGCTGGTAAAGCAGGTGGCCAAGGATGCCCCGGTCACGATCGTCAATTCGATCAATCCCTACCGTCTGCAGGGACAAAAAACCGCCGCTTTCGAGATCATCGAGGAACTCGGGCGGGCCCCCGACTATCACTGTCTGCCGGTGGGTAATGCAGGCAACATCACCGCACACTGGATCGGATACTGCGAATATTCATCGGCTTCAGGCGAACATGTCACCGCCGCCTGTAGCTTCTGCCAGGGCAAATGCATCTATGCTGGCGGAGCGGTCTGCGGAAACCGCCCGCATATGGTCGGCTATCAGGCAGCCGGTAGTGCCCCATTTCTGCGCGGGCGTATGGTAGACAATCCCGAAACCGTCGCCACCGCCATTCGCATCGGCCATCCCCAGTCCTGGGACAGCGCGTGGAAGGTCGTCCAGGAATCCGGCGGCTGGTTCGACGAATGCAGCGACGAAGAAATTCTCGCCGCCCAGAAATTGCTTGCCGAAAAGGAGGGTGTATTCTGTGAACCTGCCTCGGCGACGTCTCTGGCCGGCGCCTTGCGCGATGTACACAACGGCCGGATACCTGCCGGCAGCAGCATTGTCTGCACGCTGACCGGACATGGACTCAAGGATCCGGATACTGCCATCAAGCAAAGCAGCCGACCGTTGATCAAAATCAAGGCCGACCTTGCGGCCGTCAAGCGCGCCATCCTCGAGAATCTCGCCTGATCCGGACGCAGTAACGGCGCGTTTTTTTGCTGGTTGTGCTCGGTGTCGGGAACCGCGACCCTAACCCTGATTGCAGGGCTGCGTGCTGTGCGTGGGTGCAGTCCGCGCGCGACCTTTTTTCCGCGCAAAGGAAACAAGATGATGGTATTCATTACCGCTCGGCGCTTGGCGCAATGCTGCGTGCCTGGAAGCGTTGGCGGCAAGGAACAGAAGTGACCAGTCTGATGCCGGATGATGCACAAAGGCACCTGAGCGTTCTGGTGGCTGGACTCTACGGTCCAGGCGGTGACGTTCCAGACACACTTGCTGAAGATCTGATGCCGCAGCTCGAGATGCTGCTGGCACGCGCAACGCCTGTCGATTTCGCTGCAGCTCCTGCCGCGGATGACCGTTGTGCCGGATTCGACACGCTGCTTTACCGCTTATTCGAGGTCGATATCGCGCATGGCGTTGACCTGCCGATCGCTGCAACCACGCGCTTTTCCGATTGCGGGATCAGCGACAGCAACTGGTGGATCCGTGCCGATCCGGTACATCTCGAGCCGCATGGCACCGGACTGGTACTGAGCGGCAATGAAATGCTTGACCTTACCCAAAGCGAAGCCGAGCGCTTGGCGGTCGAGTTGCGCGAAATATTCACCGCGGACACCTGGCTACTGGAAACGCCGCGGCCCGAGCGCTGGTACCTGCGCGCACCTGCCGCGCAGCGCATTAAGACACACAGCCCTGACGAAATACGCGGCCGCGATGTCGGCAATTATCTGCCCAGCGGGCCGGACGCGAAAACCTGGCATTCTCTGCTCAACGAGGCGCAGATCCTTTTGCACGCCTCCCCGGTCAATCTCGAACGTGAACAGCGTGGATGCCCCCCAATAAACAGCCTATGGTTCTGGGGCGGGGGGTGCCTGCCGTCCGTCGCGGCTGCCGGCTGGACTCAGCTGTGGGGTGAAGATGCGCTGGCTCGCGGTCTTGCGCGCCTTGCTGGTGCTGCTGTGCGTGCCTTGCCGGCCAATGCGACTCACTGGTTGCGAGCAGCCACTAGGCCCGGGGCGCAGCTTCTGGTGTTTGATCAAGCGCGCGCCGCGGTACAGTACGGCGACTGGGCCAACTGGCAAAACGTCATGGGCGTATTCGAGGAACTTTGGATTGCGCCGCTGGTGAGGGCGCTGCGGGCGCGCGAGATTACAAGCCTCACGCTGTACACGGAACAGGGCAGCGGCATGCGCGTCACCCGCCGTGACCTCGGACGCTGGTGGCGTCATCGCCGCCGCGTGCCGCAATATCGAATGCGCGAACATCATGAGCGGATCAATCAGCGCCGGTAGGGTCGGGGTGCGCATCGTGCGCCGCCCGGACAAGGAAATACACTGCGATCTGGGTGGACTGCATCCCGTGCTGGCGCGGGTATACAGTCACCGCGACGTGACTGAAGTGGGTGAGCTGGATCTCGCGCTCGATCGCCTGCTGCCGCCGGCGAGTCTTAGCGGCATGGAGGCGGCCGTGCATCTCCTTGCGGACACGCTGACTGCGCGTGGACGCATCCTCGTCATCGGCGATTTTGATGCTGACGGTGCCACCAGCTGCGCTTTGGCATTGCGCGCGCTGCGTGCCATGGGGGCGGCGGACGTCGACTTTCTTGTGCCGAACCGCTTCGAGTATGGTTACGGACTGACGCCGGAGATCGTCGAAGTCGCCGCGCGTAGGTCGCCGGGTCTCATTGTGACTGTCGACAACGGCATTTCCAGTCTGCAGGGAGCGCAGGCGGCGCAGGCGCGCGGAATCAAGCTGTTAATTACTGATCACCACCTGCCAGGCAGCGAGCTGCCAGCGGCGACTGCCATCGTCAATCCGAATCAAGCGGGCGACAGTTTCGCTAGCAAGAACCTCGCGGGTGTCGGTGTTATCTTTTACGTCATGCTCGCATTGCGCGCGCATTTACGTGCCAGCGAGTGGTTCGCGAGCCGGGGAATACCCGAGCCGAATCTGGGGCAGCTGCTCGATCTGGTGGCCCTGGGAACCGTCGCGGATGTCGTGTCCCTCGATTACAACAATCGCATTCTCGTGGCCCAGGGGCTGCGGCGTATCCGCCAGGGTCAATGTTGTGCCGGCATCAGCGCATTGCTCGAGGTCGGTGGCCGCGAGTCGCAACGGATTACCGCCATGGATCTCGGTTTCGTCGTCGCCCCGCGGCTCAATGCCGCGGGGCGACTGGAGGATATGTCGGTTGGCATCGCCTGTCTGTTAGCCGACGACCTGCGTCAGGCGCGAGAACTGGCGCGACAGCTCGATACGCTCAATCGTGAGCGCCGTAGCATCGAAGCCGGCATGGAGGCGCAGGCGCTGGATGCCTTGCGCAATCTCGAGCTGCAATCGACTCTGCCCGCCGGACTGTGTCTGTTCGATGAATCATGGCACCAGGGAGTCATCGGCATTCTGGCGGCACGCATCAAGGAGCGTTTTCATAGGCCGGTGATCGCGTTCGCCCCGGCTAGCGCCACGGAGATCAAGGGTTCGGCACGTTCGGTGAGCGGTCTACATATCCGCGACACTCTGGATGCTGTCGCGGCGCGCAGACCGGACCTTCTGCAGCGTTTCGGTGGTCATGCCATGGCTGCCGGCTTGACGCTGGCGCGCGGTCACCTGGAAGCGTTTCGCCTGGCCTTTTCGGAGGAAGTGGCACGTCGATTGGACGAGAGCAGCATGCAGGGCGTGGTGCTGACGGATGGAGAACTGCCCGGACGCGAGATCACTCTCGAACTCGCCGAGCTGTTGCGGGCCGCGGGCCCTTGGGGACAGGGTTTTGCAGAGCCACTCTTCGATGGCGTGTTTGAAATCTCATCGGCACGTATAGTGGGCGAAAAGCATCTCAAGCTGATTCTGCGTGACGCCGACGGCAGTATGCTCGACGCATTGGCCTTTAACCACGCTCCCGAGCCGTGGCAGGCTGGGCAACGCGTGCGGGCGGCCTTCCGCCTGGATATCAACACTTTCCGTGGCAGTTCCGCTGTTCAACTCGTGGTAACCCACCTATGTTTGGTACCGAACGAGTCAGGGAATTGAAAAGGCCGCGGTCGCTGCATCAAATCGCATGCCCTTGCGACGGGTTTGCTTTAAAATGCCGCCATGAAGACCCGGACCCTGGAAGAATTTGTCGGAAATACCCCCTTGGTGCGCCTGCAGCGCCTGGGAGATGACGGCAAGAACATCCTGCTGGTCAAACTGGAAGGCAATAATCCGGCAGGCTCAGTCAAGGACCGGCCGGCCCTGAACATGATTCGCGCGGCCGAGGAGCGCGGCGATATTCGCCCCGGCGACACCCTGATAGAGGCGACCAGCGGCAATACCGGCATTGCACTGGCTATGGCCGCGGCAATCAAGGGTTACCGCATGATCCTGATCATGCCGGAGAACATGAGTGCCGAAAGGCGTGCGGTTATGAAGGCTTTCGGCGGTGAAATCGTGCTGGTCTCGCGCAAGGAAGGCATGGAGGGCGCGCGCGATCTCGCAAAGACCATGGAGGCCGAAGGGCGCGGCAAGGTTCTCGATCAGTTTTCCAATCCGGACAATCCGGCTGCTCATTATATTGGGACAGGGCCGGAGATCTGGCGCGATACGGAAGGCGAAATAACGCATTTCGTGAGTTCCATGGGCACAACCGGCACGATTATGGGAACATCGCGTTTCCTTAAGGAGCGCAATCCAGAGATCCAGGTGATCGGTGTCCACCCGAAGGAAGGTGCTTCGATTCCCGGGATCCGGCGCTGGACTCAGGCCTATTTACCCGAGATCTACGACGCCCATCGGGTGGACCGGGTATTGGAAGTATCACAAGAAGAGGCGGAAGTGATGACCCGCAGGCTGGCTGCGGAAGAGGGCATTTTCTGCGGGATTTCGTCTGGCGGGGCTGTGGCGGCCATGCTCAATCTCGCGCACGAGTTGCGCGACGCCGTGGTGGTCGCCATTATCTGCGACCGCGGCGATCGCTACGTGTCGACTGGTGTGTTTCCGGACTGAGACATGATGATCGCAGCTGGCATCAGAATTGCCGCGGGCGGGCTCTTCGACCGGCAAATGGGGTTATGCAAAGATACGCCCTGTCGCTACAACCCAGTGGTGGTGCACCGGTCATGAACGTACTGGTTTTCGACATCGAAACCGTTCCCGACATCGAGTCCGGGCGGCGGTTGTATCATCTGGACGGACTGGGCGATGCCGATGTCGCCAAAGTCATGTTTCACAAGCGCCGGGAGCAGACCGGAGATTCCGAATTCCTGCGCCATCACCTCCACCGCATCATCACCATCTCAGCCGTGCTGCGTCACGCGGATACGCTGCGAGTATGGTCGCTTGGCGACACAGACGCCGACGAGCCGGAACTCATTCGCCGGTTCTTCGATGGCATCGACAAATACACCCCTATGCTGGTGTCGTGGAACGGAGGCGGATTCGACCTTCCGGTTCTGCATTACCGTTCGCTTTTGCACGGCATCAGTGCGCCGCGCTACTGGGATACGGGAGAAAGCGATCGCGAGTTCAAGTGGAATAATTATCTCAGCCGCTATCATGCGCGCCATACCGATCTCATGGACGTGCTGTCCGGCTATCAGCCGCGCGCCGCGGCGCCGCTCGACGAGGTTGCGCAGATTCTTGGACTGCCGGGCAAGCTTGGTATGCACGGATCGGAGGTCTGGGAACAGTACCAGGCAGGTAATATCGGCGATATCCGCAATTATTGTGAAGCCGATGCTCTTAACACGTATCTCGTTTTCCTGCGTTTCGAGCTTATCCGTGGAAATCTGCAGCAATTCGCCTGGGAGGCGGAAGTGCGCCGCGTACGGGAGCTGCTGAGTGCCGAAGATAAACCTCACTGGCGCGCTTTTCTAGAGGCCTGGCGTTGATGATGGCATGTCTTGTGCTGCCCGCCGCTATCGACCGCGTGCAAACTCTTTTTTGAAGGCCTGCGCCGGCGAGATATCCATGCCCGATCAATTCCTATCGCGCCGCGCCGCGCCTGCCATCCCGGAATCCGGCGGCGACATCGCGCGCGCGACTATTGAGTCGCTGGACTACGAAGGCAATGGCGTTGCCCATATCGACGGCAAGGCGGTCTTCATTGAAGGCGCGGCGCCCGGCGATGAAGTGCGTTTCCGCTACCACAACAAGAAGCGAAAATTCGATACCGGGCGCGTTATCGAGATTCTGCAGCCGTCGCCGGACCGCGTGCCCCCGCGTTGCGCGCATTTCGGTGTGTGCGGGGGTTGCAGTCTGCAACACGTGCGACCGGAGGCGCAGCTGCGTGAGAAGCAGCGGGTACTGCGCGAGAATCTCGCCCACATTGGCAAGGTTGAGCCGGAAAGCTGGCTGGCGCCGCTGCCGGGGCCGGTTTGGGGATATCGCCGCAAGGCCCGTCTGGGTGTGCGCGTCGTGGCAAAGAAGGGCGGGGTATTAATCGGATTTCGCGAGAAACGCCATTCTTTCATCACTCCGCTGAGCAGTTGCGACGTACTTGATCCGACCATCTCCGCGCTGCTGCCGCAGTTGCGTGAGCTGATCGGGCAGATGTCCCGTCCCGAGCGCATGCCACAAATCGAAGTTGCGGTCGGAGACGCGGGCGCGGCTGCTTTTTACGCGGCGCTGGTGTTCCGCCATCTCGAGCCGCTCAGCGTCGCCGATATCGAGCTGCTGGAGCGATTTGGTGAGCGCCACAGTCTGCAGATTTACCGTCAGCCGGGCGGTCCGGACTCGATTGTCCGGTTATGGCCGGAAACGGAGGTTGCGCTTGCCTACCGCCTGGCGCAGCAGGGTCTGGAATTGCGCTTTCTGCCGACGGATTTCATCCAGGTGAACGCCGGCGCGAACCAGGCACTGGTGACGCGCGCTTTGCAAGTTCTCGACCCGCAGGCGTGCGAGGAGGTCCTGGACTTGTTCTGCGGTCTCGGCAATTTCACCCTGCCGCTGGCGCAGCGTGCGCGGCGGGTTGTTGGCTTCGAGGCGGATGCAGCGCTGGTGGAACGGGCACGCGCCAACGCCGCCCATAACGCGATCCATAACAGCGAGTTTCATACTGCCAATCTGTATGACGAAACGACGCCGTTACCCTGGGGTGAAGCACGTTTTGACAGCTGGCTGATCGATCCGCCGCGTACCGGGGCGATGGAGGTGATCAAACGGTTGGCCCAGAATGGATCCGGGCCGCGGCGCATTCTTTACGTATCGTGCAATCCGGGGACGCTCGCCCGGGACAGCGAGGTGCTGGTGCACGTCAAGCGCTACCGTCTGGTCAGCGCGGGTGTGATCGACATGTTTCCCCATACTTCCCATGTGGAGTCCATGGCCCTGTTCGAGATGGCGCCGGGACAATAGAATGCGAGCCCATGCTGATTGAAGTTCATGTGCCGACCCAGATGCTGACATTGCGCGACGCCGACGGGCAGGTTTTGATGCGCACCCGCGTGGCTACGGCGCGCAAGGGTGTGGGCGAGGAATACGGCAGTGAGCGCACGCCGCGCGGCTGGCATGTCGTCCGCGCCAAGATCGGCCAGGGCCTGGCTGCTGGCGCGGTGCTTGTCTCGCGCCGACCCACGGGGGAAATCTATACCCCGGCGCTGCGCCGCCAGTTCCCTGAACGCGACTGGATACTGACGCGCATCCTGTGGCTGAGCGGACTGGAACCCGGTAAAAACCGGCTCGGCAAAGTTGATACCATGCGCCGCAAAATCTACATCCATGGTTGTCCGGACGAGGATGCAATGGGTATTCCAAGTTCACACGGATGCGTCAAGATGCGTAACAGCGAGGTCATCGAGCTGTTCGACCGTGTACCCGCCGGTACGCGGGTGCATATCATTGCACAGGACTGACATGCCCCTCGGCCCGCTGATGCTGGATCTGGCAGGAACGACGCTCGACGCGGTTGAGCGCGAACGACTGCGCCACCCGCTGGTTGGGGGTGTAATACTTTTCAGCCGCAACTATGAGTCGCCTGCGCAGATCGAGGCGCTGGTGCGTGATGTTCATGCCTTGCGCGAACCGCAGCTGCTGGTAGCGGTAGACCATGAAGGCGGGCGCGTGCAACGCTTCCGCGACGGGTTTACGCACTTGCCGCCGGCCGCCAGGCTCGGCGCGCTGTACGACGAAAACCCACAGCGCGCAACGCGCCTGGCACAGGCCTGTGGGTGGCTCATGGCGCGCGAGCTGCGTGCCGTGGGAGTCGATTTCAGCTTTGCTCCGGTGCTCGATCTCGACCGAGGCATAAGCCGTGTGATTGGCGACCGAGCGTTTCATTCGGACCCGGAGGCGGTTGCTCATATCGCGCATGCATACATGAACGGCATGACGCATGCGGGGATGGCTGCCACAGGTAAGCATTTCCCCGGTCATGGGGGTGTCGAGGCGGATTCACACGTGGCGCTGCCACGCGATGAGCGCCGTTTTGAGGATATATTCGCCGAAGATGTCTTGCCGTTTGCGCGCATGATTCATTATGGCCTCGCCGGCATCATGCCTGCGCACGTGGTCTATATGGCGGTGGATGCCCAACCGGCAGGTTTTTCCCGTTTCTGGCTGCAGGAGGTTCTGCGTCGACGCCTGGAGTTTCAGGGGGTCATCTTCAGTGATGACCTTTCCATGGAAGGGGCCACGATTGCCGGCGGCATAGTTGAAAGGGCCCGGGCCGCGCTTGCCGCCGGCTGCGATATCGCATTGGTGTGCAATGACCCGCAGGGTGCAGACCGGGTGCTGGACGGTCTTGGCTCCTATGACGAGCCCGTGTCACATATGCGGCTTGCGCGTATGCACGGGCGGCATGCAGTCAGTCGTGGCGAACTGGCGGGCGACGAGGAGTACCAGCAGGCACTGCGTATGGTACGTAATGTGGTGTAAATTTTCTATTGCAATGTGCCGGTTTCTGTCCTACAAAGCGCATTACCGAATGGGTGGTCACCGTGCAGCAAGATTGGAGGAAGTAAGCGTTGGCTGATTTGATTCAACCGCTCAAGAAGCTCAAACTGGAAAGTTTCAATAACCTCACCAAGACGCTGAGTTTCAATATCTATGATATCTGCTATGCCCAAAGCGAACGGGCACAGAAAGAATATATTGCCTATATTGACGAGGCTTACAATGCCGAACGCCTGACCGCCATTCTGACCGAGGTGGCCCGCATTATAGGCGCGAATATTCTCAATATCGCCCACCAGGACTACGATCCGGAAGGGGCAAGTGTGACCATGCTCATTTCCGAGCTGCCGATTGCCGAAGAACCGCTCAACCCGGAGGCGCCCGGCCCGTTGCCTGATGCGGTCGTCGCGCATCTCGACAAGAGCCATATTACGGTGCATACGTATCCCGAGAGTCATCCGGACAACGGCATCAGCAGCTTTCGTGCGGATATCGACGTATCAACCTGCGGGCGCATTTCACCGCTGCGGGCACTGAACTATCTGATCCATACTTTTGAATCGGATGTGGTTATTATCGATTATCGCGTGCGTGGTTTTACGCGTGATGTGCGTGGTGTAAAACATTACATCGACCACAAGATAAACTCAGTCCAGAATTTCGTGGACAAGGCTACCCTCGGCCGCTACCACGCCATTGACGTGAACGTCTATCAGGAAAACATCTTTCATACCAAGATGATGCTGAAGGACTTCAATCTCAATAATTACCTGTTCGGTATCACCGAGAACGACCTGGCGCCGCATGACCGCAAGACCGTCACCCAGCGTCTGCAGCGCGAAGTCGTCGAAATCTTCAACGGGACTAATATTCCGAAGTAACCCCAGCAGCTATCGGTCCGCGCTCTGGCCATTGCGGCCAGTCGCCCGCCAGATGCTGCCCCACGCCAGGGGCTGTACCCGACGCCCCGGCGCTGTGGACAGGTCACTGCGGAACGCAAACTTAATTTTGTAATATCAATGTGTTGAGACTGATATCTAAGAGAGAGTCTAGTGTCCGCACCGTTTCTCTCCAGCTACCACTCACCGCTAGTAATGGCCGGCCGACGGTCTTACCCTGACCAATTCAGCCGCTGCACTGCGGGCCAAGTGGGTTCTCTGGAAGGACGGGGTGGCAAATGAGGCGTTTTTCCAGGAATTGCGTTGCCTGTCCGCGTTTGGCGACTCACCTGCGGTCGATCAGGTCGGAATATCCTGGCTACTATGCGCGCCCGGTAGCCGCCTTTGGCGACCCTCTGGCGCGTCTTTTAATCGTTGGCTTGGCGCCCGGCATGCATGGCGCCAATCGTACGGGGCGTCCCTTTACCGGCGACTATGCGGGGATCTTGCTATACCGCACACTCTACAAATTCGGCCTTGCCACGAAGGCGGAATCCATCGCTCGCGATGACGGATTGGAGCTGCGCAACTGTCGCATTACCAATGCGGTTAAATGCCTGCCGCCGCAGAATAAACCGGCACCGGAGGAGGTGCGGACCTGCAATGTTTACCTTGAAAGCGAACTCAGGCAACTGCCCGCGGGTGCAGTAATACTGGCGCTCGGATCCATTGCCCACGTTGCCGTCCTGCGCGCGACGGGTTTGCGGCAGGCGGAATACCCCTTCGCACACGGCGCGCGGTATGATTTGCCGCATGGCTATATCCTTCTCGATTCCTATCACTGCAGCCGCTACAACACCCAGACGCGCCGACTCACTACGCGAATGTTTGAAAGCGTGGTTGGCCGGGCGGCCAAGCTGTCGGTCAGCGCGCGCCGGGGGAGGCGCAGCACGCCGGTGCGCCGCTGATCATGGCGTTTGACTCCGCCGCATTCGTAAAGACCCTTTCCACCTCCCCGGGCGTTTACCGCATGCTGGGTGCTAGCGGTGAAATTCTCTACGTCGGCAAGGCGCGCAACTTGCGTCAGCGCGTATCGAGTTATTTCCGGTCAAACGGTCTGGCGCCGCGCACGCAGGCGCTCATGCGTCATGTGCAGGGTATGGAGGTTACGGTCACGCATACCGAAAGCGAAGCGCTGCTGCTCGAGAATAACCTGATCAAATCGCTGCATCCGCGCTACAACATTGTGTTGCGCGACGATAAAAGTTACCCCTTCATCTTTCTTTCCGGTCACGAATTTCCACGGCTGGCATTCCATCGCGGGGCAAAGCACGAAAAAGGTCAGTATTTCGGTCCGTTTCCCTCGGCCTTCAGCGTGCGCGAAAGCCTGAATCTTCTGCAGAAGGTGTTTCCGGTGCGGCAGTGTGAAGACAGTTTCTTCCGCAACCGCTCGCGCCCGTGTCTCCAATACCAGATCAAGCGCTGTTCGGCGCCCTGCGTCGGCTATATCGATGCTGCAGCCTATGCTGAGGATGTGCGCCATGCAGTGCTGTTTTTGGAAGGGCAGAGCCAAACGGTAATCGAAGAGATGGTGGCGCGCATGGAGGAAGCGGCGGAGCGCTGCGAATTCGAATCTGCCGCGCTCTATCGCGATCGCATTGCAGCGCTGCGGCGCGTACAGGAACGCCAGGCCGTAAGCGGCGATGGCGGCGATGCTGACGTGCTGGCTGTCGTGGTGGAGCAGGGTTCAGCCTGCGTCGTTGTGACGTTTATCCGTAATGGCCGCAATCTCGGTAACAAGAATTTCTTTCCCCGTATCGGCGAAGAGACCGACCCGGCAACGATCTTGGGTGCATTCCTGCCGCAATACTACATCGGAAAACCTGCACCACCGTCGATCTATTTAAACCACGTCGTGGCCGATCAGGATCTGCTGGAAGCGGCATTTAGCGAACAGCTGGGCGCGCGCGTCCAGCTCATTGCCAATTCGCGCGGCTTGCGCCGACGCTGGGTGCGGCTTTGCGAACTCAACGCGCGCGATGCGCTGCGACGTTACCAGAGTGATAAGGCGAGTTTGCGCAGACGATTCGAAGCCTTGCAGGAAGCGCTCCTGCTTGATGCCGTGCCGGAGCGCATCGAATGCTTCGATATCAGTCATACTCTCGGGGAGGCCACGGTGGCCTCGTGCGTTGTATTTACTCCGGACGGGCCGCTGAAGTCGGACTACCGGCGCTTTAACATTGAGAACGTGGCCGCCGGGGATGATTACGCTGCGATGGCTCAAGCACTGATGCGCCGCTACCGGCGGGTTCTCGAGAATGAAGCAGAAGATGGCGGTCGGCTGCCGGACTTGCTGCTGATTGACGGTGGCAAGGGTCAACTTAGTGCTGCAGAAGGCGTCATGCGCGAGCTGTCAACGGCCAACGTGCGCCTGGTGGCGGTTGCAAAGGGACGCTCCCGCAAACCAGGTCGCGAGCAGTTGTTCTTGTCCGGCCAGCGTGGCGCCACTATACTGCCGGCGGATTCCGGAGCGCTGCATCTGATTCAGCAGATTCGCGACGAGGCGCATCGTTTTGCCATCACCGGTCACCGCCAGCGGCGTGGCCGGGCGCGCCAGACATCCATGCTGGAGAGTATTCCTGGAATTGGCGACAAGCGCCGTCAGGCGCTGCTCAAGAACCTTGGCGGCATGCAGGAAGTGGCTCGCGCCGGAGTCGAGGATCTGGCACGTGTGCCGGGAATCAGTCCGAGCCTGGCCCGTCGCATCTACGAGCAGTTTCACGAAGGCGGGTCCTAGCGCGGCATATTCCGCCCTATCCAGGGGGCCCGCTGATTTCAGCCTCGCCAGCCGACAGGCGTAGACAAAAAGCGTTACTGTCGGCGCGGGAACCGGGAAAAGTGCAACTGACAAAAATGAATGAAAACTGCGGAGTTCGATTTTTAGGCCATCAATCGTGTGGAATACGCCCAATCTGCTGACGCTGCTACGGATCGTGCTGATCCCGGTCTTTGTAGTCGCTTTTTACCTTCCGTACCCGTGGGCAGCGCCCTTGGCGACGCTATTGTTCATCCTGGCGGCGCTGACCGACTGGCTGGACGGATATCTGGCTCGGCGCCTCAATCAGATGTCCGCTTTTGGGGCATTTCTCGATCCGGTGGCCGATAAACTTATGGTGGTGAGCGCCCTGGTACTACTCGTATCCGATCCTCGGGTAGAAGCGCGAGTCATAGACGTGCGCCTTTTCGCCGTGGTAGTAATCATTATTATCGGCAGAGAAATCACAATTTCGGCATTGCGCGAGTGGATGGCCGTCCTTGGTCGCCGTGCAAGGGTGGCGGTGTCAGTGATCGGCAAGCTCAAGACAATCGCGCAAATGATGGCAATTCCTTTCATGATTTACCGTGAGCCGCTGTGGGGCATGCCGGTATTCAACATTGGTGAGACCTTGCTTTACCTGGCCGGAGGCCTGACGCTCTGGTCGATGGTTGTCTATCTCAAAGCCGCATGGCCCAGCCTCACGCGGCCTGGCCCCCAGTGACCCAAAACGGGGGGGCGTAGGCTGTCGCTTGACAGGCCGGAGACCACGTTTACAATAGCCACCCTTGTCGGCCGCTCCCTTGCCAAGGGGCGGACATTTTTAGTGCGGGAATAGCTCAGTGGTAGAGCACAACCTTGCCAAGGTTGGGGTCGCGAGTTCGAATCTCGTTTCCCGCTCCAGATTCGTGATAACAGGGGAAGCCAGGCCTTCCCTGTTTTTTTGTCCCGATTTCCGCGGCTGGGTGGCAGAGTGGTTATGCAGCGGCCTGCAAAGCCGTGTACGCCGGTTCGATTCCGACCCCAGCCTCCACTTTTACGTTTGACCCCCCAAAAACCACCGAAGGGCGTATGTGCCTCTTTGGTCGGGCCTCTAACTGGTAATATTTGTCCCCAGCAGCGTTCTGTTGGCCAGTTTTGACTACGCCGGTTTGATCGACAGCTGTCGGTTATTGCGGAGCGTTCACTTGACAGGGCGACTGCAGATTCCAAACAGGCAAAAATAGGTGTCGATCTGGCTTCCGTGCCCGGGTTCGTGGCAAAACCGCAATTGCCAGCAGCCGGTTACAAATGCGGTCCAATACCTGGTACGTGGCAAAGTTGCGTGAAGCGGATCTCGCGGAACGTCTAAAGTCCGTTTTTGAGTATCGCCATTGGCATCTGTAGGCGCCATTCATTCCCTGCAACAACAAGGGACAACTCCTATATAATTCGCATACGCCGGTCGTATAAGGTGAAATGCTGGTGCGACCAGACCAAGTCTGGTATCGCGGTGCCTTCAAGATTAGCCCGAGTGGCGGAATTGGTAGACGCAAGGGACTTAAAATCCCTCGATCGCAAGGTCGTGCCGGTTCGATTCCGGCCTCGGGCACCAATTAAAGCAAGCACTTATACGCGTGCTGCGAAAGCTTCTATTTTTTGGTGGGACGTTTTTGGGACGCCGCGATGCCTGACCTGCCCGGCAGTTTTCGGACCACGCGATTCTTGAGAAGATGGCCCTCGAAGGCAAGCGAGGAGCCCATGAAGAATACCCGGTTCAGTGAAGAGCAGATGGTGAAGATCTTGCGCGAGGCAGACAGCAGTCCGGTGGCGGAAGTGGCCAAGAAGCACGCGGTGAGCGAAGTCGCGATGACGAGTGTCTCAGCATGCAGTGGTTGAAAAACAGAATCGACGCGAAGATCCTGATCGAGCAGTTCCGGCGCGAGTACAACGAGGTGCGTCCGCATTCAAGCCTCGATAACCTCACGCCAAAGCAATTCAAACAACGTCTTTCAACAACCAGTCCCGAAGGAGCCATTTCCCAGAGATGACTGGTTCGAGGAAAGCAGGCGGGTCATGGCCCTCGAGACGCTTCCGAAAACGTTTCGCCACTGTGTCGAGCGCATAATCGTCTTGATGGTAACGAAGCTTCAATAACGCTCGTTTGCGCCCGGCTCAATGGGCCCGATAACTCCTTTTGCCTCCCAGTTTCGCAACTGCGGATGATGCCGACGGTCACTCCATCGGATAGGCTTCGCGCTTGCGATCGTTGGCTAATGCTTTCAGATAAGCAGCATAGCGGCGTTTAAATGCCGCAAGCTTGGCGGCGTCATTGGATGCTTGACGGTTCGGGGCAGCGGCTGTTGGCACAGCGGCTATCGAAATCGTTTTCGCTTGTGACGGGACCTTGGTCTTAGGTGGGGTCAGTGGCGCAGCAAGGTGTTTTGCTGCCTCATTCTGAGTACGGATGCTATCCTCGTTCAGAATTTTCTCTTTGGCTTCCGCGTACCCTTGTTGAGCTGCTTTGCCGTACCATTCGAACGCCTTGTCCATATTCTGGGGTGTTCCGTACCCATTTTCGTACATCTCGCCAAGATAATATTCAGCGCTAGCTCGGTTAGATTGCGCCAACTGCTGTTGCGCGTGGAACAATTGCGCCATTGCACCGTTGTCGTCATTTGAGCAAAGTACAGCCGGAGAAAAAATCAGCGCCACAAAGAGAAACAGCAGCTGTCGATAGAGCGTCATTGGGCCTCCCTGGTAGCCGTACCAACACAGGAAACAGAGGCTACATATCACAGAAAATCCATAAGGCCGGTTCGACAATTTCATACTTTGACCGGCTGTCACAAGTTGACAAATCCGAATTAAATATAGACTGCGAGCGGCGAACGTCAAAGGCCGTTAGCAAAAAGGCAGTCATCATGTACAAATGCTCGCGCAAAATTTGTGAAGGAAGTGCCTTGCAATCAGCAGATCGAATAAAAGTGAAAATCAGCGATTAAAAAAATATATAAGGGATGAGTCTGGCTACTGGCATATATTTTTCCGACCCTGGTAACTCGAATGAGGGAGCCAATTTAGATTGATCCTATTTCGAGCCAGAGACCGACGTGGTGTCGTAGTGATCGGAGACCAGTTGTACAAAATAAGGACAACCGATATGCGACCCTGGCGTTTGTAGTACAAATGTCCAGTGGGCTCGTCGGTTAGTGAAGTGCTCTGGTGCGGAGCGCGACATGGCAATGTTGCCGTCCATGGGTAGTGAGTTCGTTGCGCGCAACTCCGCGCGTGTAACTTGGGATCATCCTGCGTTTAGCGGAAGCGTGCGTGCAATTATGGTGGGTGTTGGATCGTGTGCCTTAAAAACTCGCTTTTGGGTGCTGGCGCTTTATCTGCGTAGTCCGTTGTGGATTTTCTGTTGATGGAATAAGCCTGCAGCATGTCGCGTTCGCTCAATGCAGTGTCGATAGTATTTCTAGGTTCAAGTAGCCAACTCGGTGACATAGCATTAGTGAAGAATCTGGCAGCGTACGCAATTGCCGAATCAACAGCGGGGATCATCAAAACAGCGGATTATTGGCAGTTGTCGCTTTGGCTATTAGCTGGGGGACGGGTGGCGGCAGTTGCGCTCCAATATCCGCCACCCATTGCCACCAGGCCACTGGCGACAGAAAGGTAGGCTAACCGGCAACGGCGGAAATGATCTTCGATATGGTTACCCCGATGACGACGCCGGCCCCGCTACCGATGGCGCTAAGCAACACAGCTTCGACCAGGAACTGCAGCAGCACATGTATCCGGCGAGCGCCGATCGCCATGGGGATGCCAATTTCACGCGTGGTCCGGTCAACGAAACGAGCAGTATGTTCATGATTCCGATTCCGCCAACTAGCAGGGAAATCGATGCTACCGACGCCAGCAAAATCGCCATGATGCGACTGCTGCTCTCGGCAACAGGCGGCGCATGGCAAAGAACCAATCAAGCAAGAGTATATTGATAGCCGATACCACGAACGGTCTGAATTCTCTCCTGGTTGTTCGGCAATGGACCAAGTTTTTTTTCGCAAATTGCTGACGTGCATGTCGAGACTGCGGTCATAGGACGTAAGGATGAGACCAAGCGCCCGTTCGGACAGGGCGGGCTTTGACACCACGTGTCCGGCATCGGGCAACAGAACCTCCAGACCACAGTATTCGGTGCTGGTCAACGGAACCGCATCGCCGGCACGATATGCCGTGCGCGTGCCTGTATTAATTTCGATATCACCGAGAGTCAGGGATTCTTCGCCGATCTGCGGCGTGACAGGTGTTCGGCGCAATATCGCGCGAATGCGGGCTACAAGCACGCGCGGATTGCGCGGTTTGGCGAGATGATCGTTGGCCCCGAGTTCAAGGCCTACGATGCTATCCACGTCGGCGCCGCGCGCAGTCAGAATTAGCACCGGCACAAGCGAGCGCATTCGCAAAGCACGCAGTACGTTGAAACCGTTTATGCGTGGCATCATGATGTCGAGGACGATGAGATCATAATCGCCGCGTCGCGCCATCGCGCGTGCGGTCTCCCCATCATGCGCTGTGTCGACAAGGAAATCCTCGGAGGAGAGATACTGTGTTAGCATTTCGCCAAGCTCGACATCATCGTCAGCTAGCAGAATGCGGTCCACGGGATGTTAGAGTGGCAGCCTTTCAGGAAGATCCAGGACCAAATCGTGCCACAGCGATAAGCGGGTTAACAGCGCTATCGGGCACATTTTCCAAAGATTTACATGCTTTGACATGCTTACCGACTCTTTACGCAAAACCTCTCTAGAGAGTGGACCGCCGCAAGAGTGCGTCCGTCTGCAGCGTGTGGCAAGAGCGCTCGCTCTGTGTGAATAGCGCCATTGTTGCAGGTTTTGCCGTGTGGCAGCGGAGCGAAATCAGAAGCGGTACATGGCAATCGCACTGATTGTATGCAACGCCATTCAACACGCTGCCATGCACGCGAAGGCGTAGACGACATGCTTTGCCGTGCGCGCGATCTGCTGTTGCCAGGTGCTGAGTGGTTGATGCGGCGGCAGGGGCCTCTTTTGCCTATGTCAGTCGAACGTGACGACCTTGGGTCAGTTGGACTCCGTGTGAGGTCTTCAGTATACTCAAAACGTCTTTGTATCCGCTGACAAGTGGAGGTCCGGCAGCAACGTCATGCAAAAAGTTGCAGACATTTCTCCAGGCGACCACGTGCCGCGTGTCGCCTTGATCCGTTGCCTGCGACGCAAGGCCTGGTTTCAGTGGGTAGCGATTCTTGCGCTGGCATGTACGGTTGGTCTCTATGCCGCTGAGTCCAATCACCATCATAAAACACAAGCAAGTGAACTTCTCTGCCCGGTATGCAAGGCGATCGGTCAGGGTGCCTTGGACCTCTTTACGCCCGAGACTGGACTGACCTTTTCCGGCACCAGTGGCTATTTTCTCAGGCTGGCAAAACCGAAGGCCTCTTCTCTATCGTCGTTCTTCCTCGCGCTACCGCAGTCACGCGCACCGCCCCGCTCATCATCTCAGGTGTAAGTCACGCTACCGAGGCGCCGCAGGCAACGCGTCGTCTCAGAGCCCCGATTGCGAGTGTTGCAGTCTACGTGTTGGCCCGCAAGCTCGGGTTGCTGACAATCTTATTGATAGTCAGCATCTCGAGCCGCGGCATTTGCCGTAGGTAGTTTTTTCACAACACTTATGGGGAAACCTCGAGCCGCGCAACGGCCGGACGGACCGCCCGCAAGATTACCCGCGGCATACGTTCGAGCAACTTGTACGGAATGGCGTGCAAGGCGGTACTTGTACAGATAAGCCGTCCGGCACGGCTCGAGAGATGTGAATTTGAGGAGACTAGGAGAGATGAACGGTGGCGAAGAGTGTGTCTTGGCGACCATCTTTAGAAAAGGCCCAATTGGCGGATCAGAGGAAAGGGCGGTTGGCCAGGCGATAAATTCGGATGCCCGAGTCGCTTCGGTAATGTTTGCTAGCTGCAAAGTGCCTGTGAAAATCGCTGACGTATTAGGAACAAATCTTGGTGCCATGCGATCCGACATGGAGGTCGCATGAAAAAGTTACGGGCCTGGATGGTGCGTTTGACGGGCGTTTTGGTGATGGCCGCGGGTTCGGTTTCCACCGCCTCTGCGCACGCCATTTCCGGCATGCGGGTGTTTCCAGCCACGATGAGTTTCGACGATCCGGGCGTGGCGGACGAAGCACCGTGGGTTTACAGCCACATCAATGCCAACGGCACGAGGCAGGATTCCGTTAGTCTTGCGTTTGCCAAGCGGCTGACGTCAAGTTTTGGCTTGGCGGTTAGCACTGATTATCAGCGCCACGTCCCGGGAGATGGATCGCCGACTGTCGAAGGATGGGACAACTTCACAGTTGCTGCTGCCTATCAACTATTCGTTCATCCAGATGCTGAATCGATTGGCATGTTGCAGCTTGCAGATAGCGTCGGTAAAAGTGGCAGCACCGTCATCGGATCCTCGTACTCCACCTACACACCGGAATTCACCTACGGCAAGGGATTTGGCGGTCTGTCGGACAAGTGGCAGATGTTGCGGCCGATGGCATTTACTGCCGCAGTATCCGAGGACTTTCCGACCGCTTCAGGCGTACCGCATGCGCTCAATTGGGCGTTTTCACTGCAATACAATATTCGATACCTGCAGAACTTTGTTCGCTACGTGGGGCTCAAAGCACCATTCGACAAAATGGTGCCGATCGTCGAATTTCCACTGCAGACTTGCCTTGATCGCGGTTGTTCGCATGAGACCACTGGCTACGCGAATCCCGGAGTGATCTGGGTCGGGCGGTATTTTCAGTGGGGCATTGAGGCGCAGGTACCAATAAACGACCGGACGGGCAAGTCCGTTGGGATCTTGCTGGGGATGGATTTCTATTTTGACGACATCGCGCCGCATAGTCTGGGCAGGCCGATGTTTCGCTGATCGACGCGGACTTTCCATATCATGCCAAAGTTGAAATTTCTAAATTGCCTTGCGCCCTTGTTGCTCACGCTATCTATTATGCGGCCGGCATCAGCCCATGCTTTTCCGGATCGTTCCATTCCTCATGTGGGTTCGGCGGTCGCGACTGCTCCACGATCGGTACGCATCTGGTTCGACGGAGACCTGGAACCCGTATTTTCCACCCTGATGGTCAAGACCGAATCAGGGACACAGGTCAGCATGGGACAAGGCCGGGTGTCGACTTCCGACCGTACGCTTCTGGAAACAGATCTGCCGGCGACTTTGCCGCCCGGCAAGTATTACGTCTACTGGAGCGTCATTGCGCGGGACGGCCATCACACCGAAGGTCGATTTTCCTTTTCGGTAAAATGACGGTGGACTAGTCGCCTATGCACCTGCTTTACATTGCCTTTAGCGGCGCTGACGTTTTGGCGCTGGTGGCCCTGATCGGCATGCTCGCATGTTGGCGCGTCGTATTGCCGCAAGAGCCGCTTGAGTCGCTTGAGTCGCTTGATACAACAATGCGTCGATTGCTCTTCGCGACAACATTGTTCTTGACGATCAGCAGCGGAGGAATTCTGCTGGCGCGCACCATGGAGATGGTGCAGGGGCGCTGGACTGCAGTACCGTCGGCGCTGCCCCTTGTTGTCAGAATGACACATTACGGTCATGTCTGGTTGTTTCGCATACCTGCGCTGATTGCGCTTTGGGTTGGTCAGATACCAAAGGCCAAGCACCACCGTCGCTGGTGGCAGGGGTGGATCATGATGATCGCGGCTGCTGGAATTGCGATGACCCGCAGCGAAACCGGACACCCTGCCGATCACGGCGACTTTACGCTGGCGGTCTGGATCGACTGGGCGCATCTGCTGGCGGGGTCGCTGTGGGTGGGCAGCCTGTTCGGCATGTCGCTCGGGGTTTTTCCCAGCCTGCTCACCAGGGTGTCGGACCCGGGGCCGCGCACCGCTGAGATCTTCGCCAGACTGTCGCGTCTTGCCGCTCTCGCCCTCGGAGTCGTCCTGGTAAGCGGCGCGTATACAGCCTGGCACGAACTCGATTCCTTGAGTGCCCTGTGGGATTTCGCGTATGGGCGGACCCTGTCGGTCAAATTGTTGGCGGTGGCCGGCATGGTCGGTCTTGGTGCCTGGAATCGGTACGTGCACCTGCCGCGTCTCGAGGTGCTTTCGGGTAAAGCGCCTCGCCGGTGGTGGGCGCACCTTGCCGCCTTCGGGACAGACCGCAGCCGGCTTGTCCGGCTGTCTGCTGGAACTGTCATCCGGGAGTGTTCATGCACCGTCAGCAAGGAAGCGCTGTTGGGCGTAATTGTTATCGCTGCGGCATCGACCCTGCTGCACGGGATGCCGCCGGCAGAAATGATAAAGACCGCCGCTGCGGCTGGCATGCCAGGCATGGTTATGGCCCCCGCGGGCAGCCCCGTTCCCGCGCTCGGCCCTCACCACTGGGTCGACTGGCCGACAGCGCAGGCTTATATTCGGCGCTCGGTGCACGCCGGGCGCGCCGATCGAGCGGGTCGCGTGCACTTTCGCGGGCAGGCCGTGACGATTGACCTGATCGCGGTCCAGCCGCACTACCCGGACATGAGTTTCGAACTTGCCAATCGAGTGAATCCACCGATCGTCGTGTCGGCAGGGGTGCGGGTGACGCTCAATTTGCTTAATATGGACTACGGCCCGGGGATGGACCACGGAGTGGTGCTAATTGCGGCCCGTCCTCCTTACCCTGCGTTGGGGGTGGAGCGTCTGAAACCGCGTCTCGCAATGCTAGATCCCATCCCCGCGCGCAGCGAGGCGTCGCTTGCGGACTCCCGGTACGCCCAGGCGAGCGTGCGTTTCACCACCCCGAGTGTCCCAGGGACTTATTACTATGCCTGTCAGTGGCCTGGTCACGCCGAGGGCTACCACATGTACGGAAAATTCGAGGTACGGAAGGGGAAATGAATCAGCCTGGGTGGGACGAGATCCGCTGCAGTTCCTGCTCGACTAAAAGCTGAATCGGACTTGTTCGGGGCATGGTGCCTGCGCGATGCCGCAGCGCGTATTGGTCAGGTCAGCACGCGAGAAGCATCAGGTTTCGCGGCAATGATCGCTGTCAGTTGGTCTTTCGGAGAGAAAAGCCGGAGTTGGTTTTCACTTCGTGCAGGGAGCGCACAAACGCGTAGACGGCCACAACGAACAGCACGACGACAACAAGCAGGAAGCCGATTCCAAGGTGTGCCAGATTATGCAGCTGGATTCCCGTGTCGATCTGAATCTTGTCGATGTCTGGATAGAGCAGTCCAAGAATAGCGATGACAATAAAGGCAAATCCACCCCAGGACAGAGTGCGCCCGGCAACTGCACGAGCGACGTAGATTCGGGCGTCATCGCCCAGGTGGCGGCGCGCCATCCAGGCGCCGACCAGCGCGCCGAAAAGAATCTGCATTACCATGGTGCCGAGGCCGAACAGCAGGCCGGGAACGAAGCCAAGATAGGCGTTCGGCATCGACGGCGCCAGTACCGTGTACGTGATGAGAGCAAATGCGCCGCTTCCCCAGCCAGCAATGAAGCCGTGAACCAGAGGCATGTAAGCAGGCATGGCATGCGGCTGCTGCAAATGACCGAGCTGCGGTTTCAGCTTGTGACTGTGAAAAAGATGCAGAATTGTCCCGCGTCGAAGTACATAGTAGCCGGAAACAAGCATGACAATGCCAACGACCAAATCGACGCCGAATTCCAGACGCACGTTATGGATCAATTTGGCGAATTCGGTCATGCCGAAATAGGCGATTTCGCTTGCGATCGCCCTTTGGAGCGTAAAGGCTGTCGAAAAAAGCAGACCGGCACGCATGCCTCCTTTCGTGCTGTAGCTGCCGATGGAATAACTGAAGGTGATCGGCCAGGTGTGCTCGTCAGGAGTGATTCCGTGAATCACTCCGAGCATAAAGGCGGTAATCAGCACCAGGTCAATGCCAAGCCCCAGCTGGGGATTCCAAAGGTCGAGGGCGCTCATGATCACGTTACTAGGCCAGAAAGTCGGGGGAAATGTGGTGCCGGCCAATATTTGCGCAGCGACGCATACCGTTTCATTCCGAGGAAATAACGTAGTGTAACATCGAAAGCGCTGCCCGTGCGGACTATCGGGATCTTCCGCGGAGATCTCCCAAGAGTACGTGAAGCGACGTGCAACATAAAGACTGGTCCGATGGGTGAGGGTGTTACGTTCTCTATCCGATGGACCGCCGACCTGCATGGGGGTCGGCGAGACAAACATAACCTGACCAATTAAAACGCACAGGGGAGTCCAGGTCACGGGGTAATTCTGTAGGCGTGACGTTTTGTCGTGTAACCCTCACGCTCCGATCGAACCGACAACTGGTTGATAACCACTTTCCGCTGGCATCCGCGCTGGGCCAGCTTGCTGTTGCCGTGCATAGCCGAGCGCAGGATTGCGAGGCGGACAGCCGAAGAAAAAGTCAGGCCGGCTTTTGTACGTTTATTCTGGTCGCGATGCGACTTCTCTCGAATTGGTTGCGGACGGAATTACCATTCGACGGTCAGTTGTCGGTAAACGTTTGTCCATGGAAATGTTGCGCGCGCGGATTTTGTTGAACAGGCCGGTAGCATAATGAGCGAGCACGCCATCGGACCCGGGGCGGCTCGTGCCAGAAGTTACCGAATCTGTTCCGCTGTACGATCCCCAGGCAACATCGGGAAAATGGACGCGCTTCGTGTCATGGCGTGGGTATTGCACTCGATGATTCCGGCAGCGGCTATTCGTCGCCCGGACACCCCGAGATGTTGCCTCAGGACGTAAACAACGATTGGCCAGGGCTTCATCAATCGACTCGCGCTTGGATCTGAAAGCTCCCTTGTCGTTGTTTCGATTGGCCGTCACCTGAAACTCAAATTAGTGGCGCGAGGAATAGAGACCGAATACCAATGGTCCGCGCTGGCTCAAATGGTTTGCGAAAGATTCCAGGGGTTCCTGTTTTGCCGCCCGTAGGCAGAGCAGGAATTTCTGAGATGGCCCGAAGGCAATCAAGCCGAGGTCGTTAGCGACGTCGGCCGCATAGTGTAAAAAATCAGGAAGGACGTAATAGCGCCATAGTCTAGCCGCTCGCCATAGTCGAAATGTCGTTTTGCCTCTGCAGTACCGACTGATCAGAATGCGCTGCTCAGGCTGCAACCTTCTGGCGCATTTCCGCGTTCTTGATGAGAATGACAGTCTGGCTGAAATTGCCTTGGATTGCGGCAGACAGGGCAGTGTTACCGGCGGCATCTTTCAGGTTGACAACGGCGCCATTATCAAGCAGCAGTTTTACGACCAATGCATGGCCGTGCCCTGCGGCGATGATAAGCGGCAAGTGGCCTTTTTCGTCGCGGAAATTCGGATTGATGCCGGCACTAATGAGCGAATAGACCATGGAGGCGTGACCCTTTTGGGCGGCTTGGCAGAGCGCACGGGCGCCATGCAAGCTGTTAACTTGCACCATTGGCTTGACCCCTTTCGGCAGTTTTAGAAGGAAATTCATGAAGGACACGACAACCATAGCGATAAGCGCGAACAGCATGATATGCGGATCTATACTCAGTTTCTGCGCGATATCGCTTGGCAGGTTAGCGCCGACAGCAAGAATGGCGATGACGAGAATGAGTGTGAATTTGAGATACCGAACCAGGGAGACCGCGATAATGGCAATCAGGCCGATAAGCAGGTAGTCCTTATTCAGGCCGAATTTCTTCGTCAGGGTATCTGGTAGATTGGCGCCGATGCTCATCAGCGTGACCAGGCTGATGATCGTAATATCCTGTGCCCAAGATGCGTATCGCTTAAGTTTCAACATTCCCCCCCTCCGGGCCGTTTACGCAACAGATTATACCTGAGGCCATGCAAGATGCAGGCCAATGGGCCGATATTATCCGGCCGCGCGGTTCATGATAAAAATCCGCGGTCCGGTGATGACATCCTTTTAAGCCCCAGGTGAATTATCATTGAGTATGCGCGGAAATGCACGGGTGGCTGGCTGCTATGTAGCACCCGGGTCGACAGTCCTGTCAGTTCACCGTTTGGCTAATGATCCGCTGTGCCCATACCAGAATCGGTTGCAGACGGGCGGGAAGGAGGTCTCGTGCTTCGTCATGCTCCACCCATCGGTACTCGTGATGCTCCGGATGCCCCAGTTCTGGGCTCACCGGCAGAGTGAGTTGTTCGGACTGGGTGCAGGCGATGTAGTAGCGTGCGACCTTGCCGTGTCCGTAAATTTGAGTGTCTTGGTAGGGTGTGCCCCAAAGAAATTCCAGGTCAGTAATTCCGGATTCTTCGCGCGTTTCCCGGATAGCGGTCGCCAGCGGCTCCTCGCCAGGCTCCACCAGGCCCTTGGGAAAGTCCCATTGGGAGTAAGCGCGCAATACAAGGAAACGCCAGCCGGATCCGGTTTCGCGGACAACTACGACGCCAGCTGAGTGAGAGACAATTTCGCGCTGGCCTGGTTTGGCAGGGGCCGACAAGCTCGCTTTCCTTCCTTACCCGGGACGCCATGTTGGCTGAGCAACGGGAAAAAATCGACTTTTTCTAGAATTGAACATTATCTAGGCAGTAAACCGCTTTCAGCCCAGGTCGGCATTTGCTTCGCGTACTCGACACGCCATGCAATGTTTCGCTTTTGTTTCAGTCGGTACCAACTGTTTTCGGATGTTGTTTCGACTATCCGGGTTTGCTGCACTAGCGGGCTCTGGGGCGCAGAAAAGGGCCCTAGAACCAGTCAAAAGCGGTGCAGTTTTTACAACGTGACCGGCGCTTTTGTCTTTGCCGTCCTTGAAAGGCGACGGGGCATCATCTTCAATTAATTAAGAGGAACGCGCAGAGAAAGCGCGGATCCACGGCAAGTGCGACTTGCGCCAAAGGGGTGGCGGGCTTTGCACCAAATCTGCCGTTTCAACAAGATAAATTTCAGAATCTCGATCGGCGCGCGTCTCGCCACAAATAAGAAGCCGACTTTTTAAGAACCTATGAATCCAGCCGAATCGATGAGCACCGTGCATGGGGCGCCTTCCATGACGGAGCTGGGGATGCGTGTTCTCTGGTTTGTCGGTGCCATCCTGGTCATCAGCCTGGCCATTTGGCTGTTGCTGACATGGCAGACGATCTCGCGGCGCCAGGTGCAGCGCATGAGCGTGGCCGCGGCGCTCGCTGCCGCTCACATGGACGGCTATTTCATGCTGCTGGAGGATCGTACGCACGATCTGGCTGACGAGCTGCATCGCATTGATGTCTTGCATCATCCGCAGTTCGCCTTACCGGTGTTGCGCGATTTCGTGGGCGGCAATCCGGAATTCAGTGGCGCCTCAGTTGTTCTTCCGGATGGCCGGATTCTAGTATCGAGCACGTCGTCGGCTGCTCGCATTCTGCCGGGCATTCCGGGTGATGCCGAGTGGCGCGCGGACTTTGCGCAGGCGCTTCGCGCGCGCGGGCTCACCATCAACCGGCCACAAGTAAGCGGGATTCTTCACAATTGGATCGTTCCGGTGCGCTACGCAGTGCGCGATGGCCGGGGACGGGTGCTTTTTCTTGTTCAGGTGGGCGTCCTGCTGCAAAGACAGCAGGAGATCTGGAAGAGGCTGCATTTAATGCCGGGTGTTGTCATCGGTCTGGTGCGCGCTGATGGCGGACTCATTAGCCACGATTCTTTGCAGGATCCGATCCGCGACTACGTCGACTCTGGCTCGCCGGACTCGTTGACTACCGCCCTGCATCAGCACCGCACTAGCGGGGTATACGAGGACAGGGATAGGAACGGCCGCCTCAACGTGGGTGTTTACCAGCGCCTGCCGCATTATCCACTATATGTGTTTCTGTCGGTGCCACGGTCCGGTGTAACTGCTATCTGGTGGCAATACGCGCGCTTTCCGCTTTACATGCTGGTCAGCGGGCTTAGTTTCGGTTTCGCTCTGTACGCCATCGTGGCCAGTCGCTTCGCTCGCCGCATGCGCGATATTGGGGAGTTTTTGCTGGATGACGAGCGTGTAGGAAAAATGAATCCGCCAAGCAGCGGTGTGCGCGAGATTGATCTGCTGTGTGATAGCCTCGCGGAGGCCAGACGCAAGCTCAAGCAGGCCACTGAAAACCGGGAAAGACTTCTCCTTTCCGCGGTTCAGGCAGGCACCTATGTCGTGCGCATGAAGGACGGTGTGGTCGTCGATGCCGACGACACTTTTGTTGGAATGCTTGGCAAGTCGCGCGCACAGGTCGTGGGCTCCGCGTGGTCCGGATTATTGACGGACCCCGGCCAGGCTGAGCGCATGAATCATGCAGCTGGTTCGGAGTCAATCGCGTTATTGCGCTTCAAGCACGCCGGCGGGAAGCCGTTGTGGCTGTCGGTGGCCGAATACTCCGATGATATCCACGGCGAAAAAATGCGTAATGGTCTTGCCATTGATGTTAGCGAACGCGAGCAGCTACTGAGTGAGGTGCATTCGCAATCGCGCCGGTTGCAGGCGCTGTGGCGTGTCGCGGCCGATCGCACTTTGGCCGACGGCGAAAAGATCGCCCTCATCCTCGGGTTCGGTGTCGGGACGCTAGGAATGGAAACCGCAATGATAGGCGAGATCTCGGGAGAGCGCTATATCGTGCGGCACGTGATCGACGCGATGGGCAGATTTGAGTCGAACATGGAATTTAACTTGAAGGATGCGCTTTGTCAGTTCGTTGCTCAGAACGACAAGAACCTTTATATCGCCAACGTTTCGCAGGATGAGAGATATCGTCACTTTCCTAGCGTGGTACAGCTCGGGATCAACACGTATGTCAGTGCGGCCATTCGCCTGGAAGACAAACTTTACGGAACACTGGTATTCCTGAGGCGCAAGGCAGCCGAGCGCGACTTCACCGAGGATGATCGGGCCTTTATCGACCTGCTGGCTTCCTGGCTCAGTCAGTTGTTGCAACAGCAAAAACGGCGCGCTGAGCTCGAAGCAATGGCAATGACTGACAGCTTGACCGGATTGCCAAACAGGCGCGCCGCGGAAATACGCATCAACAACGAGTTGGCACGCGTGCGCAGGGGCGGCGCCACTTTTGCCGTAGCGGTGTGCGATCTCGACAACTTCAAGTTAGTCAACGACCATTTCGGGCACGAAGTCGGTGACAGGGTGTTGCGCCATGTGGCCGAGGTGATCCGGTGCGCGCTGCGTGACGGCGACTGGGTGGCGCGGTGGGGCGGAGAAGAATTCATCATCGTTTTTTACGGTTCCGACAGTGCCGACGCGGTTTCTGCGTCGGAGCGCATCCGCCAGGCGATCCGTTCGCAGCCGGTAGAATCCGGACAGATGCTGCTGGAAGTGACGGCGAGCTTCGGCATAGGCGTGCTGGATCGGGACGAACGGGACATTGGTCAGGTTCTGCTGGATGCCGACGATTGCCTATATGAGGCGAAAAAGCGCGGGCGCGACAGCGTGGTGGCAACCGATATGGCGAGCAGCCATACGTTGCGACGATCGAATATGCTGCAACATGCGCTCCAGGAAAAGCGCCTGGTGCCGGCGTATCAATGCGTGGTAGATCTGCGGAGCGGTGCTGTTGTTGCGGAAGAGGCGCTGGCGCGCCTTTCCTTGGCCAACGGCGATATTCTGCCGGCGCGCGAGTTTATCGAGGCGGCCGAGGGACTCAATCTGATCCACCGGGTAGACAACCTCATTGCCCGTCAGGCAATGGAGCGTTGCACCCTGCACCAAAGACAAAACCTGACGAACGGCAATCTGACTTATTTCATCAATCTTTCGCCGCAGTTTCTGGCACGCAAGGATATGGTCGAGTCGCTAATGCGCGATGTCGATGCGCTCTACCCGGCGTGCAGCTCGGGGCAAACCTCGAAGAGATTCTTCGTCTTCGAAATTACAGAACGCCAGTTCGTGGGCGACCTCGACAAGCTGCGTCACGACCTGCAGCCTTTGCTGGACCGGGGTTTCCGGCTGGCGCTGGATGACTTCGGAAGTGGTTATTCGTCGTTCCTGTATCTCGCGAAATTGCCCATATCTTTTCTCAAGATCGAAGGCTGGATGGTGCAGAATATGCGGCGAAGTACTCACGTTATGCAGATGGTCAAGAGCATGGTCATGCTGGCCAAGACTCTCGGGGTAACAACCATTGGCGAGTGCGTTGAGGACGCCGAAACGGCGCAGGTACTGCGTGATGTAGGAGTCGACTGGGGGCAGGGCCATTTTTTCGGGGAGCCCCAATGCGATGTATCGGCTCTGAACGCCGCCGCATCCGCTGTCGTGAGCGGCCGCTAAATCGGCCCAAAAAAACCGCGGTTATCCGTGTGGCACGCTTCCTCTTGACGGAGGCGGGCGATATTGCGGTACGTGGGTACGCGCCGGTTTGATAGGATCAACCGCCGACGCGCGTGTTTTCGTCCTTTCAGGCGAATTGTCCGATCTTAATCCCCGCAAAGATGTTTTTCTTCTTCTGCCTTGCCAGTAGTTGATCGGGTCATGCTTCTGCAATACAGTCACGACAGGTCTTCCATCAAGACCAACGTTCCCCGGCGGGTGGCGAGTATGGACGCAAAACCTGGGCCAGGCCGGGTTTTACAAATTCTGAGGGCTGGGCATGCCTTTAAAGGACGCGGAAGGATCGCTAGCGGGGGCCGCGCAAAGCAGCCTGCTCAGCGACTACGATATCCATCTTTTTCGCCAAGGGCAGCACTTCGGGTTGTATGGGAAACTTGGCGCACATTTTATGACGCGCAATGGCGTGTCCGGCACGCAGTTTGCCGTTTGGGCGCCCAACGCCTCCGCAGTCTCGGTAATAGGCGACTTTAACGCCTGGCAAGAGGCTGCGAATCGCCTGCAACCGCGCGTAGACAACAGCGGCATCTGGGAAGGTTTCGTCGCCGGGGTGGCGCCTGGGGCCTTGTACAAGTACCGCATAAAGTCGCATCACGGTGGCTATACCGTGGATAAAGCTGACCCCTTTGCCTGGCGCAGCGAAGTGCCGCCCCGCACGGCGTCGATTGTGTGGTCGCTCGACTATAAATGGGGGGACGGCGAGTGGATGGCGCGCCGCGCGCAGGCCAATTCGCTTTCGGCGCCAATCAGTATCTATGAATTGCATCTTGGCTCCTGGCAACGGGTGCCGGAAGAGGCGAACCGCATTCTCAGCTACCGCGAAATTGCCCCGCGCCTGGTTAATTATTTGCGTGAAACCGGATTTACGCACGTGGAACTGTTGCCGATTATGGAGCATCCGTTCTATGGGTCGTGGGGCTATCAGAGCACTGGCTATTTCGCCCCAAGCGCGCGTTACGGAACCCCACAGGACTTCATGTATTTGGTGGATACGCTGCATCAGGCCGGCATCGGCGTGATCCTGGACTGGGTGCCATCCCACTTTCCCATGGACGAACACGGTCTTGGGTATTTTGATGGCACCTGGCTATTTGAGCACGCTGATCCGAAACTGGGATACCACCCCGAGTGGTCGTCCAGTATTTTCAACTATGGACGGCATGAGGTGCGCGCATTTCTCGTGTCGAGCGCGCTTTTTTGGCTCGACAAGTATCATATCGATGGTCTGCGCGTGGACGCCGTGGCATCGATACTTTATCTCGATTACGCACGCAAGGATGGGGAATGGATTGCCAACGAGTACGGGGGAAAAGAGAACATCGCCGCGATACAGTTTCTGCGCAACCTGAATGAGGCAGTCTATCGCGATCACCCGGACGTGCAGACCGTAGCGGAGGAGTCAACGGCGTGGCCGATGGTATCGCGGCCAACGCATGTCGGTGGTCTCGGTTTCGGCATGAAATGGAACATGGGCTGGATGCACGACACTCTTTACTACTTCTCGCGTGACCCGGTGCATCGGAAGTACCATCACGACCAGCTTACCTTTTCCATTTGGTATGCGTTCCATGAGAATTTCGTGTTACCGCTGTCGCATGACGAGGTGGTGCATGGCAAGGGTTCACTCATCGGGAAGATGCCAGGCGATGATTGGCAAAAATTCGCCAATTTGCGCGCCCTGTTTGGCTACATGTGGACGCATCCCGGCAAGAAGCTGCTTTTTATGGGTGGCGAATTCGGCCAATGGAGCGAGTGGAATCACGAAGTAAGCCTCGACTGGCACTTGCTTAACTACGCTCCCCATAAAGGGCTGCACCGTTTCGTGAGCGACCTCAATCATCTTTATCGTTCCGAGCGGGCGCTATATGAATACGATTTCAGCAATGACGGTTTTGAGTGGGTAGACCTGCATGACTGGGAGTCGAGCGTTGTGAGCTATTTGCGAAAGGGAAAGGATGGACGCGATCAGCTGCTGGTCGTGTGCAACCTCACGCCGGTGCTCCGCCACGGCTATCGCGTCGGTGTACCGCGCGGCGGGTTTTGGCAGGAATTGCTGAACAGCGACGCTGAAATCTATGGCGGCAGCGGGCAAGGAAATTTTGGCGGCGTGCATGCGCAAGCGTTCCCGGCACATGGGCGCAATCATTCCTTGAATCTGACTTTGCCGCCGATGGCGGTATTGTGTTTCAAGCCGGCATGATGACGGTTTGAGATGATGGCGCCAGGCATCGCAGTCCCCGTCCGATCTGGATTGCGTTGCGTTTCGTTGACGATGTAAGTTCAGGAGTTAATCAGGTACGCTAGCGCTATCGGTGCCTCACCTTAAATAGTTCACTTGCAATCGGGAGAGAGTATGGGACGTCTTCGCAGTGGCTTCTTCGCAGTGTCGCTTGTGCTGTTGGGCATTTGCAGTGGGCCGGTTTTTGCCCTTAATAGCGCATCGCGCGGGCCCAAAGGCGGTCCGATCCAGTTGGTTCAGGCCACCCAAGTCGGTCAGGCCATGTTTGCGGCCGGAGATACAGACCAGGGTGGAACCGGGCAGACGATTGATGGTATCCAGGGATCCAGCAGCGAAATGTTCGGGACGCATATCCACGCTCATTTGTCGCTTTTTTACCAAGGTCAGCAGATTGCCATCCCCTACGGTATCGGAATCGTCAAACCGTTTTACGCGCAAAGCGGTTTTGTTGGTGCAGGGCGAGGATTTTATTGGATTCATACTCATGACGCCTCGGGCATTATCCATATCGAATCGCCGGACAAGCGCAAGTACACGCTTGGCAATTTTTTCGACATCTGGGGCGAGCCCCTGAATATGGGGGATGTTGCAGGACTTACTGGGGAATTGCGTGCTTACGTCGATGGTGCGCCATATTTCGGCGATCCACGTAATATCGTGCTCGCCCGTCACGCTCAGATTACGCTCGAGGTGGGCAAGCCGTTTGTTGTGCCCCCGGTCTATATATTTCCGAAGGGCATGTGATCTCGGTGCGATGCTGTCCGCCGAACGGATTCATCTAGCCAGCAGGATGACTTGATCATCTCGGCGTCCTTTTCGTGTCTCAGGGATGGACGAGCGACGGGGTAAGCCAGCTCTTGCCGTCACGTGCCACCAAGGCTTCGGCGGCTTCCGGTCCCCAGGAGCCTGCCGCATAGTTTGGGAAGTCCGGGGCTGGATTGTTTTGCCACACCTCCAGCACTGGCAACAGTGTCTGCCAGGCGGTTTCCACCTGATCTGCCCGCATAAAGAGCGTCGCGTCGGCAATCATGACGTCCCAAAGAAGGGTTTCGTAAGCAGCTGGAGACTCATGCTGGAATGCATCTTTGTAGCTGAAGCGCATGTCGACCGGGCGCAGGCGCAGCGGCGAACCTGGCGCCTTGGCTATGAACTTAAGCACGATACCCTGTTCAGGCTGAATTTGGATCACCAGTCTTACGGGTTGCGCGTCCTGGCCCATGGATGCGGGGAAGGCGCGGTGCGGCACGTCGCGGAAGCGGATTGAGATCTCGGACACGTCGGCCGCCATGCGTTTTCCCGTCCGCAGATAGAAGGGCACGTCATGCCAGCGCCAGTTATCGACAAAAAGTTTGAGTGCGACAAAGGTTTCCGTGTTCGAGTCCGCTGCAACGTCGGGTTCGGTTCGATAAGACGGCATGTGTGAGCCACGAATCCAGCCTTCGCCATATTGTCCGCGCGCGGCAAATTCATGCACTAGATCACGTGATATCGGACGCAGTGCGCGCAAGACGTCGACCTTCTTTCCACGAATATCATCGGCGTCATAAATGACAGGCGGTTCCATTGCGACCAGACATAGCAGCTGGAATAGGTGATTCTGCACCATATCGCGTAAGGCCCCAGCGCTTTCGTAGTAATGGCCGCGATGTTCTACGCCGAGGGTTTCGGCAACCGTAATAACCACGTGATCCACGTAGCGCCGATTCCAGATCGGCTCGAAGATGGGATTGGCGAAACGCATCGCAAGGATGTTCTGTACGGTCTCCTTACCCAGAAAATGATCGATGCGGAATATCTGGGGTTCAGCAAAGAATTGGCGCAAAACGCTATTGATTTTGCTGAACGAGACCACGTCCCGACCAAGCGGTTTTTCCACGACAATGCGCACGTGGTCGGAATCCTGCGACAGGCCTGCCGTACCCAGACCCTGCGCGATGGGTTCGAAAAGCGATGGTGGAGTGGCCAAGTAGAAAATGCGTTCCGCCTTGCCGGACCAACCGTTCTCGAATGCCTTCAGCTTGTGCCCCAGCTTCTCGTATGCGACCGGATCGAAGGCATCTGCCTTGAAATAGTGGATCATTTCGGCGAATTTCTTCCATGATTCCTCATTCGGTGCGCCCCGGCGCGAGAAACTGGCAACGCCGTCGTGATAGTGCGCCGCGAGCGCGCTGTCAGCAAAATCGACCCGGTCGACGCCGAGCAGCAGAAAGTGCTCCGGCAGGTGCCCATCAAGATAGAGGTTGAACAAGGCCGGTACAATCAAACGCTGTGAAAGGTCGCCGGCCGCGCCAAAGAGGACAAAGAAGGTTTCAGGGACGGTGGTCAGCATCTTCATGGCTTTGGTCTTCTCCGGTCTCTGCGCCGGTTAAAGGACCTTGTTAGTCGATCCGCTTGGCCGCGCGCTGTTATAGCAGGTAAAAAACGCTCTGGCCCGGTTGGGGAGGTGGGCGTGATGCCCAGAGGCGCTGGTACGTCAGCACAATTAACGATAATCAATGAGCCGCCCCGGATGCGATGGCCGCATCGCTCGGAACTCTTGCTGCGTCTTTATAGCAGTGTTACAGGGGCGTCAGTTGAGGTCAAGATTCGAGGCGCTGCAACTTCAATGGGCGTTGTGTTTGCCGGATGCCGGGGTCGAATTGGACAATATCGGTTCTTTAACACCATGCCCAGACGACAAGCGAAAAGTAAAAAATGCCAGATACTCCGCTGTGATTGGGAGTTCAACTGAAGACAAGTCAATCGAACACACTGCGGCACTTCAATTCGCCGTAGTGGATGCGCAGGGGAAACGAAACCTGCCTGCGGCAGCTAGTTCGCAGCGAGCGACTAGGCGTCCAGCGGGTTTAGTGCCCGACCGGAGAGAAACTTCAGGCGGCGCTTGCGTGCGTGGCGCAAGAATAGACTGTGTTATTTGGACATCGAGCGCTAATTTCGGGAATGTCCAGCATGTGCAAACAAAACTTGAGGTCCCGCACCATGGCCGGATCGGTATTTTGCAGATGTGTTGGAAAGACAAAGCACATGCTGTCCGGGCAGGCAGCGCAGGTTCGGCAAGGCTGCGGTCCATTCCTGCCCTGCCAATGCGTTGCTGCGATTTCCATTAGACGATAAAACCAGTTGGAGGGGCGAATCTTGCGCTTCTCTGGACTAAAAACCAGGAACTCGGTTGCAACTGTCATCGCACGTTACCTCGTGGCGAGCAGGATCTGCTCTCGCGACATTTCCAAGCAATCGCCGTGCCATACATTCGCAAGCTAATATATTGTTTTTAATCAATAACTTAATGTGACAAAAGTACCTGATCTTGCATAGTCGCTGCACCAAAGTCAGCAAAGCGGCGATGGTGTTGCGCTTCCTTGGTGCAACTTCGATGGTGCGTGACGTTCGACAAATGCGACAGAGATGTTGCCGTCATCCGTGTGATGGATCTGGCGGACCAAAGGATGACCTATGCCACAGGCAAGTATCGCAGATTGAAATGCGCCAAGAGATTGCTGAGACCAATCACGTTATCACGTCTTGTGAATGTGATCCGGCCCTTTGTGGTGGAACCTGTACGGTATTATTCTGTTCAGAATTACATCGCACCAGAGGAGTCTGCCATGACTCGCAATGACGTGACTGAAGAAATCATCACCGCAAAAATCCGCAAGGGCATCAAATGGGCCGATGTGGCCAAGGCCGTAGGTAAAAGCAAGGAGTGGGTCACCGCCGGCTGCCTGGGACAGATGACTTTCAACAAGGAGGAAGCTCAGGAGGTGGGCAGGCTTTTCCATTTGTCGCCGGAAGCGGTACAGCTGCTACAGGTCGTACCGTACAAAGCATCGCTGCCGACGGTAGTGCCGACCGATCCATTGATCTATCGCTTTTATGAGTTGATTTGCGTGTACGGCACTACCATCAAGGCGCTGATTCACGAAGAGTTCGGGGACGGAATTATGAGTGCGATCGATTTTTCTCTCGACCTTAGCCGTGAGCGCGATCCGAACGGAGACCGCGTCAGAATCGTTATGAGCGGGAAATTCTTGCCTTACAAATCGTACTGACGGCCAACATACCCGCTTCGGGTCGCGGCATGCGTTGATTGAAGAATTCCGATGCCGGCGGGATCTGCCTCCCAGCAGGCAATTGAAATGCATCGTTTGAACTGGAACCCTGTTCGCTGCAGGCGACTAATTGGCCTCGTACCACCGCTTTGTGCCAGTAACCACTTTCACGACCAACAGCATCACCGGAACTTCGATCAGCACGCCCACAACCGTGGAAAGCGCGGCCCCGGACTGGAATCCGAAAATACCGATCGCCGCGGCCACCGCCAGCTCGAAAAAATTGGATGCGCCAATTAATGCCGAAGGACATGCAATTGAATGTTTTTCACCGGCAAGTCGATTGAGTGCATAGGCCAAGGCGGCATTGAAGAACACCTGGATCAAAATCGGCACGGCAAGAATCGCAATCACGAGCGGCTTCTGAAGAATCGCCTGACCCTGGAATGCAAATAGCAGGATTAAGGTGACGAGCAGAGCCGAAGTTGACCAGGGACCGGTCTTTTTCATTGCTGTATCGAAGACTTCCCGTCCCTTGGCCTTCAGAAACTTGCGCCAGAGCTGTGCCAGAACGACAGGGATAAGGATGTAGATAACAACCGAGGCGAGCAGCGTTGCCCAAGGAACGGTAATAGAAGATATTCCCAGCAGCAGGCCTACTAGCGGGGCGAAGGCGAAAATCATGATAGTGTCGTTAAGTGCCACCTGCGAGAGCGTGAAGAGCGGGTCACCGTTTGATAGCCGGCTCCAAACGAAGACCATGGCGGTACAGGGAGCGGCCGCCAGCAGGA
Organism: Pseudomonadota bacterium; assembly: GCA_021783175.1. Next base: position 42,291 of record JAJXUF010000016.1, read on the forward strand.
TCAAGCCTGCGATATAGCTGTCAATCTGATCGGCGGGCAGCATCGCGGCGAAGATGTGACGTACAAATAGCCAGCCAAGAAAGGCCATGGAAAAGGGTTTTACCAGCCAGTTGACGAACAGGGTGACGCCGATACCCCGCACATGCCGTCTGACCTCGTGGACTGCAGTGAAATCCACTTTGACCAGCATAGGGATGATCATTACCCAGATGAGAATTCCGACCGGCAGGTTGACCTCGGCAATATCGAGTTGACCGATCGTCTGGAACAGCGCCGGCGCCATTTGGCCAAGAACAATGCCGGCAACAATGCAGAGAAAGACCCATAGTGTGAGGTAACGCTCGAAAAGGTTCAGGGCTGTGCTGTCCGTTTCGTGGACAGCTGCGTCACATTGGGTGGACATGCAAGGTCTCCGGGAAGTCTACAGTCCGAGTGCCGCACGTACTGCCGGCACCAGTCGGACGCGAATATCATCGCGCACGCGCACAAAGCCCTCGAGCGGCTCGCCATGCGGGTCATGAAAAGGCAGGTGGATGGTTTTGTTCGCGCGTGGAAAAACCGGGCAGGTCTCCTTGGCCTTGTCGCAAACCGTAACGACTAGATCTATATCGCGATCGGTAATGCTTTCGACATTTTTTGGATGAAGCCCCTTTGTAGACAAACCCGCCAGGCGCAGCGCCTCGAGCGCTCCATCAGCCACAGCGGGCTGCGGTTGCGTGCCTGCAGACAGTGCGCGGACGACCCCGGTGAGATAATGGTTAAGAATAGCCTCGGCCATTTGCGACCGGCAGGAGTTTCCTGTGCACAGCACTAGAACGGTCTTGATTTGATCCATAATTGGGAGGCCTTACTACTATCTATTCAGGGCGAGTCGCTGGAGGCGATTCAGAGCGCATTGGCAAACGGCAATCAATCATCGGTTGATATCGCCAACGGTCCTGGCCCGGCTTCGAGCGTCATGTGATTTGCTTTTGGTCGACGCAGCAGTCTTTGGCAGGCAAGGTGCACCTTGGCAGCAGTTACCAGTCATAAAAACAATGAGTGAGTCCATCTGTGCGTAATTTGCCATGTAGCATATAAAGCGGCCTTCCTTGCGGCCAAAAATCAGTCCCGTGCGCCTAAGATGTGCCAGATGAAAGGATAAGGTCGCTGCCGGCAACTCCAGACGATTGGCAATGACGCTGGCGTTGAGACCCTGCGGACCGGCTTCTACGAGTAGGCGAAAAATGACCAGACGAGTCTCGTGGCCGAGAGCCGCCAGACAGTTGCACGCATTCTTTAGTTCCATAATTCCAATATTATCGAAGTATTGTTGCAACCTCATTACAACTGCGCGGGTTTGTTCGGAAACGCAAGAGCCGCCCACATGAAACTACATCTTTGCGAGAAACCTTCCCAGGCCGGCGACACCGCGGCCGTGCTCGGCAACCGCCGGCGGCGGAATGGTTACTACGACACGGCCACGGACCGGGACAGCTTTACCCTCATTGTCGGTTGAGGAGCGGGTAGTGGGCGATCATAATCTTGGATTCGTCCCCTAGTAAATGGAACCCACAACGATGCTGGGAGAGCGATCCATGACCCCTGACGACAACAGGCCTCGCAGGCGGGTCCGCATCTTCATGGCGGCCCTGGCGATGCTCACCGCGAGTACCGCCTGGCCCGCAAGCCCAGCGACCCCACCACCGCCATCACCGGCTGTGCGGGCGATGCTGAATTATGTGGGGGGGGATGCTGACTGGTACGTATTTCAAAAAATCACGACGGCACTGAAACCCGACTACCCGCAGCTTGCTCGCCTCATGCCGACTGTCTGGGGCACTAAAAACAGACAGCAGATCGCAGCGGAAGAGCTGCGCGGAAGTCAATTGCGGCATTGTCCGAGAAGCTGATGGTCGCAATAGTACCCGATAGGAATCGTAAGACGCAGACCACGCATGATTATGCTTCGAGGAACAGCACCACCTTGAAAGGGGGGTTACACGCCGTACATTAAGCAATAATGAGGCAGTGATCACGCCACTTTGTGACGCGTATTTCTGAACTCCTAATCCAGTGGGTGTGTGCCGAATAGACTGGATCAAAGGCCACCAAACGCGGCCTTTGTCATTTCGGGTGTCCGGGCAGGGATCGACGCCGGCAGGGCGAGACTCGGCACGAGGCTTGATGCGTAGCAGGAGAGCGCGGCGCCGAAGGCGGGCCGCAGTCTGGTTCAATTAACAAAAGAGCAGCGGAGGTGCCCTACGCATATGCCGTGTCTCCAGAAGGCGATTTTTTCCATCAGCAGGTTCACGACTTCATTTCTAGCCGACCCGAGCCTTTTATCGTTTCACGGTTTCACGAGCGAGTTCTTGACACTGAACGTACTCCTTGCGGGATTCCGAGCACTGATACCCAAGAATGTCATTGAAGTCGCGGTAGGGCGTCCACTATTCATTGTGAATTTCAGCCAGGCCGAAAGATCAACTTTCTACGGCGGAAGCCCTACTCTTGCCAAGTTTCGTGAATTCCTCCTAGGTGGGCAGGAAAACAGCGACCAGATCATGACCTGTTATCACAGCAACACCGGAGACATTAAGGTCAACGAGGAGTTCGGTCAGTGGGGTATGCGCAGCACCGAAGCTAGGCCCGTATATCGCTTAAAGGAAGGTAAGCGTGATTGGAAAAGCGATGTGGCGGTCACACGGCATCACCTCGGATGTTCTGGAGACAATGCCAACGAGTTTTCCTACAAACAACCCCCACAGGATAAGGTCTCGCTGGTGCTTGACATCTTGCGGTTCCGTTACGGATACAGCCCTGAATCGGAAGGGACTTCTGGGACTCTATCTCTAGAACCCCGCGACGATGAGCAATACAGCGCAGAGTCCATATGCAATTTCTTTGAGGAGCGGTGTGCGTCAGATCAGGAAAAAGCCGCGGCTAACTGGGCAATTTTCCAATCGAGTAAAACGATAAATATCCTCCAGCTTAAGAATCGAACCCACAATGATGTTTCCAATATTGCTGTCCATATAGGTGCTAAGGCATATAAGTCCGGCAAAGTGATCGAGTCCGTCGCACGCGCGGAAGGTTTTGAGATCATCTCCGAAGGAACGTACTACACCCACCTGATTGTGCGAAGCCTACCGGCCGGATCGTCCAGATTCTTAATCATCGAGGCAAGGGGCGGCCCTCTGGAAAAAGGGAATTTCAAAGTAGAAGCCGGTATTACGACCAAGTTCGGCCCGAGCACCTTTCGGTGGATTGCGGCGATCGCCTTCGTCATTTGTCTGGGTCTGGCAGCCGCTACATACGTCAAAGCCCATTCAAGCGGTGGCAATCCAGCCGCCCAGTCCATAAGCCAGCGTGATGGTCGGACAACTCCTGGACTTCCCCCGTTTCCGTGGACACCGGGCTAAGCAACTTTCATGATCGCCTCGAACTCAGCCGGTGAACGGTAGCCGAGTGTCGAATGACGACGTTGCCGATTGTAGAACACTTCGATCCATTCGAAGATGTCCTGTTTGGCTTCTTCGCGCGTACGGTACTGCCGGTGATGCACGAGTTCTTTCTTGAGCGTGCCGAAGAAGCTTTCCACACAGGCGTTGTCCCAGCAGCTTCCCTTGCGGCTCATGGAGCACGTGATAGCGTGCTCGGTGAGCAGATCCTGGTAATCGTGGCTTGCGTATTGCACCCCACGGTCGGAATGACACAGCAGCTCCTTGTCGGGTTTACGCCGCCACAGCGCCATGGTGAGCGCGTCAGTGGCAAGATCCGCGGTGAGCCGGTTTCCCATGGCCCAGCCGATGGCCGCACGCGAGTACAGATCGAGCACAACAGCGAGATACAGCCAGCCCTCCTCGGTCCAGCAGTACGTGATATCGCCCGCCCACACGCGGTTGGCTGCCGTGACTGCAAACTGCCGATCGAGGGTATTCGCTGCCACCGGCAGCCTATGGGAGGAATCCGTGGTCGCCTTCCATTTCTTCACGGTTTTCGCCCGGATGCTGTGCTCGCGCATGAGGCGTGCCACGCGATTCTCGCTCACGGGATGTCCTGCCTCGCGCAGATCGCGCGTAAGGCGCGGGCTGCCGTAGGTGTGGCGGGATCGCGCATGGAGTGTGCGGATCTGCTCGGTGAGATCGCGGTTGCGCTGCGATCGTGTGCTCTGCGGGCGTCTTGCCCAGGCGTAGTAGCCGGCGGCAGAGACCTGAAGCATCCGGCACATGAGACGCACGGGGAAGCGGCGGACATGTTCTGCGATGGCGCGGAATTTCATTTCCGTTCCTTCGCGAAGTATGCCGCCGCAGATCGCAAAAAATCCCTCTCCTTGCGCAGGATCTCGTTCTCCCGCTTGAGCCGCACCAGTTCTTCCGCATCGGCCTTGAGCGCTCCCGGGGTTGTCCCACGGGCAGCCGCGTGGTGCTCTTCCTGGCGCCAGCGTGACAGCAGATTGGGATTGATGCCGAGATCCCGGGCGACCGCCGCGATGGTCTTGCCTGATTCCTCAAGCAGGCGCACGGCCTCGGTCTTGAACTCCTCGGTGTATTGCCGACGTTTTGCTTCTGTTTCGTTTCTGTCTGACATGACGACCTCCAGTTTCGGTATTGTCCACCTTCATGGGGTGTCTACGAAACTGGGGGAAGTTCATCCAGCAAAACCGTGAGGGG
>JAJXUF010000090.1 GCA_021783175.1 Pseudomonadota bacterium
GGAAGCCAGTGATGAAAAAAAGCACAGGAAAGGTCAGAAACGTCACAATCCTCCGAATGGAGGATGCGAGACTATATCCGCATTGCGCGGCAAAGGCTAGTGATTTCTTGTCCTAGGGCAGGAGAGGGCTGTGCACCAGTGCAACGGGAAGCGTGGCGCACAGCTCTCCGCCAACCAACTATGCGGCAAGTTTTGCCTTTATTGCGGCTATTACCACTTCACTGGACGTCGCATTCACAGTCAGCAGCAATCCTTCTTTTGCATAAAAGTCGATGAGCGGCGCGGTCTTTTTATTATAAGTGTCGAGGCGGTGATTGATGGCTTCCTCGGTTTCGTCTTCGCGCTGCACCACGGGGCTGCCGCACTTGTCGCAGATGCCGCTTTTCTTGGGCGGCATGCTTTTGACGTTGTAGATCGCCTGGCACTTCGCGTTGGAGCAGGTACGGCGGGTGGTTAGGCGGTCCAGGATCACGCTGCGCGGTACATCAATATTGACCGCCAGGTCGAACTTGATACGGAGTTTGGCGAGCAATATTTTAAGCGCCTCGGCCTGCGGAATGGTCCGTGGGAAGCCGTCTAGCAGGAAACCCTTGGCACAATCCGGCTCCTGAAGACGCTTTTCCATGATTCCCATGATCAGTTCGTCTGGCACCAGGTCACCGCGCTTCATGTAGGCTTCGGCCTGCTTTCCAAGTTCGGTGCCGGCCTGTACCGCACCGCGCAGAATGTCGCCCGTTGAAATCTGCACTGCGCCACTTTGCTGCATCAGTATCTTGGCGACGGTGCCCTTGCCGGCGCCCGGCGCGCCTAACAGAATCAGTTTCATGCCATTTCCTCGATAAATAAAGTAGATGAAATCCTGTCGATCCCAGTCAAAGTGGCGCATTTTGCCTTGTCGCTACCATATCGATCAACTGGAAAGTGCATATTTCCTGGCAACGATGGCGGTTAGTACTGTGAAGGAGACAAATGACCAAAACCGGTCCTACGGTCGGAAGTGGATGTGCTACCAGCTTAATGTCCGATTTCCCCCCGTAATTTCTGACTTTTCGTTACACTTAGAGCGATGGCAACCAGGAAAACACCCAAATCGCGCTTGAGAAAAGCTGCAGGAACTGCGGCCCGAAAAAGGTTGAAGCCGCGTTCACAAAAGCGCGGACTAACCGCTGCTGATATGTTGCTGACTCCAGATACGCCGGAACTTGCGCCTCTAGCGGTGCGTTTGCGCGAAATCGGTGGAACTGTAATTGGCGCATATCGTGAACCCCTGTCAGGGCAGTCGCTGTTGCTTGCAGCCGTGCCCTTGGCAGCGGTGCAGCCGACTCCGTTCCAACGCGATTTGTCGCCGACCCATACGAAACGTTTGGCGCAAAAGATTGAAGAGGCTGGATTGTTTCTTGATCCAATCATCGTCGTGCGCGGATCGGACGATAAGTTGTGGACGCCCAATGGACGGCACAGGCTGGCTGCTGCCAAGGTGCTTGGCTTGCGCCAGATCACAGTTTTGGTGTCACCCGACGAGGAATTGGCTTTCCGTATTCTCGCCCTGAATACTGAAAAGGCGCATAACCTCAAGGACCGCAGTCTCGAAGCGATACGCATGGCTCGTGAACTGGCCGGGCGCAATCCGCGCGCCAAGGAAACTGACTTTGCCGCCCAGTTCGAGGCGCCAGAATTACTGACTCTCGGACTGGTCTATGAGAATAACAGCCGATTTGCTGGTGGCGCATACAGCTCGTTCTTAAAGAAGCTCGATCGCTTCAGTGAGCGCGGCCTAGCGGCGAGCCTGCGGGAGCGCGAAGGATATGCCGCACGGATTGCCGAGATCGATACAGAAGTAAAACGCATCATTACGGGGCTTAAGGCAATCGGATTCAACTCGCCGTACCTGCGCAACTATGTTGTGGCACGCATCAACCCGGTGCGGTTTCATCGAACCGGGAAAGTCAAAAGCAAGCCGCCGATGAAGCTCCCTGCGGCGCTGACACGAATGGCTGCGGCAGCGCGCAAGTTCGATTTGGGGTCGGTCAGATCAGGGGAGTTGGCATTGGTTGCGGCAATTTCCGGAAATGACGAATAGCAGCGGCCGCTGTCTCACGGATTTAGGTCTGTGTGTGCCCAATTTTGACGCCAGGGAGCGGAGTAATCGGTTGCGCCCCGTTGTTCTGGTAGACTAGTTATTTGCGTTCCACATCGGTGAGGGTTATCCATGACACAGGCCGAAGCCGACCCGGACGAGGTGTTCGATAAGGCGTTTCATCGCGCGGTTGACCTGGGCAACCGACTGGCCAATGACGACCAAGGGGCGGATCTATGGGACATTGCCGATGGTCTATTGGCAGGCGCTATCCAGTACTGGCTTTATTCGCGCCAACCCTGTGGTGACGTGCGCTGCGACGACTGCGCATCTATCAGTACGGCTGAGCGGCGCTTAATAGAATTGCAGAAACTCACCAAGCAACTTGCTGAGGAAAGCGAATACTACCACTCGCCTCTTGACGTCAACGCCGGTCGTGCCTGAATTCCATTAGATCTGGCCATGCCAGCAAAGAACCCCCGGGGCCGCATGGAGTAAGCGGTTAGGCAGCGCGAGTCGGAACCGTCCTCCCGGGCGCGGTAGCATGACGGAATTATTTGTACGAAACATCAAGACTGGCTTGGTCTTACGCTTGATCCAGCGCGGAATATGGCCTCAGTAGTTATCGGTCACGCTCCGTTGCGAAGCGCATCGCCAATACCCCATAGGAATTTTAGACGTCAATTCTCTTCACGATCGGCAAGCTGCGATTTCAACTAGCCCTGACGCAGTCCGTTTTTATCTAAGTGGTTATTCACTTCAGGCATGCTAAGAAGCGATGCCTTGAACTCGATCTTTAAGTTGCGATACGTCAACTCGGTTGGCACCTGCCAAGGTGTAGCGGAATAACTGGCGCCAGTGGCGCCGTTAGCATTGGGTTGGACTACCCCTTCCGCATGGCGGCGTCAAAGCGCTTAACGATAACGCCGCCAACGTAAAACCGGTTGCTAGTAAAGCGCGAACCCGGATCGATCGAATCGTCTAATAACCGTGCTAGTCAGTGCCACTGCAGGTTCCGGACGTTCGAGAGTAGAAGGAACGTGAACCCACGATCGGCAGGCGCCTGATATTGCCCGGTGGCATCCAGAGTGTGCGGCGATACCGGGTTCATTTTGCGACCGCCGAGAGTTTCAGCGGCGATTTTAATACGGGAAGTTGCACTGAATTCTCAATGGCGTCATGCCAGCGAGAACCATCGATTTGGAAGATGGATTACTGCATGTGGTTGAAATGAGACGGGCCATGGCCGTTAAGTCGATGCAGGATGGTATGGGTTATTTGAGCCAGAGCATGCACCGCAATGTTGCATGACATTATATTTAGTCTTAGTATTACATTTGTGTTACAGATCAATACATTACAATGTTATAAAGTACTAATGTAACACAGGTTGTTTTTCGGTTTTTCCCCAGTTAGACGCGTCTATCGCGAATCCTGTGATGCACCGGTTCGAGCCAGATCGGTGCGTTATGGGCGGCTGGGGTGTACTCAAAATAATAATTTGGAAATTTCTGTCCTCCGGTTTTGTGTCGGGATGTTGCGAACGGGTTAACGCTACCTGTTCGTAAGGATATGGACCCCGGGGGTTAGCAAGCCAATTGTTACCAAAAAATTAATACGCACTAGGAGAAATGGATGAAACGAAGAAACTTCCTCAAGCTGGGAGGAGCCGGTGTGGCCGGTGCCGTCGCGGTGGGCACAGGACTGCTGTCCTGGACCGCTCGAGCCCGCGCCACATCGATTGTGCAAACTTATTACATTACGTCGGGGAGCATCGCCCAGGGGGATGGTGCCAGTGTCTACTTTGAAGGATTTAGTAGCTCGGAAACCGGTCTGGATGTCCCGGCAAAACCCTTCATCGTGCAAGAGGGTGACAATGTTAGTGTGACAATCATCAACACACTTTCTCAGAGCCACAGCTTTGTCATTGACGGCGTAGTAAACAGTGGACCGATTGCTGCAGGGAAAATCGTGACTGTGAGCTTCACCGCTCCTCAAGCTGGTTCGTACTTCTTTTACGACGCCCTCAATGCCCCATACAACCGTTTAGTAGGACTACATGGCGGCATGGCCGTAATGCCGAGCGGCATCTCCAACCAGCTATATGCCGGAAGTCCCACCTTCGTACAGCAATATTTCTGGGTGTTCAATGACATTGACCCGACTTGGAATAGTGCCATCCAGAAAGGAATAACGCCGACGACCGCCTACACACCCAAGTACTTCACCATTAACGGTCTTGGAGCGCGCCCGCCAGGCGCGCCTGACGCTGGCAATCCAGATGTAGACGCTATGAGCAATTTAAAAACAAGGCTGCAGGGAAGCGTTGGCGATCGCACTTTGATTCGTGTGTTCAATGCCGGGCAAGGCACCAACTCTGTTCACTGGCATGGAAATCATGTGGAGTGGCTGACGCAAAACGGACAAATCCGCCCCGCCATCTGGCTCAAAGATGCTGTTCCGCTTCGCGGAAACATGGGATCAATCGATGTGATCTACCCTTTTTCGGCGCCGCCCGATGCCTATCCGCCGGTAACTACCGGCATTTATCCGATGCATCTGCACAATGAAATGACCCAGACAAGTGGCGGCGGCCTGTATCTGTTTGGGGCTTTGACCGACATCGAATTCGCATAATAAGGGGGAACCATGTCAAGCATGTCAAACACCAGTATGCTCGGTGGCGTACCTGAGGCCACCTTCGATAACGCCTGCTATGTCTATCCCGGGGCGCCGCCTACACCTGGCATCGTGACGCCAGATATTGCGTTCTCGCGCGGTATTTACATGAACGGATCTATCACTATGGATGACGGTAAAGTGGTAGCGATCTGGGGCTTTACTGACACAGCCGTCAATGGCGGAAGCGGAGGTGGCGGCATGGGGGGTGGGACTACTTTTCCGTCGCCAGCAATTCGTGTAACGGAAGGGCAGATCGTGCACACCACGCTGAGTGTCAACATGTGTATGTGTCTGCACACGATTCATCATCACGGCATTGAGCCTGCGTGGCAGAACGACGGCGTTGGGCATATTTCCTGGGACGTGGACGGCACCTATACCTACCAGTGGAAGGCGCATCAAGCCGGTACCTATTTCTACCATTGCCATGTGAATACCGTACTGCACGCCGAAATGGGTATGTACGGCGCACTCATCGTGGACCCTCAACCGAACCCCAATGATCCGCCGGGAACGAAACGTGTTTTCGCCAATGGGCCTGCCTATGACCTCGAGGCGATCTGGGTGCTTGATGATATCGATTCAAATTGGCATACCCTTCCGTGGTACGCAGGTACCTGCGGCGGAGATGTAGGCCTGAACAATTTCCAGCCGGATTATTTCATCATCACCGGCGTCGATGGCGCCAAGTCCGCGTTGACCGCTCCGGGCGTAGCGGTAACGATGAGCGTTGGTCAGACACTGCTCGTACGTTACGTTAACGCCGGCTATTTTCCGCAACATGCGGATTTCGGCGGTTTGGAGGTAAACGTCGTCGCTTCTGACGGACGGCCGCTGCCTAGCGCGATGCAAGTCACCAGCATGGACACGACATCGGCCGAGCGCTATGACTGCCTCATCAATCCGTCCAAGACCGGCACCTACACAGTGGTATTTACATTCAAGCACTGGATTACCGGTGTGGAAGTCGGTACGGCAAGGACGACGATAACCGTGACCTGATTGAGACAAGGCTGGTGTTGTCAGGAGGGGGGCATGCGCCCCCCTTTTTTTAGGCCAGCAACTTGGTTGGCGACCGAAATGCTACGGCTTCTGTCAAAGCGCGTCGTATGGTGTGAAAGCGAGTCAAGAGATTCTGACGGTATATCCGCTCCAGGGGTGGCTAGCCAGGGCAATTTTTTGTTCCAGACCCGATGCCCGGAATCGGCCATAGGCCTGTGAGTTGTCCCAAAGCGTCAGCGTCCGATCCGTCAAGCTGACACGAAAGCGGCCACCGCCAATCACCAGCAGTTCGGAGCAGTCGTACTCGAGTTTGCCCTGTTCTGCCCATTTGTGCGGGATACTCCGCTCCTGCAGGAAGCGCGCCAAAATTTGATTGTGATAGGCGTAGAGTTCTGGCGCAGCAAAAAGCAGGATTTCGCTGGTGCCCAGCTGCAGTTGGAGGAACTTACCTTCAATTTTGGCCCAAGATGCTCCTTCGCCTTGCAGGTAGATCCGTACCACGATCTCAGACATTTGAATCTGTTAACGATTGAGTCGCCTTGTTGCGATCGATATAGTTAGGAGGGCGCATACTGTGCTTTGGTGTGGACCAAGCGACCATTTTGGTAATCGTCCATTGCCTGGCGAATTTCCTGCTCACTGGTCATAACGAAAGGACCGTATTGCACGATGGGTTCAAGCAGTGGACGCCCACCTACGAGTATAAAGCGTGCACCATGCTCGCCTGCTTCTGCGCTTAAATTATCCCCGTTACCAAGCACCACCAGGTGATTCGCTGCGATGTGGGTGCCACCAATTTTGAGGTGGCCAGCAAAAGGATATAAAAAGGCGTTCAGTCCGGCGGGCACACTGCAGCTGAAGTTCTTGCGCCCGATGAGGTCGATGTCGAGATAGGTAACTTGCGTATACGGGTCGTCAATCGGTCCTACGCGTCCGGAGTATTCTCCACCAATGATTTTTACCTTGGCGCCATTCTCCTCGACGACTGGGATGTGTTCGGCCGAGAGTTCCTGATACGCTGGATCGCTCATCTTTTCCTTTGCCGGAAGATTGATCCACAATTGGAAACCCCGCATAAGCCCGTTGGTTTGCTGTGGCATTTCGGAATGAATGACGCCGCTTGCGGCCTTCATCCATTGAATTCCTCCGGCGCGCAGATCCCCGCGGTTACCCATACTATCTTGGTGCAGCATATGTCCATCCAGCATATAGGTAAGCGTGATGAAGCCGCGATGTGGGTGATCAGGAAAACCCGCAATATATTCGTCCGGATTGTCGCTACTGAAATGATCCAGCATGAGAAAGGGGTCTAGGTGGCGTAATGCCGGCGTGCCGATCGTGCGATGGACAGTAACGCCTGCCCCTTCGGACACCGAAAATGCCGGAATCACCTGGCGGATATTGCGTTCAACCATGATACTTTTCCTCGGATTAGGCTGCGCATTGATAACTTCGATTTTGCGCTGTGTCACTCGATTGGACAAGTTGTAAGTGTGAGAGTGCCGATTACGCTCGCGATTAGCCTGGCCCAGGTAAATTTGTCGTTCGGTAATTGCGGTGCTCTTGAGATTCCCTGGCGATTTGATTCCAAAGGTTCTGGCTGTATTGCACCCGCGTCAGACATCCGCCTGTGAGTCTTCTCCCTCGGTCTGCGTAATTGATTTGCGACCCGGACAAGTTTTTGTGCGGCCAGTGATGGTTAGCCGCATAAAATGGAAAGAGTCACGATGTCTTAAAAAATCACGACGTCTTGTTCTTTGACGTTATCGACCCAGGCGCCGAAGCACTCTCCGCGTCCGCAAGAAGCTTCGTAAAATGCGCGCTGTGTGCGACTGGCGCGCGTGAATGATTTTCTCCGGCGTATCATGGGCAACGACCCGTCCGCCTGTGTCACCGCCTTCCGGGCCCATGTCGATGATCCAGTCGGCTTCCGCGATTACATCCAGATTATGCTCGATGATTACCACCGTATTGCCAGCATCCACGAGCCCATGCAATACGCGGATGAGCTTGTCAACATCCGCCATATGCAGGCCAACGGTCGGTTCGTCTAGAACGTAAAGTGTATGGGCGCCCACGGTTGTCCCAAGTGCCGCCCGGCGTAGCACCGGACGGGATTTGGCCAACTCGGTTATCAGCTTAATGCGTTGAGCTTCGCCGCCTGAGAGAGTTGGGCTAGGCTGACCAAGCGTGAGATAGCCGAGACCGACGTCCTGCAGTAGACGTAGCGCGTGGTTTACTCGCTCATGAGCGGCAAAAAAAACGGCTGCCTCGTCAATATTCATGGCCAAAACTTCAGCGATATTTCTGTCCTTAAAGCGTACCGCCAAAGTTTCAGGTGTGAAGCGGTTGCCGCCGCAGACATCGCAGGGCACACTGACATCAGGCAGGAAGCTCATTTCGACAGTCTTTACGCCCTGGCCTTCACATGATTCACAGCGTCCGCCCGCTGTGTTGAATGAAAATCGTCCTGCGGCGTAACCGCGCATGCGTGCCTCAACTGTATCAGCGAACAGACGCCTGACGAGATCCCAAATCCCGATATAGGTTGCCGGGCATGAACGCGGTGTCTTGCCAATGGGTGTCTGGTCCACTTCAAGCGCCCGCGAGATGTTTTCACCGCCATGAATAGCCGTGCAGCCGCGCAGGGCGGAAGATCCTGTTCTCGAAGCATTCAATTTGCGACGCATGTTCTCATACAAGATCTGGCGAACAAGCGTACTCTTTCCGCTACCGCTTACTCCTGTTACGCATACCAGGCGCCTGAGGGGAATGCGTACGTCGACATTCTTCAAGTTATTCAGGCGTGCACCGCGAATCTCGATTGTCGGGTCGGCTGATCGACCGGAGATGCGCGTCTGTCGACGCACCGTAAACGGATGAGGCATCGGCTGTGCCAGACATCGCCCAGTGATCGAATCAGGGTTGCTTATGAGATCCTTCACGGAGCCTTCGGCCATAACGCGTCCGCCATTGATGCCAGCTCCTGGACCGAGATCGATCAAATGTCGGGCGCTGCGGATCGTTGCCTCGTCGTGTTCCACCACAACTACTGTGTTTCCTTTACGGCGCAAATCATGCAGGGTTTCGAGCAACATTCGGTTGTCGCGCGGATGCAGCCCAATGGTGGGTTCGTCAAGAATGTAGCAGACCCCACGCAAATTCGAGCCAAGCTGGGCAGCCAGCCTTATGCGCTGTGCTTCTCCGCCGGAAAGAGTCGGCGCAGATCGGTCAAGCGTCAGGTAATCGAGCCCAACTCTCCTGAGAAAAGAAAGTCTGGCGTGTAACTCCGGCAGGATATCGCGCGCGATCTGGGCCGAACGACCTGAAAGTCTAAGTCGATTGAACAATTGTTCCGCGGCGGCGACGGACAGAGAAGTGATGTCGGAAATAGACTGGCCCTGAAAGCGCACAGCTATGGCAACGGGATTCAGGCGACTTCCTGCGCATGCAGGACAGGCACGTTCGTCGCCTTCCCACCAATCGTTCCACCAAATCTCTTCGCCGGTCTGACCGGCATCAAATCCCGCAAGCAACAGACCAGTACCGTAACAACGCTCGCACCAGCCGTGTTTCGAGTTATACGAGAAAAGACGTGGATCAAGCGCCGCAAAGCTGCGATTGCAGCTTGGGCAGGCACGTTTTGTCGAAAAAACTGCTGCTTCTGCTCGGCTGTGTATCTTCTTCGCGCCAACCGGAACGACCTGCACTTGGCCTTTTCCCATATCGAGCGCCTGATCAAGTGCTGTGCGCAGCCTTTTCTCATTGGCCGGCGACACAAGCAGATTATCTACAGGCAGCGCGATGTCGTGCTCGCGAAAGCGGTCAAGGCGCGGCCACTCAGCGGTGGGCACGTAGGCCCCATCGACGAACAACTGCCCGTAGCCCCTGGCTCTGGCCCATTTTGCAAGATCGGTATAGAAGCCCTTGCGGGCGACTACCAGTGGGGCAAGTAATTTGATATGCCGATTGCGGTAGTCACGCAGCAGGCGCGAGAGTATGACTTCACTGGTCTGTGACTCAATCGGAATGTGGCAATCAGGGCAGTGTTGGACTCCGAGCTTTACGAACAAAAGCCGCAGAAAATGATGTATCTCAGTGAGCGTGGCGACCGTACTCTTACGGCCCCCGCGGCTGGTGCGTTGCTGAATAGCGACAGTGGGCGGAATTCCCCAGACCGCATCGACGCTGGCTCTCGCCGCAGGCTGCACGAATTGGCGGGCGTAGGCATTGAGTGACTCAAGATAGCGACGTTGACCCTCCGCAAAAAGAATATCGAAGGCCACGGTACTTTTGCCTGATCCGGAAATGCCAGTAACTACGGTAAACTGTTCACGCGGAATGTCGACATCGATGCCTTTCAGATTGTGCTCGCGCGCATTCCTGATGTGGATCGCATCGTTCCGGTCAACGCCAACTGGATTGGAGCTTTCCAAGATTTGCGTGGGATGCCGCCGATCTCCAGCGGATAATCGAGAATTCTCCAATGCTTTTGAGTAATCTCGCAGCGCCTGACCTGTATGGCTTCCCGAAAACTGAGAGACAGATTCCGGCGTCCCAGCGCACACGATGTTTCCACCATCATCACCGCCTTCCGGGCCAAGGTCGACGATCCAATCCGCGGCGCGGATGACATCAAGATTGTGTTCGATGATTATCAGCGAATGGCCTTCTGTCACGAGACGGCGAAAAGCCCTGAGCAGAGTTGCAATGTCGTCGAAATGCAAGCCAGTTGTCGGCTCGTCAAACAGGAAAAGGATACCACCCTTGCGATCGCGCACGTGACGCGACTCGGCGAGATGACCTGCGAGTTTGAGTCGCTGTGCCTCACCGCCAGAAAGCGTTGGAACGGGCTGACCAAGTTTGAGATATGACAGGCCCACAGCGACGAGCGGCTCGAGCGCGCTTTCGACTTCAACGTGACCAGAGAAAAACTCGAAGGCTTCGGATACGGTCATGTCGAGGACGTCAGCGATGGATGCCCATCTTCTAGTAATCAGATTTTTTGGGGTATTTCGCGCGCCGCGATTGCGCGCGGAGCCTGTGTGGCCGTGCGCTGCTTTATTGCCGGGTGGCAGTAGTACTTCGAGAATTTCGGCACGGTAACGGCGACCATCACAATCCGGACATCGCAGGAAGATATCGCTCAAAAACTGCATTTCTACGCGCTCGAATCCGGCACCTTGGCATGTCGGACAGCGCCCGGTGCCTGAATTGAAACTGAAGGTACCGGATGTGTAGCCCCGCTCGCTGGACAGAGGCTCGGCAGCGAAAAGCTTGCGGATGGAGTCAAAAGCCCCGACGTAGCTTGCCGGATTGGAGCGCGCAGTCTTGCCGATGGGTGACTGGTCGACCAGGACTGCGTCGTGCAACTGCTCGTGTCCGCGCAGTTCCCTGTGGCGGCCGGGAGGTTCCGCAGTTTTACCTTTAAGTTTGCGCAAGGAGTTGAAGCACACCTCTTTCACCAGTGTGGATTTGCCCGAACCAGATACGCCAGTGATGCACACCAGGCGATTGAGTGGTAGGAAGACGTCAATGTCCTTTAGGTTGTTCTCGGCGGCTCCAATTATTTCCAGTTGGGCATGTGGAGTAGCCGATGGAGAAATCTGTGAATGTGCGGCGACGACTTGTTTCGTTCCATTTAGATAACGGGCGGTGAGCGAGCGGCGCGAGCGCAGCAACGCCGCGGGCGTGCCGAAGAACACGACCTTACCACCGCTTTCACCTGGCCCCGGGCCAAGATCCAAAATGCGATCCGCTTCGAGCATGATCTGGGGGTCGTGCTCCACCACAACAAGCGAGTTGCCTGCGTCGCGTAGCCGCTTGAGCACTGCGGTGATGCGCGCGATGTCGCGCGCATGCAGACCAATTGACGGTTCGTCAAGGACAAAAAGAGTATTGACTAGGGATGTGCCTAGCGCGGTAGTCAGGTTGATTCGCTGTACCTCGCCGCCAGAAAGCGTACGTGACTGCCGATCCAAAGTAAGATAGCTCAAGCCGACTTCTACGAGGTAGGCGAGACGTGTGCGGATCTCATGCAGTAGAAGTTCGGTCGCCTTATCGAACGGCGCGGGAAGTTTCAATCGATCGAAGAACTCGCGGCAGCGATTGATTGGTAGGAGCATGACATCATGCACGCATAGTCCTGGGAGTTTTGCGCGTCGTTCCGGCGGCATAGTAAGGCCAACGGCGAGAAACGGTTGCTGCTCGCCGAGTGCCAGCGAGCCGTCAGCGGTGTTCCCTAAACGCCACAGCAGTGCTCCCAGCTTAAGTCGTGCACCGGCACAATCCGGGCACTTGGTATATGCCCTGTATCTGGAGAGCAGAACCCTAATATGCATGCGGTAGCTTTTTGTCTCGAGCCAGTCGAAAAAGCGCCTGATGCCGTACCATTTCTTGTCTTCCCAACTTCCTTCGCCTTCGATCACCCAGGTTTTCTGGGTCATTGTGAGATCGCACCACGGTATTTCGACAGGAATCTTGCGCCGGCGTGCAAATCGCATCATGTCGTCCTGGCACTCGCTGTAGCTGGCA
>JAJXUF010000091.1 GCA_021783175.1 Pseudomonadota bacterium
GCGTGGTGAGGTGTCATTTATATGGCGGGACTGAGGAACGAGGACTCAGGACTGAGTCACCCTCTCCCCTAACCCCTCTCCCGCAAACGGGAGAGGGGAGCTCAGTCCTCAGTCCCAAGTCCTCAACACTTTTGCAAGTTGAAAATCTGCAAGTCCATTTCCCCATCCGCAAGGGGCTGTTGCAACGCGTGGCCGGGCAGGTGAAGGCGGTGGACGGGGTGTCGCTGTCCATTTTGCAGGGACGCACGCTGGCACTGGTCGGTGAATCCGGCTGCGGCAAGACCACGCTGGGCAAGGCCCTGCTGCAATTGATCGCGCCCAGTGCGGGCCGCGTGATATTCGACGGAAACGAGCAGGCCGGTGCTCGCGCTTCACGGGCGGCGATGCAGATGGTGTTCCAGGATCCCTATGCTTCGCTCAACCCCAAGATGCGCGTGGCGGAGATACTGGAAGAGGGCATGAGCGCGCTGAAGATCGGCGGCGACAGCAAGGCGCGGCAGGCGCATATCGACGGATTGTTGGACAAGGTTGGCCTGGCGCGCGACAGCAAATGGCGCTATCCGCACGAGTTTTCTGGCGGACAGCGGCAGCGTATCGCGATCGCCCGTGCCTTGGCCGTGTCGCCGCGCTTGCTGATCTGCGACGAGCCGACCAGCGCGCTGGATGTGTCGGTGCAGGCGCAGATATTGAACCTGATGAAATCGCTGCAGCAGGAAATGGGCTTGAGTTACCTGTTCATCACGCACAACCTGGGTGTGGTGGAGTACCTGGCGCATGAAGTATGCGTGATGTACCTGGGGCGCATCGTCGAGCAGGGCACGACGGAGGAGGTGATGCGTTCACCGAAACATCCATACACGCAAGCGCTGCTTGCAGCGGTGCCGCGCATGGATGGACAGGGCCGGACGCACATCAAGCTTGAAGGCGATCCGCCTTCGCCGGCGAACCCGCCGTCAGGCTGTCATTTCGCGCCGCGCTGCCCTCATGCAATGCCTGTGTGCGCCCGTTATCCCGACGTGACTAACATCAGCGCCACGCATGGTGTGCGCTGTCACCTGTACTCGGGGGAATAATCAGTTCTGCTGCTTGGATTGAGGGGCGTTATAGGCAACCTTAACGCTGGAAGCTTTACGCAGGCTAGTTCTGGTTTTGGTTCTGGTTGCCGCGACATGATGCCTGCGGGAGGAGCGGTGATCGGCCAGCACGATGTTGAAGTGTTGGCCGACGTGCAGGCGGCTGACACCATGGTTCGCTTCCCGCAGTTGCATCTGGCTTACGTGAAAGCGGCGGGCGATGGTGGAGATGGTGTCACCTTTGCGCACGGTGTAACGTACAGCGCCATACATCTCGGCCACAGCTGACGGGTGCATGTTGAATGCCGCAAAATCGGCGGCAGGCTGGTCGTCGGGGATAGGCACCAGCAGGGTCTGGCCGTTGCTCTCTTGTGCATATTTGGACAAACCATTCGCGGAACGCAGTTCTGCCAGTGACAGGCCGAAGTGCGTTGCGATCTTGTCAAAGCTCTCGCCTTGCTTGCTCTCGTAAGGTTGCCACGACACCAGGCGCTGATTGGTCTTTGCCAGATTGGTGCGGAACGTGTCGACCTTGTCTACCGGCAATAACAGCACGTTGCCGTTATCCTTGTCCTGCAATATCACCGGGCGGTTATGGCCGGGATTGAGCGCGATGAATTCATCCATCGAGATGTCTGCCAGTTCGGCGGCGACCTTCACATCGATGTGCTGAGAGGTGGCAACGGTGGCGAAATAGGGCTCATCGGGAATCTTGCTCAACTGCAGGCCGAAACGCGCCGGATCGCCGATGATGTTCTTGACGGCAAGGAGTTTGGGTACATAGTTGCGCGTTTCGCGCGGCATTCTGAGATGCGAGTAATCGGTCGGTTTGTGGTGCTTGCGATTGTAGGCCTGTGCGCGGGTTACGCCATTTTCGCCCCAATTGTAGGCGGCCAGCGCCAGTTCCCAATCGCCGAATTGATCATGCAGCTTTTGCAAATAATCCAGTGCGCCGTTGGTTGCGCCGATGATGTCGCGTCGGCCGTCGTGCCACCAGTTCTGTTCCATGCCGAAATGCTTGCCGGTGGACGGGATGAACTGCCAGATGCCGGAAGCGCTCGCGACCGAATTGGCACCCGGATTGAATGCACTCTCGATGACGGGCAGCAGGGCGATCTCGGACGGCATGCCGCGGCGATCAACTTCTTCCATGATATAGAACAGGTAATGCTGCGCACGTTCGCTCATGCGCAGGACGTAATCGGGGTGGTTTGCGTACCACTTTTCATGGCGCTTGATCAGCGGGCTATCCAGATCTTTCATGGCATAGCCGGCGCGAATGCGTTGCCATAGGTCGCCATTGGGCGATTCGGGTGCAACGATCATGGCTTCACGTATTGGCGCTGGCGCTTGCGTCGCCGGTTCGACCGTCGCGGCTAGCGTGTCGGTTGTCACAGGAATGCCGGAAGCGGCAATGGTGGCGGGAGTTGGAGGAACGGTTGCGGTTTGTGGAACTGGTGGCTGAGCAGTGGCAGCCTGAGGCACGGCAGATTTAATCGGGTCGGTTGGCACCGTGTTTAGTGCGGGAAAGTTTGTTTCCGTGCTGCTGGTCGGTGTGGTTTGCGCGGATAACTCCGGGCTGTTCATCGCCAAAGCCGTATCCGCTTTGGATGCCATGGCAACGGTACAGCCGAGCAAGGCGCTTAGGACCAGCATTAACGGTTTTTTGAAAATCACTATGCGCGACCGAGTGGTTGAAAAGTGCCGCGATGGTAGCGGAGGGGAATGGATGAGTCAATACAATTAAGGAGTTGCGTTAGGCAGTTATGGAACTGCCTAACGCAATCCTGACGCGCTTCTTTAACGTATCACTTCCTTAAGTTGCTCAAGGATGGCTGGATTTTCAAGTGTGGATACATCCTGAGTGATCTCTTCACCTTTGGCGACGGCACGCAACAGCCGACGCATGATCTTGCCGGAACGGGTCTTGGGCAGGTTTTCTCCGAAACGGATCTCGTCCGGTTTGGCAATGGGGCCGATCTCCTTGCCTACCCAGTTGCGCAATTCTTCAGCCAGTTTCTTGGCGGCGGCAGCATCGGACGGACGGGCGCCCTTCAGTACCACGAAGGCAACCACGGCCTCGCCCTTGATCTCGTGCGGTTTGCCGACCACGGCGGCTTCCGCGACCAGGGGGTTGGCGACCAATGCGGATTCGATTTCCATGGTGCCCAAACGGTGGCCGGAGACATTCAGCACGTCGTCGATGCGGCCCATGATCCAGAAGTAGCCATCCTCGTCACGGTGTGCGGAATCGCCGGCCAGATAGGCGCCCTTCATTTCTTCGGGGAAGTAGCTCTTCTGGTAGCGCTCCGGGTCGCCCCAGATGGTTCGGATCTGCGAAGGGAAAGGTTTCTTGATGACCAGGAAGCCGCCGTGCTGGTCGTGTACTTCGTCGCCTGCTTCATTGACGATGGTGGCGATGATGCCGGGCAAAGGCAGGGTGCAGGTGCCCGGTTTGATCGGCATCGCGCCGGGGAGCGGGGCGATCATGTGGCAACCGGTTTCGGTTTGCCACCAAGTGTCCACGATAGGGCAACGAGCGTGTCCCACTGTGTTGTAGTACCACATCCAGGCTTCAGGATTGATCGGCTCGCCGACCGTGCCGAGAAGGCGCAGGCTGGACAAGTCGTATTGGGTCGGCAGGTCGCCGCCCAGCTTGATCAGTGAGCGGATAGCGGTCGGCGCAGTGTAGAAGGTGGTGACCTTGTGATCCTGGATCATTTTCCAGAAGCGTCCCGCATCCGGATAGGTCGGTACACCCTCGAAGATGACTTGGGTCGCGCCCATGGCCAGCGGGCCATACGTAACGTAGCTGTGTCCGGTGATCCAGCCCACGTCGGCGGTACACCAGAAGATGTCGGTTGGCTTGTAATCGAACACCCATTTCAGGGAAACCATCGCGCCCAGCAGGTAACCGCCGGTGGAGTGTTGCACGCCTTTGGGTTTGCCGGTGGAGCCCGAGGTGTAAAGGATGAACAGCGGGTGTTCCGCACCGACCCACTCGGGTTCGCAGGTATTGGCTTGTGCTGCAACCAAGTCTTGCCACCAGATATTGGTTTTGCTGTTCCATTGCACTTCGCCGCCGGTGCGCTTATAGACGATCACGGTGTGGACGCCTTCGCAGCCGCCGAAGCTGAGTCCTTCATCAACCGCAGGTTTGAGCGCGATGGATTTGCCACCACGGAATTGACCGTCGGCCGTGATGACCGCCACGGCCTGGGCATCGGTAATGCGCTCATGCAGGCTCTTGGAGGAGAACCCGCCGAAGACGACGGAGTGGATCGCGCCGATGCGTGCGCAGGCTTGCATGGCGACCACGGCTTCCACGCTCATCGGCATGTAGACGATCACGCGATCGCCTTTCTTGATGCCGCGCGACTTCAGGCCGTTGGCGAATTGGCAAACCCGGCTGTGCAACTCGCGATAGCTGACCCGCGTTACGGTGCCGTCGTCGGCTTCGAAAATGATCGCGGTCTTTTCGGCCTGGGTGGCAAGATGCCTGTCGAGGCAGTTGTAGGAGACATTCAGTTCACCGTCCTCGAACCACTTGTAGAATGGTGCGTTGCTTTCGTCCAGCGTCTTCGTGAAAGGCTTGTGCCAGAGTACATTCTCCCGGGCAAGATTGGCCCAGAATCCCGCATAGTCTTTGGTGGCCGCGTCGCACATGGCCTTGTAGGCGGCCATGCCGGACACATTGGCCTGCTTGACGAATGTTTCGGAAGGATTGAACACACGGTTTTCGTGCATGACGGACTGGATGTTGGACATTGTTGTTATCTCCGCAAGTGGTATTAAAAATTCAGAAGCCTGTAATCTGTTTCAAATCAAAGCCCCATTGCGCGGGGTCTTCGGCGCTGGCAATGCTTTCCCGCGACCGGCTCAAGTCTATCATTTCCGGCATGATCGGCTCATTGGACTTTGTCGAAAAAAAGGCTTTGACGATAGGCGTGAGCAGGCTTTTCCCTGTTTGTTCGATGACTATAGCCAATCTTCCTGACTTGAGTCTTACTAAAGTGCCGGAGGGGTAGATGCCGATGGTTTTGACAAACGCCTGGAACACTTCTTCGTCGAAGTGCCCGTTGCGCCACTCGGCCATTTTTCGTATGGTTTCGGCGGGTTCCCAGCCATTCTTGTAACAGCGGTTGGACGTGAGCGCGTCGTACACATCGCAAACAGTGCCCATTCGCGCGAACAGCGTGAGCGGATCGCCGGAGATGCGATCCGGATAGCCCGTGCCATCCACGCGTTCATGGTGGTGCAAACAGACATCCAGGGCGATCTCGTTCGCGCCTTCGGCGATGTTCAGTATTTCCCAGCCTTTGCGCGGGTGGGTCTTGATGATCTCGAACTCTTCGTCGGTCAGCTTGCCGGGTTTGTTGAGCACTTCGTTCGGGATTAGCGCTTTGCCGACGTCGTGCATCAGTCCGGCGATGCCGACATCCTTCAGGTCGCGCCCGCTGAGACCCAGCTGTTTGCCGAGCGCGATCATCAGGCCGCAGACGGCAACCGAGTGCATGTAGGTGTAGTCGTCGATATTTTTGAGCCGTGCCAGGTTGAGGAAGGCTTCCGGATTGCGTTCGATGGAATTGCTGATTTCGTCTACCAGCGGTTCGGCATCGCTTACGCTGATGGCTTTGCCCATCCGTACTTCATGAAACATGGATGTGACTGCAGCTTTTCCCTTGGACAGGATGGCACGCGCACGCTGCACTTCCTGTAGGACCGGGACACGCTGCACCACCCGGTTCTCCGTGGCGACTTTTCTGAGTTCGGCGTCGACCTTCTTCTGTTCTTCTTCTATCGATGGAGCGATCACTTCTCCCTCGACGTCCAGTCCCTTGCTGGTATCTATCCAGACTTCCTGGATGCTGCAGGTTTGCAGCGTTTTGAGGTCTTCAGGCGCGGAGAGCAGGAAGGATTTCTTCCAGAACGGATGCTCCATCCAGCTGCCGCATATCTCGTTGATGAACATGCCGGAACGGATATTGCGCACGTGTATTTTTTTCAGCATGACAAAAATGTATCGACGCTAAGACCGGGAGCGGAATTGTAACCCAGCAAGACAGCGACTCAACCGAAACGCAGCTTCAATATCAGCACGGTCCCTGCCAGAATCAGGGTGACCCCGTTGGCGATGATCACGGGCCAGGCGCCAAGCAGGACGCCGTACGCCAGCCAAAGCGTGACTCCGGCAGTGAATAAGGTATACATGAGCAGGGAAATGTCTTTCGTGTGCCGGGTCTGCCACACGCGCCAAACTTGAGGGATGAATGAGCAGGTGGTCAGTGCGGCGGCAATCCCGCCTATCCAGTCAGGACTGGACATCAGTGCGCTCCGTGGGTTTCGGTGTCCGATGTCCAGAGTTGATGGGCATCAAGCAGCAGGCGGTAACGGGCTTCGTTGGCGTCCAGACGCGTCAGACTTTCGGCAAGAGCGGACTCGAGTGCCAGGCGCCGCGCGGAGAGCGTTTCGGTCAGGTTGCTTTCGCCCAGACTGTAGGCACGCGAGACCAGATCTGCATTCTGACGGATGCTGGCTGCGGCCTCACGTGCCTGCAGCCAGATCTGGTAGCTGCTCAATGCTTGTGTGTGGGCGGCGTAGATGTCTCCTTCGAGGCGGCGTTGCACCGCGACCTCTTTATTGCCGGCGATCTGCGCCTGATATTCGGCGTTTTCGGCATTGGCGCTGCGCACACCGAACGAAAGGGGAATGGTGAGATACACACCGGTGACTCTTTCGTTGCCGCCCATTTCGCTCGAATAACGCAGCCCCACCGTGGGATCGGGCAGGCGGTCGGCGCGGCTGCGCTGCGCCAGCATCTCCTGGATGCGCCGTTCGGAGCGCACCATCTCCAATTCGTGATTGTCGTTGAGTATGGTTTGCTTCCAGAAATCGAAATTCTCGGCGATAGGCAGCGGCTCAGAAGGTTCGATTTGCGAGGGCAGGACGATCAACGGGAATTGCCGTATCAGTTCGTTGCCGGCCAGCTCTGCGCGCATCCTGGCCTGATGCAGCGACACTGTGGCCTGCGCGACGGCGGCGTTGGCCTGGCTGAGTTCCATGCGCGGGGCATCCCCAGCTTTCAGGCGTTTTTCCGTGGTCTGCGCCTGCTGCGTCAGGTTATCGACTTGCTGCTGCCATTGCGTAACCTGCACCTGCTCGCGCTGCCAGTTGAACCAGAGGTGCAGCAGCGTGCGTCCGGCTTCGTGGCGCGCATCGCCCAAGGCGAAATTGGCTCGTGTCACGACTTCCTCGCCGATGTCGCTGTCTATCATCACCTTGTTGATCAGGCGCAGCGGGCGCTCCAGGGCGACATCCCATTCTTTCAGGTTCTGGTCGACGTTGACGACCTGGCGGTGAGCAGAGCCCGCGCGCAGATTGAATTCATAGTTGCCGCTTTTCCATTTACGCTGGTTGACCTGCTCGATCCTGACTCCGGTCTCGGCATTCAGCACATTGATATGGTTGCTCAAGGCCGCATCAACCTGGGCGTGCGGCGGCAGATCCGGGTAGGTCGCTTCTGCAGCCTGTACCGGCAGGACAAACAGGGAGAGCGAAAGTGCGATGCCAGGCGAAATTCTCATTCCATCCTCCCGAATTCGATGACAGGCATGATCCAGTAGGCAATTTCAGGATTGCTTTCTTCGTGTTTGAGATGGACAACCAAGGCACGTGCATCGTCCAGATTCATGACCGCCTGTATTGCTACGCGCTGCGAACGTCCGCGTACCTGTTCTATCATGCTGGGGAGTTTTTCCTTTTGGCTGCCGCCTTCGGCGTTGAACATGATGAAGCCGTATACCCACTCCGGATGTTC
This sequence comes from Pseudomonadota bacterium, assembly GCA_021783175.1. The sequence goes on from JAJXUF010000091.1 coordinate 7,891, forward strand.
CAGCAAGTGGCCGACCAGGCGTTCTTCCAGCGAACGGTGGCAAGCCAACGTCAAGCAGCAATTCATTTCTTTCATAATGCTTTCCTCTGTGTTTCAAGGCCGAATCGGCGGTACAGGATCGGCAGCATAAACAATGTCAGGGTGGTCGAGCTGATCAGGCCGCCCATCACGACGATGGCGAGCGGTTTTTGTATCTCGGAGCCGGGACCATGTGCAAACAAGACAGGCAGTAAGCTGTAAGCGGTGATGTTGGCAGTCATCAACACCGGGCGCAGGCGCCGCTTTGCCCCTTCCAGGATGACCTGCGTGATGTCCATGCCCTCGGCGTGCAGTTGATTGAAGTAGGAAACCATCACCACGCCGTTCAGTACGGCAATACCGAGCAGCGCGATGAAGCCGACCGAAGCCGGCACCGACAGGTATTCGCCGCTGATCCATAAAGCAAACACTCCACCCATGAGCGCGAACGGGATGTTGGTAAGTACCAGTACGGATTGCCGCACCGAGCCAAAGGTCGCAAATAGCAGCATAAAGATCAAGCCTAGTGCCACCGGGATGACAATGGCCAATCTGGCCGCCGCGCGTTGCTGGTTTTCGAACTGTCCGCCCCAAGTGATGTAGTACCCCGTTGGTAGTTTGACTTGCGCTGCAATCGCGGCCTTGGCTTCGTTTACAAAACCGACCAGATCGCGGTCGCGCACGTTGGTTTGTATGACCACCATGCGTTTGCCGTTTTGTCTGTTTACCTGCACGGGGCCGTCGGCGCGCTCCAGTTTGGCGACCACTGACAACGGCACGTTTTGTCCGTTGGAAAGAGGCAAAGTGAGCGCCGAGAACAATGCGGGAGATTGCTGAATCTCGGAATCTCCGCGTATAAGCAAAGGTGTACGCCGACCTTCTTCTATCACCGAACCGAGTTGGCGGCCTTCCACCTGGGTGCGCAATGTATTGCTGATGTCATCCACGTTCAAACCCAGCCGGCCTGCAGCAAGGCGGTCTATGATTACGCGGTAATACTGCACGCCGTCGTTTTTGACCGTGTAGGCATCTTCGCTGCCTTTAATGCCCTCGACGATTTTCACGATCTGTGCGCCAAGATCGTTGAGTGCAGTCATGTTGGTACCGAAGACCTTGATGGCGACGTCGCCACGAGTACCGGTGAGCATCTCGGACACGCGCATGGCGATAGGCTGAGTAAAGCTGAATTCCAGTCCCGGAAAGTTGTCCATCACTTTGCGGATTTCGTTGATGATGGCGTCCTTGCCTCCGGCGCGCCATTCGGCCTCCGGCTTGAGCACGAGGAAGTTGTCGGTTTCGTTCAGACCCATCGGGTCCAGTCCCAATTCGTCTGCTCCGGCCCGCGAGACCACATTTTTTACTTCGGGAACCGCCTTGAGAATTGCGGCCTGCACCCGTTCGTCGATATTGGCCGATTGCGCCAGGTTGATGGACGGTAGCTTGGTTGTCTGCATGATGATGTCGCCTTCGTCCATTTCCGGCATGAACGCCTTGCCGACGAAATTGTAGACGACCGCAGTCATCACCAGAGAGATCACCGCGGCGGTGAGTATCACCCGCTCCTTGCGTAGCGCTAAATTAAGCAGCGGGGTGTAGACTTGAAGCGATTTGCGCACCAGCCAGGGATCCTCGTGATCGGCGCTCTTGATCAGGAATGAAGCGAGCATCGGGATGACGGTGAGCGACAGCAGCAGCGAAGCGGCCAGAGCGAAAACGATGGTCAATGCGACCGGGATGAACAGCTTGCCTTCGAGTCCTTGCAGTGTCATCAGTGGCAGAAACACGATAATGATGATGGCGACGCCTGCCGCCACCGGGGGGATGACTTCTTTCACTGCGCTGTAAATGACATGCAGATGCGGGATATGTTGTCGTTTCCGGCCGAGATGGCTGATGATGTTCTCCACCACCACGACGGCCGCATCAACCAGCATACCGATGGCGATGGCGAGGCCGCCCAGCGACATCAGGTTGGCCGACATGCCGAACTGCTGCATCAGGATGAAGGTGATGAGTACCGCCAGAGGCAGCGTCAGTGCCACCACCAGTGCGGCGCGCAAGTTGCCCAGGAATAGAACCAGCAGGATGACCACCAGTACGATGGCTTCCATTAGTGCCTTGGATACCGTGCCGATCGCGCGATCCACCAGACCGCCGCGATCATAGAACACTTTGGTGGTCATTCCCTGCGGCAGGGTGGGCGCAAGCTCGGCCAGTTTGGCGCGTACGCCTTCCACCACCTTTTGCGCGTTAGCGCCGCGCAACCCCAGCACCAATCCTTCTACCGCCTCACTCTTTCCATCCTTGGTGACGACGCCGTAACGCGTCAAACTGCCAATGCGAACCTGGGCGATGTCGCTGACGCGGATCGGATTGTTGCCGGGGCTGGCAATCACGATGTTGCGCACGTCCTGCAGAGTCTTGATGCTGCCTTCGGCGCGTACCAGCAATGCTTCGTCGCCGTCGCTCAGACGGCCGGCGCCGTCATTGCGGTTATTGGCCTCCAATGCTTGCTGCAATTGCAGCATGGAAAGGCCGCGCGCGGCCAGGGCGGTGTGATCCGGCACAACTTCAAAGCTGCGTACCAGGCCGCCCAGCGAATTGACGTCGGCCACCCCGGGCAAGGTACGCAGGGCGGGGCGTATCGTCCAGTCGAGGAGGGTTCGGCGTTGTTCCAGCGAGAAATTTTCACCCTCCACAGTGAACATGAACATTTCGCCCAAAGGAGTGGTGATTGGTGCAAGTCCCCCGCTTGCACCCTCCGGCAAATCGCGCAAGGCATTGTTCAGCCGTTCTGCAACCTGTTGACGGGCCCAGTAGATGTCTGTGCCGTCGTTGAAATCTATTGTGATGTCGGCGATCGCGTATTTGGATATTGATCGCAATATGCGCTGATTGGGGATGCCCAGCATTTCCAGTTCGATCGGCGTGACGATGCGCGCTTCCACTTCTTCCGGCGTCATGCCGGGTGCTTTCATGATGATCTTCACTTGCGTAGAAGAAACATCGGGAAACGCATCGATGGGCAGATCGCGGAAGGAAACAATGCCGGCGCCAATGATCAACAGTGTTAGAACGGCAACCAGCATGCGCTGGGTCAGCGCAAATTCGACCAGCTTGGATAACATCATTGACCTCCGATGCCCATCAGGCTGGCTTTGAGCGCTGAAACGCCCCGCACGGCGATTTTCTCGTCACCTTTGAGTTTGCTGGTTATCACGCTGTTATCCGCTCCCTCGTGTAGTACCGTCACTTCCTCGCTACGGTAACCTTTTGCAGTTTCGATGAAGATCATGGTTTTGTTGCCGATGCGGGCCAGAGCGCTATTCGGAATGCTCCACTGATCCGGCGCATTTCCGGATGTTGAAATTGACGCTTCGACGAATTGGCCGGGGCGCAAGTCACGAGCCCCGTTTTGTATAAGCGCCCGCAAGAGAATGGTCTGGTTGCTTCCGCTTAAACTACGACCGATGGCAGTGAGCTTGCCTTTTGCACCGTACGCGGGAACGGTCACGTTTGCGCCCACCTTCAGGCTCTGGCTGCTGGCTAGCGGTATCTGGATCTCCAGTGCCAGCGGTTCCAGTTTTGCTACTTTGAATAACGGGATGGCAGCGTCGAGGCGTTGTCCTGCACTGGCTGTTTTTTCAAGTACGACGCCATTGATGGGCGAGGTGAGGGTCAGTTTGCTGCTCAACATACTGTCCGATTGTAGTCGCACGATATCGTTATCGGACATGCCTGACAATTTGAGCATTTGTTTGCGCTCAGCTAATGCGGCACTGGCTTCCCTGTATATGCTTTGTGTTGCGCGGTAGCGGCTTTCCGAGATGATCCCGTCTTGCCAGAGTCGTTCGTCACGAGTGAGATTCTCCTTGGCCAGTTGAGCCTGTGTTGCTGACTGTAGCAAACCGCGTTGCGCTTCCGCCAGTGCCGGACTTTGCAGAGTGGCCAGAGCTTGTCCTTTCGTTACCGGATCGCCGACCCCGACTAAAATTTGCTCGACCATGGCGGGGAGCGGCGTACTGACTGTGAATAACTGGTTGCCTGGAATGACGACCTGCGCGGGCATGCCCGCGAGTTCACCTTGTTGTTTCGCGGGAAGTGGGGCGCTTAGGATGTCCAAGGTCTTCGCTTGGTCCGCACTTAGCGTTAATTCATCTGCCAATGACAATTGAGCCAAGAGCATACTTAGGAAAAACAATTGAAACACTTTCATTGATACATCCTCCGGAATGATTTGGATCCATTCGATTTTTATATTTTCACACCCCAATCTTAACGGAAACTTAACGTTACGTTAATGGAACATTTAAGGTTGGGTGGAAGGAAAGCTGTGGT
>JAJXUF010000344.1 GCA_021783175.1 Pseudomonadota bacterium
GACATTGGCCGAATCCAGATCGGCAACTTCCAGCACTTCGACCAGGTGTTCGTTGTCCTCGCGGCCATCCCATATCTTGATGTAGGTTCCGGCCTTGTAGCCGTGGTCCTGGCGGAACACGTTCAGCACGTTCTTGCCGACGTATTGTTTGAACAGGCTGTTCCATTCCATGTCGCAGTCGTGCAGCAGCGACTCGAACAGCGCCAGGCTGGTGCGCTTGGCTGCAGCCAGCCCCACCAGCAGGTCGAGTTTGTCGAGCAGGCTCAGTTGCGCGAGTACAAAGGTCTGGTTATCGAACTGAACCGATTTCTGGTGAAGGTTAAGTTCGGCCTGCATCTCCGACTTCGCCTGGGCGATATTGCCGAGTTTGCGCTGGATGGATGCAGACAGGATGAAGTGCCAGATATCGACCAGCTCCATGCGCAGTTGCGCCCAGTCGCATTCCTGCTTTTTCCACCATTTCCAGCCGTGGTGTTCGATGGCTTCGACGCCTTCGACCTGGATGGCGCGGTGCCAATTGTTGTTGGCTGCAACCCACGCGGGGTTGACCTTGCTGTTCATGCCGTCCTGCAGTTCGAGCATGGTGCCGAGCTGGATTTCTGAAATCGTCATTGTTCCGGCCTTGGATAAAAAGGCCATTTTACAGCATGGCCCCCCCTTCGATTTCCGCTGAATTCGGCGGGCTGGGGGATTTCGCATTGACCGGCGCGCGATGGCTGTGGATACTTCGATTCATGCGATCCAATTTCCCATCCCTATGACATCCTTCTGGACATGGCTCTCCATCATCGGTTTGTCGATGACGCCCAACCTGATACTGGGGCCCTCGGCGGCGGTCGGCGTGGGCATCGCGGCGCACTACGACCCGTCTGTCCTCCTGCCCGTGGTCGCGGTGGCGGGCTATCTGGAGGGGCTCGTCGTCGCCTGGCTCGCCGGCGAGAGCACGCAGATCGGATTCATCGGCCGCTGGGTTGCGCGGATGCGCACGCCGAGGAGCACGGCGCTGGCCGACAGGTGGGGAGTCTGGGGCGGCCTCACCATCGGCTGCGCCGTGGTCGGCCAGGAGCCTATCCTGGTGGCGCTGCGCTGCGCTGGCTGGGCGTCGACATGCGCCGGATCTGGTTGCCGCTGGCATTCAGCAACGCGGTCTTCGCGGTCATCTACTACGCGGTCGTATTATTCGGCTTCGACCAGGTCGCACACTTCTGACGTCACCCTGCATTATCAATAAGGCGGATCCGCATCAAATTGTACTCGGCGACCTTCCCGTCAATTTCCTTGCGTCCCGTTTCCGCACATTCGCCTTGCCTGCAAGCCAATAGGCACGGGCATCTTCAAGGCATTTTTCCGGCGGGACGGTTCGGCGCAGGCAACAGGAGGCCGGCTTCGATTTCAGCGGAAAATGCATGTAAGGGAACCTTGCGGGCATTCCGACATCAGAGTTTCGACAAATTGCGCTCTTATGCAAATCAACCAGATCAAATCAAAATGCAGGAACTAATGTGGATATAACCTTCGCCGGTCTCGGACTTCACGTAATCATCGCCGCATTCTTCGCCATACACGCCGTTCGCAACGGGCAGCCGATGTATTGGCTGCTCATATTGTTCCTGTTTCCGCTGATGGGCAGCGTGGTTTATTTCTTCGCGATCTTCCTGCCGGGCTTTCGTCTTGATCACCGTGCCAGACGCGCCGTCACCGCGGCAGCCAAAGTGCTCAATCCCCAGGGCGAGATGCGGGAAGCCCAGGCCGCCTTCGAAGAGTTGCCGACGGCACAGAACCAGATACGCCTGGCGGAAGCCCAGTTCGAATTGGGGCTGTATGAAGAGGCAGCAAGGAACTATGAAGCCTGCCTTAAAGGGCCGTTCTCGACCTCGCTGGAAATCAGGTTCGGCGCCGCCCGCGCCTTTGTGGAGTGCCTGCGCTTTGAAGAAGCGATCGTGCATCTTGAGGCGATCCAGGGTATCGACCAGGCATTCCGCCGTGAGGCCGTTTCACTGCTGCTCGCCCGTTCATATGCCGGAGTGGGCAGGACTACCGAAGCGCGCTCCAATTTCGAGTCGGCGGTGGATCGCCATGGAAGCTTTGAAGCCCGCGCCCAGTATGCCATTTGGGCGCTATCCACAGGGGATACCGCCACAGCAGCAAAGCTTCAGGCCGAGATCGATCAGATTACGAAACGATGGAGTCCGCAAGCACGCGAGTTCAATGCGGCCACCATGCGGCGATTAAGCGTGGCGCTTGGAACGTCCGGGAAACGCCCGTCAATGAATTGAGGAAACGCAGGCAAAGTCTCAGTTCGTGGCGACCCTTCGACAGGCTCAGGGCGAACGGACGTTGTTTGCGTTTCCTTGATAGCACAGCAACGAATATTTCCATCATCCAGCCCGCCCTTTTTCACCGCCTCTTCACGATCACCAGCGCAATCCCCCCAAGTATCGCAACAGACGCCAGCACCAGACGCAGCGTCACTGCTTCACCCAGGAACAGCACACCGCCCAGCGCAGCGATGACGGGCACGCTGAGTTGCACGGTGGACGCGCTGGTGGCCTTGAGCGCGGGCAGCACCGAGTACCAGATGGAGTAGCCGATGCCGGACGCCAGCGCGCCGGAAGCGATCGCGTAACCGATGCCGGCAGTGTCCAGCGAGACACCTTTGATCGTGAACAGACTCACCGCTGCAGCCATGGGCACGGCGCGCAGGAAGTTGCCTGCCGTG
>JAJXUF010000345.1:0-2405 GCA_021783175.1 Pseudomonadota bacterium
CATCGATGCACTCCATAGCATCTCTCTGGATATCCATGAGGGTGAGTTTCTTGCCGTTTGGGGGCCATCCGGCAGCGGCAAATCCACATTGATGAATATCATTGGCCTCATTGATTCGCCCACCAGCGGCGAAGTGCATTTCGATAATCAGGACACGCGGGTGTTGGCGGACGATGAACTTACCGATTTTCGCGGCAAGAAAATCGGTTTCGTATTTCAGAATTTCAACCTGGTACCCGTGCTTTCCGCACTGGAGAACGTGATGCTGCCCCTGCAGATTCAGGGGGAGGCAGAGCATGCAGCACGCGAGCGTGCCGCCACGGCACTGATAGATGTCGGGCTGGAAAAATTCAAAGCTTCGTTGCCGGATAAACTGAGCGGCGGTCAGCGCCAGCGCGTTGCCATTGCGCGTGCACTGGTGGTGAATCCCAAGCTGGTTATTGCGGATGAACCGACGGCGAACCTGGATTCCGAGAACAGCCGCATGGTGGTGGAACTGATGCGTGAAATGAATCGCGCACGCAAGGTTACCTTCGTGTTCACCACGCACGATCAACGCTTGCTCGATCATGTTGATAGAAAGATTTTGCTGCGCGACGGCAATATCGAGAGCGACGAGGTGATGGCATGAAGAATATGTTCAAACTTGCATTGCGCGGGCTGGAACGCAATCGCCGCCGTTCGACAATGACGCTGCTTGCCATTGCCTTCGGTTTTGCCGCTATCGCGCTGTTCGCCGGGTATACACACAACGTGTATGACGGCCTTGCGCGGCTATCCATCCACGGCGAAATGTTGGGTCATCTGACTTTGAGCAAGCGCGGCATGCGCAAGGAAGGCAAGCTCGATCCAGAGCGCTATCTGCTAACCGCGGCGGAAGTCGATGCCGTCACCAAATTGCTGAAGGATGAGAAACATGTGGTGATGGTCTCGCCGCGCTTGGCGATGAGCGGGCTGGTCAGCAACGGTCGCGCCAGTACCATCTTCCTCGCCGAAGGCATCGAGCCTGCCGCGATGGAGCGCCTGCAGCAGGACGCGCTGACCGATGCCGAGAAAAAAAGCGGGATGTACAACAACCAGAAAAAACAGCTCGACCCGGCGCATTCCGATGTGGTGGAACTGAGCGAAGGACTGGTCGAAATGCTGCATCTCACTGCGGGAGGACAGGCGCAGGTGCTGGTGAACACGCTGACCGGACAAGCCAACGCACTAGATATTGTCGTGGGCCACACTTTCAATACCGGCAATGCGGGCAGCAACGACAAATTCGCCTTTGTGCCGCTGGCATTGGCGCGCACCCTGCTTGACGCGGAAGGGCGTGCTGATCGCCTGACTATCCTGCTGGACGACGTGAACCAGACTGAAACGATGCGCGACCGGTTGCAGGTAAAGCTGAAAATGGCCGGATTCGACGTGGAGATCATGACCTGGCGGGAGCTGTCCGATTTCTACAACCAGGTGCATGGCATGTTCGACATGATCTTCGGCTTCATTTTTTCTATCGTGTTGACTGTGGTGGTGATGAGCGTAGCGAATTCGATGGGTATGACGGTGATCGAGCGCACCCGCGAAATCGGTACGCTGCGCGCCATCGGCTTGAAACGCGCCGGGGTGGTGAAGCTGTTCACTACCGAGTCAATGTTGCTCACGCTGTTCGGCTGCGTTACCGGGCTGTTGATTACTTTTGCCGTGCGCTGGGGGATCAATTTGGCGAACATTTCCTATATTCCTCCAAACAGCGCGAGCCGCGTTCCGTTGCTGGTCGATTTGGATATGGGGCGGACAATATTCACTTTCCTGCTGATGGGCATGGTGGGTACGGTGGCTGCATATATGCCTGCAAGGCGGGCTGCAAAAAAAGACATTATCGATGCACTGGGCCATGTCTAAGAGAGCGACCATGAGCAAGATTTTCAGCGCGGCAGCAATCGGACTGTATTGTTTAAGCTGTTCCGTTTACGCTGCCCCCGATGCAGACACCATCCTGAAAGACTCGGATCATGCGCGCGGCGGCGGCCTGCCCGGCATTGTGTGGGAGATCAAAGTGGTATCGCGCGATGGTGACCGCACCGACGAACCGCAGCGGTTGGTCGTCAGGGCGGTGGACGATTCCAGCGTGGCAGAGACGCTGGAACCGGTTCGTTTCAAGGGCTCCAAAATATTGCAGGTAGACCGGAATATGTGGCTCACGCGCCCCGGTCTGTCCAAACCCATTCCCATCTCGCCACGTCAGCGCATGAGCGGACAAGCTTCAAACGGCGACATCGCCGCGACCAACTATGCAGGCGATTACGATGCCCGGATGAACGGATCCGAGACGCTGGACGGCGAAGCATGCTACGTACTCGACTTGTCTGCGAAACACAAACGTACCACCTACGACCGCATCCGCTACTGGGTATCGG
>JAJXUF010000345.1:2415-2712 GCA_021783175.1 Pseudomonadota bacterium
GTATCGGTCAAGCGCGAGGTCGGTATCAAGGCCGAGTTTTATTCGGTGAGCGGCAAACTTTTGAAGACTGCCCGTTTCGAATACAACAATGCCATCGAGCATGAGGGCAGGCAAGTTCCTTTCGTCAGCAAAATGACCATCCATGATGCATTGGTCGATGCCGAGACGACGATGGAGTTCGGTACGGTCAGGGTGAAGAAGATCGCGGCATCTGAATTTGATCTCGGGCAGATGCAGTGAGGCTGGCAGCTATTGTGTTGAGCTCTTTTGCAATAACTGCCTCGGCGGCGGAGTCCG
>JAJXUF010000346.1 GCA_021783175.1 Pseudomonadota bacterium
GAAACCGCAGAAAATACATTTGACCAGATCGATATCATATTGCGTGGTACGACGCGTGCCGTCTTCACGTTCTGCCACTTCGATCTTGATCGCCAGTGCCGGGCACACTGCTTCGCACAGTTTGCAGCCGATGCAGCGCTCCTCGCCGTTGGGATAGCGGCGTTGCGCGTGCAGGCCGCGGAAGCGGAAACTTTGCGGCGTTTTTTCTTCCGGATACTGCACAGTGATATGGCGCGCGAAGAAATAGCGCCCGGTCACAGAAAAGCCCTTGAGAAGTTCGAGCAGCAGGAAACTCTTGAAAAAATTGATGAAGTTTTTCATTTTCTATCCTCGCTTGCTTACCACAACCAATACGGCGTCTGCATCCACGCGGCCACCACGACCACCCAGACCAGCGTGAGCGGAATGAACACTTTCCAGCCCAGGCGCATCAATTGGTCGTAGCGATAGCGCGGAAAAGTCGCACGGAACCACAGGAACATGAACATGAAGATGAGCATCTTGCCCACCATCCAGAGCAAGCCGGGAACATGATCGGTGAACTCGCCCAATACCGGCCAGTTATGGAACGGATTGAGCCAGCCGCCGAGGAACAATACAGTCGCCAGGGCCGCGATCAGAATCATGTTCGCGTATTCAGCCAGGAAGAAGATTGCAAAGCCCATACCGGAATATTCCACGTGGAAACCGGCCACAATCTCTGACTCACCTTCGGCCATGTCGAACGGTGCGCGGTTGGTCTCTGCCACGCCCGCAATGAAATACACCACGAACATCGGGAACAGCGGAATGAAGTACCAGTGGAACAGGCCGTAGCCTCCGCCCTGCCCGCGCACGATATCACCCAGATTCATGCTTTGCGCCGCCAGCAACACGCACACCAAAGCAAAACCCATGGCCAGCTCATACGAAACAATCTGCGCGGCGGAACGCAAGGCGCCGAGGAACGCATATTTGGAATTGGACGACCAGCCGGCAATGATAATGCCGTACACGCCAAGCGAGGTCATCGTCAACAGGTAGAGCAATCCCGCATTCACGTTCGCCAGAGTCAAGTCATCGCCGAAGGGCACCACTGCCCATGCCGCCAAGGCGGGTGCCAGCGACAACACCGGCGCAAGCAGGAACAGGAATTTGTTGGCGCGAGTCGGAATGATGATTTCCTTGCACAGCAACTTGACGCCATCGGCGATCGGTTGCAGCAGGCCCCACCAGCCTACACGGTTGGGACCCGGCCGCACTTGCATGAAACCCAATACCTTGCGCTCGGCTAACGTAAAGTAAGCCACGCCGATCATGACGGGTGCGACAATGGCGACAATCTTCACCACCGTCCATATCACCGGCCACACCGGCCCGATGTAGCGCCACAGCACATCCCAGAGTCCGAACAGGTTCCAGAACCATTGAAAGAATTGCAGGATCTGGGCTTCCATCATGCACGCTCCACGGTGATCGTTCCAAACATCGCACCCAGCGCCGCAGTTGCGGCATGACCCGCCGCCAACCGTACCACTCCCCTGGGCAGTTTATCGTCCGCTGCAACCAACAGGTTTGCACTACCCTGCCCCTGGCTGATCTTGACCGTCGCGCCGGCCTGCACGCCGAGCTTTTTCAACTCTTCGCCATGCAGCCACGCTTGCGGCACCGCCGCATCCATCGTGGCTTGCAGGGGAGCGGAACGGCGCACGACGGCATCCGTAGCGTAGATCGGTACATCGCTCACGCGCTGCAGGCCGTGTACGGTTGGCGCAGCTTTGACCTCGACGCCGCCGATGGCATTGCTCAATTTGGCAGTGACATCCACGCCATGCAGTGCTTCGTCGCGCACCGCTTCCGATGTGTCCTGATCGAAACCTTCCACTTTCAGCAGATTGCCCAGCACGCGCAATACCTTCCATGCCGGACGCGCTTCGCCCAGCGGCTTGACCGCCCCCTTGAAACTTTGAACGCGGCCTTCGCTGCTGACAAAAGTGCCTGACGTCTCGGTGAACGGTGCGATGGGCAGCAGCACGTCGGCATATTCCATTGCCTGGTGTTTGTAGGCGGACAGCACAATCACCGTGTCGGCGGAACGAACCGCCGCTACCGCTTGTTGCGGATTGGCACAATCCAGTTCGGGCTCCACGTTCAGCAATATATAAGCCTTGCGCGGCGATGCCAGCATGGAGTCCGCATTCAATCCTTTGGCGCCCGGTGTAGCTTGTGCCAGATATCCGCCGACGCTGTTCGCTGCTTCGCCGAGGAAGCCGAATTTGCCGTTGCTCAGCGCCGCGATCTGTTGCGCCAACGCCTGCAGTTGCGCGGCTTGCGGATGCTGTTGCGCGAAGTTGCCGAGCAGTACCGCGACGCGCTCGCCGCCCGCCAGACTTCTGGCAATCGCCCCGGCCTCGCCACCCGTGCTTTGGCCCTGCTTTTCAGCCGTCAGCGCCTTTGAGACCTGAGTCAATATCTCGACCATTGCATCCGGGGCAATGACGGCCTTGTTCGCGACTTTCATCAACAGGTCGTCATCGGCAGAATGAATGATGTTGGCTTGCGCACCTTTTTTTACCGCCTGCCTGATGCGCGCTGCCAGCAGGGGATGATCCTTGCGCAGGAAACTGCCAACGATCAGGAATCGATCGGTGCGGCCGACATCGGCGACAGACATGCCCAGCCAAGGCGCACCTTGCTGTTTGCCGTCGCTGCTGAAATCGGATTGGCG
>JAJXUF010000347.1 GCA_021783175.1 Pseudomonadota bacterium
TCACTTTGGCCAGAGTGACCGGCCCGATCTGCTTGCCATCATCGGAATACTGCATCACGGTCACCTTGTCCGCGGAAGTTCCGGCCATGGATCGCGTCGAATACGTCAATGCCATACCGGATAAAGCCATCAAGAATTGTCTGCGTTGCATGATGTTGCCTCCTGTGCGTTAGTCTCGTTCGATGGGAGAACCCAAACCAGTTATGATTCATCCATTCGCACGTATATTCGAAGCTGCTCGATAAATAGTTACAAAAATCTCCGGGACCCCCGTGACGGAACAAAAAGACAATCTGGAAACATTGATGCGGCGGTCGCTGGCCGGAGATCAGCGCGCCTACGCCGGGCTGTTGCATGAGACCACGCGCCTGTTGCGCCCGTTCCTTGCCAAGCGCCTGAATATCGCCAGTGAAGTGGATGACCTGATGCAGGAGATTCTGCTCTCCATCCATAAAGCCCGCCATACCTATGACGGAAACCGCCCTTACAAACCCTGGGTGTATGCCATCGCCAAATTCCGCCTGCAGGATCATCTGCGCGTCCATTATTCCGACCAGTTGCGCCATGCCCTCGATTTCGACGAGCTTGAAGAATATTTACATGACCCTGTAACCGAATCGGACATGAGTTACGAATCTATCAGCGGGGAAGTGGGAAAACTTCCCGAGAAGCAGGCGACCATCCTGCGTTTGCTGCACCATGAAGGTTACACCGCCAGGGAAGTGGCCGAGAAGATCGGCATGACCGAGTCTGCGGTCAAGGTCGCTGCGCACCGCGCCTACAAGATTTTGAGAAAGAAGCTGGAAAAATAATGGCAAATATCGACGATCTCGTGACGGCACTTGCACAGGATGCGGCAGCGGTAAAACCTGCGCCGCACCCGTTCTTGCTGTGCTTCCAATGGATGGGCGCGGCGGCAATCTATCTTGCGCTCGCGCTGGCGATCGCCGGGCCGCGCCCGGACCTGCTCGATCGCTTCCACCATACCTGGTTCGCCGTCGAGATCGTGGCGCTGCTCGGCGTATTCGTCGTCACTTCGCTCAGCACTGCCTTGTTGGCGTTTCCGGACCTGCACCAGAAGCGCTGGCTGGCCTTCGCGCCCATCGTCGCATTCACATTGTTTGTGGGCGTCATGTTCCTTGCCTGGCGGGCCGACGATCCGCCCTCGCCGTTGCCCGTACACAGCTTCGAGTGCACCCTCAGCATCGCACTGATGACCCTGCTGCCCGCAGCCTGGGCATTCTATTCGCTGCGCAAATTTGCCAGCACACACTACCGGCTCGCCGGCAGTGCTGCATTGCTCTCTGCGTTCAGCGTCGGGGCACTGTGGCTGCGGCTGCACGAGGATACGAACTCCATCACGCACCTTGTCGAGTGGCACTACCTGCCCATGCTCGTCATCGGGCTTGCAGGCCTGTGGCTGGGGAAAGTGCTGTTGAAATGGTGAGCGCCGGAGTCGCCTGAATAGTCAGCGTTTTGTGCCGCGCATTGGACCGCCGCCCCCCCAAAAAACCCATGGCCGACAAAAAAACAACCGTTCAGGTGCATTTAGATTTGTCCTATGCCTTCCATACCTGTACATTGGGGCCTCAAGCTATATGGCTGGTGTGGTAATGACCCTATGAAAGAAATCCTGCAATACCTGAAAGCGCACGGCGAACGGCTTGATACCGACATCGCCGAAGCGACGGGCATCTCGCTGGCCAAAGTGCGGCTCCATCTGTCGGAACTGGCAGCCAAGGGCGAGATCATGGTGTGCCATTCGACCAGGTTCGAAAAGGGCAAGAAGATCGAGGGGATCAGTTGCCGCCTGGCCGGGTTCATTCCTCCGGCAGCACCCGGCCGAAAATCGAAGTCGCAGCTGAAGTTGTCATAATTCTCCGTACCGCATTTCCCCGCAGTCATTACTGCTCCAGCTTGTATGGATTCCCGGCGTAGCGGTACCCGCGGCCGGTACATGCGCATGCGTGTCCTGATATAGTTATATCAACTCCCTACCGGGTGACAGCCATGACCAGACATACCACTCCCGATCACGCAAGGCTCGACCGCGTCGTTGCCGAAGCGCGCAAACAACGCGAACTGCGCGAGGCCGGATACCGCGAACGGGCGCTCAAACTGTTTCCCTGGATCTGCGGACGCTGCGGGCGCGAGTTTTCCGGCGCGCGCCTGCGCGAACTGACCGTACATCACAAAGACCACAACCACGACAACAACCCGCTGGATGGAAGCAACTGGGAGTTGCTATGCCTGTACTGTCACGACAACGAGCACTCGCGCGTGATGGACGAGGTGGTCAGGGACAGGGGATCGGAGAATCACGGTACGGCCACCCACAACCCCTTCGCAGACCTCAAGTCGCTGCTGAACAAGAAGTAGATTTATTACAGTGGGCGGCGGCCCGCTTCTGCCCCGGGCGCCTTGCGCCCCTGCGCATCGCCTGCCTGCACTTCGAACCAAACGCCAGATTGTCCAAAAACTTTTTCTCGCCAATGGCCTACGTATTTGCATCGGGAATGCCGATAGCTATACCTCTATATGATCAGCGCATGTACCTTTACTTCCATTTCCGGCAGCTGAACTAGCTCATGACACCATCCCTGCTCACCAATGCCGAACTGTATCGCTGCGCGTTTGAGGGGATGTGCGATCCGATCCTGCTGCTCAAGGACGGCCGTTTCGTGGACTGCAACGCCGCCACC
>JAJXUF010000348.1 GCA_021783175.1 Pseudomonadota bacterium
TTTGGCGTGCGTGCGTTGTGCCTGCGCAATGGCCTGCTGCACGCGATCCCGGAACAGCATGCGATTGGGCAGGTGTGTCAGCGGATCGTGGTAGGCCAGGTAATGTATCTCTTCCTCCAGGCGCTTTTTCTCGGAAATGTCTTGCTGTACCGACAGAAAGTGCGTCAGTTCGCCTTTATCGTTATACAAGGGCGAGATGCTTTGTGCGACGGTATAAAGCTCGCCAGCTTTGGTTCTGTTCACGATTTCTCCGCGCCAATGATGGCCGTTCAGAATGGTCGCCCACATTTCGTTCCAGAACGACTGAGAATGCTGGCCGGAATTGAATATCCTCGGGTTGGCACCGGTTATCTCATCTGTCGTATAGCCGCTGTAGCGGCTTACCGCCTCGTTCAGCCATTCGATGGCGCCGTCACGGTGGGTAATGAACATGGCGTTCGCTGCATTGCTCATGGCAGCCTGCATGAGCCGCAATTCCTGTTGCTCCTGCGCACCCAGCATCGCCACTGTGACGCGCCCGGCAAATGCGGACAGGCGGCTGATCGTCAATTTATCGAAGGTATTTTCGTGCGCCGAATACATGATCAACGCGCCTGCAACTTCATTCTTTATGCCCAACGGCATGGCCAGGATGCTGCGCATGCCGTACCGTTCCGCGCGCTCGCGCCACGGCGCGAACCGCGGCGATTCCGAAGACATGGTCTCCGCCTTGTTGCCGCGTATCGACCTGCCCGTGATTCCCTGCCCCTGCGGTGTGTCGTCCCAACGCACCTCGATGCCCTCCAGATAGGCAATCTCACCGGCCGATGCCACAGGTTCAACCCGGCCATCAGGCATCTTGGCCCCGATCCAGACCAGTTTGAAATCGAACAATTCCTCCATGCGGCGGCAGATACGTTCGTTCAACGAACGCATGTCGTAGCCGAGCAGAATGAGCTGGTCGATCTCCTGCATCAAATAATCCGCCACCACTTGCTCGCGCAGGTTGCTGCGCAGGATCGCGCTGACCATCTCGCGTTGCATGCTGGGCAGCAGACGTTCCATCTGATCGAGCGCAATACAATCCTGCGCGCCGAGGCGCATCACTTCGCCAAGCCGAAGCGGTACCATGCCGTCATTCAATACAATCAGTGGAATATCAAGCGTGCGGCAGCGCAATGCATGCACTACGGCTTCAATGGTGAGTTCGGCAGATGAGCCAAGAAGCAATACATCCCAATTTTGCTGCAGATGACCGTCCAGCATCACCTCGTCGTGTGCTTGCTCATAATGCACTTCGCAATTCTCGGCCTGCAAATGCCCGATGATCTGCGCCATATTGCCCACCGATGTCGCGGCAAACAATATGCGCAATTCATTCATAGCGGAACGGAGTGTGGATAAGAATGCTTCAAGCCCTTGCCGCTCAGCCAGCCAAGAGCGGCGAGTTCCTGCAAGAGTTGGGTGAACTCGGCGTGATTCACCGGCTTTTTGACGAAGCTGTTGGCCCCGATCTGGTAACTCAGCACCACGTCGGACGGCTCATGCTGCTCCGAAAACACCACAATGGGCACTTCCTGCAGACGCGACTCCATGCGCAAGGTGCGCAATACCGCAAGGCCGGCCAGCTTGGGAAGTTTCAGGTCTAGCAGAATCAGGCGCGGCATCGAATAGCCCCGCTTGACGGTATCGGACAGCCATTCCAGTGCCTCGGTCGCATCGCGCGCCACTGCGAGGTGCAATTCGTCCGGACAGCTCGCCACCGCCTGTTGTATCAGAAGAACTTCGGCTTCGCCGTCTTCAACCAACAAAATCGTTTCGTCCGCTTGTCTGAGCATCGTCCGCTTCAACCTTGAATTATCAGGAAACGATGCATGTATCCGGCACGCGCAGCCTAGCCCCAAAAATCATCTCCATTTCCGAGTGTAACCCTACACTAACGGAACGAACCTTGGCAACCGGACTGAGCGACCATCAGGCGCGGAGTATCCGGGTTTTGATTAAAGTTTGGACTTCACCCAATCGGCAACTGAGGCCAGCGCAGTTGCCAGATGTTCGGGTTGCGTGCCGCCTGCTTGCGCCATGTCCGGGCGCCCGCCGCCTTTGCCGCCGACCTGCTGCGCAACGAAATTGACCAATTCCCCCGCCTTCACTTTCGCGGTGGAATCGGTCGTCACGCCGGCGATCAGGCTTACTTTGGCGTCGTTCACCGCAGCCAGCAGGATGACCGCAGATTTGAGCTTGTCTTTCAGCTTGTCCAGCGTTTCGCGCAACACTGCCGCATCGGCGCCTTCCAGTCTGGCGGCCAGCACTTTCACGCCGTTGATGTCCTGCGCTTGCGCCAGCAACTCGTCACCCTGGGCGGAAGCGAGTCTGGATTTCAACGCGGCCAGTTCTTTCTCCAGCGACTTGACGTTATCGAGAATCTGCCCGACGCGGGCGGCGGCTTCCTGCGGCTGCGATTTCACCGCGTCGGCCACTTGCTGCAACTGCCGTTCCTGCTCTTGCACCAGCGCCAGCGCGCCTTCGCCTGTCACTGCCTCGACCCGGCGCACACCCGCCGCCACACCGCTCTCGGCCACGATCTTGAACAGGCCGATGTCCCCGGTACGTTTCACGTGGGTACCGCCGCACAGTTCGCGCGAAGAACCAATATCCAGCACGCGCACTTCATCGCCATACTTTTCGCCGAACAACATCATCGCGCCTTTTGGCTGCGCATC
>JAJXUF010000349.1 GCA_021783175.1 Pseudomonadota bacterium
ACTGGTCCGCTTCAGCGACGGACAAGTCATCCAGCTCAATCACCAGCAAATCGTGCTGCACGGGGCCGGGCAGATCAGTCTCGGCCAGTCGTTTTCGGAAACGCCCGTCGAAGTGGTCGAATTTATTCTGCAGTAGCACCCAGCCAAACGGCCCGGTTGAATAGCACTTACAGGCCAATCTCTCCGCGTCCGAATTCGATCACCAAACCAGAAACGAAGATCCGCCCTCCGGGTTCTACCCGCAAGCCCAGTAACGACGGGCGTCCCACGGCATCGCCTTGACGGATCACGTGCTGCAGGGGCAGCGCTGCATCCTGGGCAAGGAACCAGCCGCCGAGATTGGCGCAGGCAGAACCGGTGGCCGGATCCTCTGCGATCGAACCCGTTTTGGGGAAGAAGAAGCGCGAGACGATTTCGCCGGCATCATCCATCGCCCAAACATAGGCCATGCTGGCGCCGCGTGATGGCGAAAAGGCATGCTGTGCCATGAGCCTGATATCCGGTGATGCGCGCCCGACTGCGGCGACGGAACGTAGCGGGACGATCATCTGCTCGCTGCCGGTATCGACCCACAGCGGCCGTTCGCCGATGTCCGTAACATCGAGCCCCAGCATGTTGGCCAGCTCGGCATGCGCAGCCTCGACGGGTCGTGTCCTGGCGGCGTTGGCCTGCAGTTCCCAGAGGTTGCTCTGGGCTGTGAGCGGAATGATGCCCGCCTTCATTTCCAGCGTAAGGTTGTCGCCGGCACGGGTGAGCGAACGCACGACATGTGCCGTGCCCAGCGTGGGATGCCCGGCGAACGGCATTTCGAAAGAAGGGGTGTAGATGCGGACCTCTGCGCTGGCGCGCTCGCTGGGGAAGATGAACGTCGTCTCCGACAGGTTCATCTGCCGCGCGATCGACTGCATCTGGTCGCCGCTCAGGCCGCGGGCATCTTCAAAAACCGCCAGCGGGTTGCCGGAGAAAGGATCGCCGGCAATGGCAAAAACGTTGAGCAGGCGGAACGTGTACGTATTCACTGCGCCAGGCGGTGCAACAGTTTTTCGTGTATCCCGCCGAAGCCGCCGTTACTCATCACCAGGATCTGGTCGCCGGGCTTCGTTGCGCTGGCGATGGCTTCGATCAGCTGGCCCAGGTCGTCCTTGACCACCGCCTTGTTGCCCAGCGGGACGAGCGAAGCGGCCGCGTCCCAGCCGAGGTTGGCGCCATAACAGAACACCAGGTCGGCATCCTTCAGGCTGCCGGGCAAGGCATCCTTCATCACCCCCAGCTTCATTGTGTTGGAGCGCGGCTCCAGCACGGCGAGGATGCGCGCCCCGCCTACTTTTCGGCGTAAGCCTGCAACAGTCGTGTCGATGGCGGTGGGGTGGTGCGCGAAGTCGTCGTACACAGTGATACCGTTTACCGTGCCGCGTACTTCCATGCGGCGCTTCACGTTCTTGAATTCAGCCAGCGCCGCCAGTCCTTGCGAGACAGGCACGCCGGCGTGGCGTGCAGCTGCCAGTGCGGCCAGCGCATTCATGCGGTTGTGTTCGCCCATCAGGTCCCATTTCAGCGTGCCCTGCAATTTGCCGTTGATCGACACCTCATCGCTGGCGTCGACGTTCCATCCCTCATCCGAGCCGAACTTCTCCACCGGTGTCCAGCAGCCGCGCTTGATCACGCGCTGCAACGATTCCTCGCGCCCGTTGCATACCACCAGGCCGTTGCCTGGCACGGTGCGCACCAGATGGTGGAACTGCGTTTCGATGGCCGCCAGGTCGGGGAAGATATCGGCGTGGTCGAATTCGAGATTGTTCAGGATCGCCGTGCGGGGGTGGTAGTGCACGAACTTCGAGCGCTTGTCGAAGAACGCGGTGTCGTATTCGTCCGCTTCGATGACGAAGAAACCTCCATGGCCCCCTCGCCCGCTGGGAGAGGGTTGGGGTGAGGGCAAGCGCGCCGAGATGCCGAAGTTCTGCGGCACGCCGCCGATCAGGAAGCCGGGGTTCAGTCCCGCATGTTCCAGTATCCACGCCAGCATCGACGTGGTGGTGGTCTTGCCGTGCGTGCCCGCCACGCCCAGCACCCACTTGTCGCGCAGCAAGGTATCGGCCAGCCATTGCGGGCCGGAGGCATACGGCAGGTTGCGGTTGAGGATCTCTTCCATCAGCGGATTGCCGCGCGATACTACGTTGCCGATCACGAACACGTCCGGCTTGAGCTCCATCTGTTCCGTGCCGAAGCCTTCGATCAGCTCGATGCCCTGCGCCTCCAACTGCGTACTCATCGGCGGATAGACATTGGCGTCGCAGCCGGTGACGCGATAGCCCGATTGTTTGGCAATGGCGGCTATGCCGCCCATGAAGGTGCCGCAGATGCCCAGGATGTGGATATGTTCTGGTTTGCTCATTATCAATTCCGTCATTCCGGCGCAGGCCGGAATCCAGTGAAGTTATCAAAAATGCCGTTGGGTTTTGTTCCGCTTCGCGGAGCATATTTTCTAGCTGGATCCCGGCCTGCGCCGGTATGACAGGCTACGTCCTGAAAATAAAATACACCGCGCCCATCAGGCACAGCCCCGCGTAAAGGTAGTCCATCTTCAACGGCTGGTTCATGTACAGCACCGCGAACGGCACGAAGATGGTCAGCGTGATCACCTCCTGCATGATCTTCAACTGCCCCAGACTGAGCTGAGTGTAGCCGATACGGTTGGCGGGAA
>JAJXUF010000092.1 GCA_021783175.1 Pseudomonadota bacterium
GGGACGAGCTCCCGGCAGCTTAGAGCACCGCGTCTCCCCGCACCGCTGAATCTCTTGGGGGCGCTCGCTGGCATGCACGGCCTTCGACCATGGACGCGCGCCACTGCCCTGCGCATGGCAATTGCTCTTTGGCGGGACGACTTCGATCCCGGCTCTGACTGCACGGTCGCACAGTATCTTGACCGGCATGGTCAGAGTTCGGCGCTCGTGCGAGCCCTGTGGCAGCCCCTCTGCCTGGCAGCGCTCAACACCCCAGTTGAGCAGGCATCTGGCCGGCTTTTTGCGCGCGTTCTGCGTGAGACATTTTTCGGCTCGCGTTCCGCTTCCGACATTCTCATTCCGATTACCGACCTCGGTCGTTGCTTTCCCGAACCGGCGCGGGAATTTGTCGAACGGCACGGCGGCAGCGTGCGACTTGCGTGCCGCGCGCTTGCCATTGATATCGACCAAAATAAGGTTCGCGCTGTTCGGCTTGAGCACGACACTCTCCCGGCCGATCACGTCATTGTCGCAACCGGAGTGTCGGCCAGCCATGCCCTGCTGCATCGCCATGAAGCATTTTCCGGGATATGCGCCCGCCTAAAACGCATCAAAATGCATCCGATTTGCACCGTGTACCTGCAGTACCCGCAGGAGGTAACACTCGGCCGCGAATTCGTCGCGCTGCTCGGCACCACCGTCCAGTGGCTGTTCGACCGAGGCCTGCTAACCGGGGAGAATGGACTTATCGCGGCAATCATAAGTGGTCCAGGCCGGCACATGAGTATGGACTCGGATACTTTGCTGGATCTGGTGACGACAGAGCTGGCGCGGCAGTTTCCTCACTGGCCCTCCCCCTCAGCCAGCAAGCTCGTGCGGGAACGCCGCGCCACCTTTGCTGCTACGGGCGAAGTTGACGCCGCGCGCCCATCGTTCACGACCGACGTGGACGGGGTGTGGCTTGCCGGCGACTATACTGCTACAGGGTTTCCTGCAACTCTCGAAGGCGCGGTGTCGAGTGGAGTAGAATGCGCCCAACTAATACTGAAGCAGTGAAACGCATGCCTGAAACCACCAGAAAACTGACCGAATACAATCCAGCCCCGGATCTTCTCGCCGAACGGGTCATACTGGTCACAGGCGCGGGCGACGGCCTTGGACGCGCCGCCGCCCGCGCTTATGCGCGCCACGGCGCCAGCGTGATTCTGCTGGGCAGGACGGTCGCGAAGCTTGAGAAGGTGTACGATGAAATTATCGCCGACGGTGGACCGCAACCGGCAATTACGCCACTTGATCTTGCACGCGCATCCAATGCCGATTACGCGAATCTCGAAAAGGCGATTGACAAGGAATTCGGCAGGCTCGACGGACTGCTGCACAGCGCTGCCGAGCTTGGAGCGCTGACCCCGCTCGAGCTGTACGAGCCGGAAACCTGGACTCGAGTGGTCCAGGTCAACCTCAATGCTCCGTACCTCATTACACGCACTTGCCTGGAATTGTTGAAACGATCGCAGGACGCGTCCGTTATTTTCAGTTCGTCGGACGTGGCTCGTCATGCACGGGCCTACTGGGGTGCGTACGCCGTTGCCGGAGGGGGGCTGGAGCGAGTGATGGAAATCTGGGCGGATGAGCTCGAGTTAAACACCCGAATCCGCTTCAACAGCCTGGATCCAGGGGCCGTTGCCACCGCCTTGCGCGCCTACGCCTATCCGGCAGAAGACCCACATCGCCACCCGAAACCGGAACAGGCCATGGGGCTTTATCTCTATCTTATGGGGCCGGATAGCCGCGGCATCACTGGGAAGGGATGGACGACGGGCGATGACGTCAGCATCGCTTAGCGGAAGTAATAACTCAGATTGAGCGTGTAAATGGTCTGTTCACTCTTCGGCTGATAACTGTAAAGTGGCCTGCCATACTGGTCAGTAACGGGCAAGCCGTTGTAGGTGAGCAATTTTGGATCTGACGGACTGAACCGGTAACTGTCAAAGCCCAACGAGAGCCCATAGTGGCTCCGGTCCGGCGGCCCGAATTCGAAACTGACTTCCCCAAAGAACGACGTGCGCTTGCCCGGCGAAAGATCCATGCCATCCAGAAACGACACATGCTCATACGTATAGACCGGATATTTCGCCCCTGCCTGAACGCGATACGACCACGAACCAAGATCCCGGAACAATGCGGCAGCCAGCCGCGCATTGACGATCGCGTAGTTCTCGACGTACCCCGACGAAACATTGCCGGCTGCATCCAAGGCAGTTCCTAGGCTGCGACGCCAGCTGTCTAATCCGCCGCCGCCAATAAGGTCCAGGCCGTAGCGGCCGCGCATGAACCGGTAGCCGCCAAATCCGGTTGCATGCACGCCGTTATAATCAGTATGGGATTGCAGTGGTGTGAGCGTTCCGGTATTCAGATCCTGGGAAAACCCTGAGTAGTCTACCCGACCCAGATAGGCGTAGCCGTCGACGCCATATAACGACCCTTCCGAGTCGCGGCGTAAATCGTCCCAACCACCGCCAACTGTCGGAAACGGACCGGTTTCCTTTACGGCTGTCGCACCATCGGAAAAAAACTCTTTCCATTCATAGTGTTCGATCCCTGCCTGCAGATGAACCCGGGTCAAATCACTGGACGCGGCCATCGGGCTCACGCCAAGTGCCAGCACGGCAAATACCGCTGGCGCCAGTCCACACCGCGACATCAATCCCCCTTGTTTCCCGAAATGATTATTTTTGACGATGGCAAATACCTAGCAACAGTCGTGCCACTGATTGAGGCAATATTACCATGATGCCATCGTTGACGGCAGTGCAACGACTGCCGGTTGCGCGCCCCCTAGTCTGTCCGATAATGGGAAAAGTCTGTTCGCCGCACGGCAAAGAAGGCCACAAGAATGAAACGCCGACTGAAGCCAATACCGATGATACCGGCCACACCCTCCACGGAGGTGGCGACTCTGTGCAAAAATGCAATGAAAGCCGATCGGTTCGTCTTTTTCGTGAGTTTTTCAGCGGCCTGGCGGTGGGCACGGCCGCATCGACGCGACTTTACGATTTCCCTCATTTCACGGCAGGATCCAGACCGACGGCGATTACAGGTTTGCTCGCGCCTGGCGGCACTCGTGTTTAGTTCGCTGGCGGAAGACCGACTGCCTGATAGAGGCGAAAATGCACTCTGTCTGTTTGTGTCGCGATTCCGCGGTTACATCCCCAGCGTTGCGGACAAGTTCGCATGTCTGTGACTCCTGTGTCGGTGATGCAAGCTCTGCGATGATGGCAAGTCCGGATACTTTGACAGAACAATCTTCGGTTTGCGGTGTCTGCGCGCGAGCATGCTTCCGTTGGCCCGCACATATAGGCGGCTGATTTCGCTGCTATCCAGGGGGCGACTGCCGCTCCAGATCTTCCTCCACTGCGGACCGGGGTTGTAGTTGAATTTACTCGGCGCATCGCTCCGGACCAGAAGTAGATCGCAATCGGTAATGTTTTTCTGCCCCAACGGCTGAACGACAATGTCGGCAAAGGAATCCAGCATCCCGCGGAGCGATTCCCCGATATTGCGTCCCGCGATACAGCCATGCTGCCCGGGTATGGCACTTTGCAGGGAAACGATCATTGAGCGATAGCTACGAGAATCATCTACCCACGGTAGCCAGAGTGTCCCGACGAGCCCCCAAACAAGAGTCACCCCGGCAACCCAGGCGGTAATGCCGCGAATGGGTGAAGTCCGCATCGACCAGCAGATTGTCCACCACAGCACAGTAACGGCGATACCCGCCCCGACGGTCAGCCAGCGGAGATGCGGAACGAAGTCTGGGGAGGTATTGCGCGCAATTTCAGCCGGGACAGGTACGATATGAGTCGAGAGGGCAAACCATGCGTACCATAGGAAAAAAGCCAATGCACCTAGGCCGATGATGCTGAATCCGAGAAATGCACGCTCAATATAGATTGGCAGCGGTTCCAGACCCTTTGCGCCGAGATGGACGAGCGGCAGCAAAATGGGCAAAGCATAGAGATCGCGACCGACTGCTGCAAGGTTAAGCACGACAAGCAGAACAGCGATGATAACGAGTATCAGTGCCGTGGAAGCATTGCGCATTCCAGCGCGCCCGTCCCGTAGCAGCGCCCAAAGCGAGAACGGCCATGCAGGCCATGCGAACCATGGCAATAGTCGCAAGTAGAACCAAGAGCCATCCTTGTTTGCACCCAGATGGGCAAAACCGAAATAGCGTCCAAAATTGTTCAGCCAGAACCATGTCATGAACAGTTCTGGCGAGCGTCGGTACAGCATCACTGGCCAGACCAGAAGCCATGGAAGAGCGGCGCCAAGCGCAAGCAGCAGACAGAGGAGGTATTCGCGTCGCCTCCAGTCAGGGGACACTACCGGCAGCACTACGGCGATAGCCCCAAGCACCCCCGGCGCGATGAGGCCCTTTGACATGAAACCGACCCCCAGGCCGGTACCGAGCAGGATTCCGGCAACGATGGCGCGACGGCGACTGAGCGCAAGCCCGTAGAACGCAATTGCAAAGCCGGTAAGCAATCCCATGTCGGTATACATCTCGTGCGCGTTTTGCAGCAAGCCGATGCAGCCGACCAGGAGCAGAACGGCGCGCCGGCCATAGCCGCTCCCCCACAGTTCGCGTCCAGCAAGTCCGGTAAAGAGCAGTGTCAGGCTCATGAAAAAGCCGGTGGCCAGCCGTGCCCCATCGAAAAGCGGCAACCAGGGCGAAAATACCCGAGCGCAGACGGCGGCGGTCACATAATAGAGCGGCGGCTTTTCCATGAATGGCTGGCCTGCAAGATTCGGCACCACCCAGTCGCCGGTCTGCAGAAGTCGATAGACAATTCCGAAAATGTAGGTCTCGTCCTGTTTCCACGGATCATGGCCAATGAGTCCGGGAAGAAGAAATGCCGCGCACAACCCGACGGTCAGCCAAAGCGTCATGCGCCCGGACGCGCCGGGCGATGCCCAATTTTGTCGCCCAGCCCCGGGCGTACTCAAGGGTTGGGATTGCGGGACAGTGATAGCGTGGCGCAAACGTCTATGGCAGATAACCATCGTTCTCTCTTTATGCACTCAGAAGCGAAGCCAATTCGCATTGCGAAGTGCAATGCCTCTCACATTATTAGCAGGAATAAAACAACGGATCGCCGCAATCGGAAATCCAAATCAAATTGCTCAGCGTTATCAGTTCTAGCGGATCATGTTTTTTCGCATTCAGCGTTTTCTCACGCACGACGCCTTCAGGGAACGGTGGTCTGAGCCTGACGACCAGGATCTTGGCTATCTGTTCCGGCAGCCGTAATTGGTGCGAGATGGCGGTTTCCGCTATTTTGTCCAGTGCCGGTCAAGCACCCACTATTCAGCTTGCCAGCACGATTTGTCGGAATTCGTTCGCAATTGATCGCTATAGAAGATATGCCCGCGCCGGGCCTTATTAGGTTTGTAGTATCTGGCCCGATCACCTTGTCTAAGCGTAATATAATTCTGGTAAAAATCAATCTGGATGGGATGCGTTGGCGCGGAATATCAGGTAGGCGATAGCGTCAGCGTGAGTCTCCTCGCGCAAGGCTTGTCGTGAGAATTAATGCCTGGACACAACAAGCCGGCGTCCACAGATTGCAGACGCAATCAAAGCCCGGCGACCCTGTTGTATCAGTCCTGAGGTCTCCGCACAGGAAAAGGTAACAGCGTCTTTTCCGCCCGCCTTCACGTTTAACAGGTTGCTGAAAACGGCCACATTTTCGGGGAAGGTGGCGCATATTGATGGGTCACAAGAGACGCATTCGTCATCACAAGATAAGGAGAAACGATGCGCGCCGCCGATGTGATGCAGGAAAGTCTCTTCACCACCCTCGCTGCAGCCAATGCCGCCAAGTCAGCGGGAATCCGGTAATTGCGCGCAACGCCACAATTTGCCAACTGCTCTTGACCTCAACATTACTTGAGGTTTTACACTGCCATGCCTATTGGTGATGAAGCACGCAATTCACAGGAGCGCACAAATAATGCCGCACGAACCAAACCACACCTCTGATTCAGTCTTCCGTATTGACAAATACTTCGCGCCGCCCGAAGCCCTGCCCGCGCTCCTCGAGCGGTTGCGGCACATTCAAGAAATACTCAGCACCATACCGGGATGTCAGCAGAATCTTGTGCTTACCCAGACCGGAGGCGCCTGCGAATTCAACGTCTTGACCATCGTCGAGTGGGCAAGTGCCCAGGCGATGAACGCCGCAAAGACAATCGTGCAGAAGAAATACGCCGAAGAGAACTTCGATCCAGCATCGTTCATGATCAAGCTTGGTGTGCGGGCCGAATTGGGTATTTACAGCAGCGCCTGACTGATCGAAGGTCGCGTCCCTTGCACCGACAATTTGCCAGGATTTGGGATGGAGACGCAGTCGCCGCTGAAAATCGCGCTCAGCGGAAATAGTAAGCCAAACTAATTCGATAAACGTCCTGGTCACTTTCGGGCTGATAACCGTAGAGCGGATTACCGTTTTGATCGGTCACCGGCACGCCGCCATTGGTCAGCATCTTCAGTGCCGAGGGACTGAACCGATAGCTGTCATAGCTCAAAATCAGCCCGAAGTGATTGCGGAATTCTGGTCCGAGCTCGAAGTTCAGCTTGGCAAAGGCAGATGCCTTCTTTCCGGGCGACAAATTGAGCCCGTCATAAAGATTGACGTGCTCCAAAA
The DNA here is from genome assembly GCA_021783175.1 of Pseudomonadota bacterium. Next base: position 6,687 of record JAJXUF010000092.1, read on the forward strand.
TGTAAATTGGATACTTCGCGCCAATCTCAAAGCGATACGACCAAGAGCCCATTTCCTGAAAAAGGCCGGTGCCAAACTTAAGATCCAGTATCGTGTAGTCCTCGGTATATCCCGATGTCGGAGTGCCATTGGCATCAGTGGCATTGGCGATACTGCGGTTCCAGAAATCCAGGACACCACCACCAAAGAGATCCAGTCCGATCAGGTCGCGCGCGAACCGATATCCGCCCAGCCCCGCGACATGCAGACCGTAATAATTCGCCGTGGACGAAAGCGGCGTCTGTGTTCCCGTCTGCAAGTTTTGTGAGTAGCCCGAATAATTGACTCTGCCGAAATAGATATTGCCGTCAGCCCCGTAGATCGGACCGCTGTCGATGCGACGCAAATCGTCCCAACCGTCTCCCAAACTCAGGAGCGAGCCTGATTCGCTGACTCCACCTGTGCCGTTGGCGGAGTATTCTTTCCACCCGTAACTGTCCACACCGACCTGCATATGATTTTCCGTCGGTGCCGGGTCGGCAACGGCCACCGAAACTACACCTAGCGTCAACATCGCGATCATTGGCGCTGCGAAACAAAACCGTATCATGCATCCTCCCTTTATTGTTCCATCAATTTTTTTTAAGACACACGCAAACGAGTTCCAGAAATCTTTCACAAAGCGGCAGAATGTTACCATGCACCGAGCGATACACCGCATCGAACAGCGAGACCCTGACCGGTGCCGGCCCGCTGGACGAAAAGCCTCACAATTGGTCTTGGAATCAACCGGACAAGTCCAGAATTCACCGGCCAAATGTCCAGGTAAGAGTCAGGCTGGCGCCCTCGCGATCCTATAACCACCGACAGATAGACTCAATTGGATGAATGTGCAACCATAAATTCTTATGTCGTCCTTTCTAATCGACTCGTTCAATCGCCGCATCGAGTACCTCCGGGTATCGGTTACCGACCGCTGCGATCTGCGTTGCTCCTATTGCATTCCGAAGGGATTTACCGATTTCGAAGAACCGGAGCACTGGCTCACTTTTGACGAAATTGAGCGTGTCATTCGGGCCTTCACGGAACTCGGCGTGCGGCGCGTACGCCTGACCGGCGGCGAACCATTATCACGCGGCAAACTACCGCTGCTCGCCGAGCGCTTGAACCGGCTACCAGGCCTCGACGACCTCTCACTGAGCACCAATGCCACGCGCCTGAAGAAACTTGCCGAACCACTAAGGCGCGCCGGTATCGCACGCATCAATGTAAGTCTTGACTCGCTGGTTGCCGAACGCTTTGCCGAAATAACCGGGGGCGGACGTCTGGAGCAGGTATTGGACGGCTTGGCCGCTGCCAAGATAGCTGGATTCGAACCGATCAAGATAAACATGGTTGCGATGAAGGGCGTGAATGATGACGAAATCGGCGACATGGTGGATTTCTGCATCGAACACGGCTTCACCCTGAGGCTGATCGAAACCATGCCCATTGGCGACACCGGACGTCAGGCGAGCGATCATTATCTTGATCTGCAGGAAGTGAAACGCGCGCTTGAATCGAAATTTCAGCTTGTCCCTGCAGTCGCGGCCGGTGGCGGGCCGGCGCGCTACGTTCAAGTTGCGGGAACAAACCTGAAGATCGGCTTCATCACGCCCATTTCCCAGCATTTTTGCGCTACCTGCAATCGGGTGCGCCTGACGGTGGATGGAACGCTTTACACCTGTCTCGGGCAAGAACACAACGTGGCACTTCGCCCCCTGTTGCGCTCTGGGGTAAGTGATGAGGAACTAAAGGAAGCAATTTGTCGCGGGATCTCGCTCAAGCCTGAGCGCCACGACTTCACGGGTCAGCCTGAAAAAATCATCCGTTTCATGTCACTTACCGGCGGCTAGTCGCGTTTCTCACCGACTCGGCCGCGGTCATCCGCTAGCCGCGCGTCATTGCTGCCAGCAGTTTGTCTTCCAGTTCAATACGCGTTGCGATCTGTTCGCCAAGCTTCGAGAGCTCGCTCGGCAAATCCTCGAGCGCCTGGCGCTCGTTTTCCGAGTCATACTTGTCGTTGAAATCAAGCGCAGCATCGGTGGTCAGCGCGATGCGAGGATAGAGATCCTCTGCCAGCTGCACAATGTCACGACGCCGCTCGGTTCTTTCGACGATGCGCTCGTACAAAGCAAAATGCCCGGCTGCAATGTAATCCACTAGTATCTGGCAGAAATCCTCAAGCAGATCCCGCACAGGCTTGTTTTCGGACGAGTAAGACTCAATCCCGGCAAGTCGGCAAAAAAGCACGAGGACCTGGGTTCGTTCCGTCACAAGCTTAGTCACCAACTCACGGCTGCGCCCACGGCGCTCTGCTGGTGCTTCCTTTGACGGCGCCTGCTTCACTGTGCTCATGTTTGGATCTTCCCCTCTCTCGAAAAACGGCATCGATTTCGACGCCGTGCCCAGTATTGCGTAGTTAACTAGTGTTTGCAATCCCGCAAAGAAGCCTGGAATTTCTGCAGTCAGGGCCAACTTACTGATGAGCCGTGTAACGTCGACGAATCAAGACCTCAACGCATCAAGTACTTGGGCACATCCATTAGCAAATCATAATATCCTGCATATCCTGGCGCGCCTCGGGGCCTGTGGACGGAATTTGGCGCCGCCGCACGGATGCCGTCAGAACGGCAAGCCCGGAATCTTGCCCTTCATGCCGCGCATCATCCTGGCAAGCCCCCCTTTTCCCATACGCTTCATCATCTTCTGCATTTCGCCGAACTGCTTCAGCATTCGGTTGATCTCCTGAACTTGTGTGCCGGAGCCGGCGGCAATACGGCGCTTGCGCGATCCACGGATGATGTCCGGAAAGCGCCGCTCCTGCGGTGTCATCGAATTGATAATCGCCACCAGGCGGCGGGTATGGCTGTCGTCGATGCGCGAGCGCGCTTCCTGCGGAATCTCCGCGGCGCCCGGCAGCTTCTCCATAAGACTGGCAATGCCCCCCATCTTCTCCATCTGCAGCAACTGGTCGCGAAAATCCTCCAGATCGAAGCCCTTGCCCTTGGTGATTTTTTGCGCCAATTTCTGGGCTTGCTCCTGATCGACGCTACGCTGCGCTTGCTCGACAAGACTAAGGACATCACCCATTCCGAGAATGCGCGATGCCATGCGATCCGGATAAAAGGGCTCGAGCGCGTCGGTCTTCTCTCCCACACCCAGGAACTTAATTGGCTTACCGGTGACACGGCGCACTGACAGCGCAGCACCCCCGCGCGCATCGCCATCCGCCTTGGTCAGAACCACCCCGGTTAGCGGCAGAACATCATTGAAGCTTTTTGCCGTATTCACGGCATCCTGTCCGGCCATGCTGTCGATGACGAAGAGCGTTTCGACGGGCGTAATTGCCTCGTGGATGGCACGAATTTCTTTCATCATCTCGGCATCGATATGCAGGCGTCCGGCACTGTCGATGATGACCACATCCACCACGGATTTGCGTGCCTGTTCCACTGCAGCACGTGCGATGTCCACCGGCTTCTCCTGCGGTGTACTGGGGAAGAAAGTTGCACCAACTCCCGCTGCCAACGTCTTGAGCTGCTCGATAGCTGCCGGACGGTAGACGTCGGCACTCGCAACCATGACACTCTTGCGCTCCCGTTCTCCTAGAAAACGCGCAAGTTTGGCCACCGTCGTGGTCTTGCCAGACCCCTGCAGACCCGCTACCAAGATCACCGCCGGCGGCCGTACCGCAAGGTTCAGACGGTCATTGGCCTCGCCCATCACGGAAACCAGCGCATCATAGACAACCTTGACCACGGCCTGACCGGGCGTGAGGCTTGTCAGAACTTCCTTTCCCACTGCGTGGACGCGCACGTCTTCGATGAAGGATTTCACCACCGGCAGCGCTACGTCGGCCTCCAACAAAGCCATGCGCACTTCGCGCAACGCATCGCTGATGTTTTCCTCGGAAAGTCGCGCTTCGCCACGCAGCTTCTTCAATGCGCCTTGCAGGCGCTGACTCAGATTATCGAACATGACTTAAATCCCGCTGTTGCCAACGTTTCTCTGACTACCATTCAAACTGCATGCCGCGACGCAACTGCTGCGGTGGCGCAACGGTAATGTGCCCATGAATTTCCCGCATGATCTCCCCCTCGCGTCCCGGCATCAGATGGGTAATATGAACCGGCGCCGCACGCGTAAGCTTGGCCAGCTCGCCGGCAAGCATGCTCGGACACAAATGTTTTGCCAGGCGGCTCAATTCCTCGTCCTCGTCGGGGAAGGAAGTCTCGATGATAACGTGCCTGAGCCCCTCGCACTCATTCAGCACTTCCCAGAATGCGTCGGTCTGCGTCGTGTCACCGCTGAACGCAAGGCTGCCACGCGCATCGCCGATCAGATATCCGAGAGCCGGAACCGAATGATTGACTGCAATGCCGCGTAACTTGCGCCCGGACAGCGTGACGGTTTCTCCGGGAACTAGCGTGCGAAATTCAAGGTATGGCGAGTGACTGTCGGGAATCTGCGTGAAATCGGGCCACAGCTCCCAATTAAAAACGCTGCGGCGCAATGTTGCAATTGTGGCTTCCAGCGCATGCACAAGCAACGGCCGCGAGCGCCGTGCGCCGACGGTATCCACCAGAAACGGGACTGAAACCACATGATCGAGGTGCGCGTGGGTAAGGAAGACATGGTCAATTGCGGCCAGTGCCTCGACGTCCAGATCGCCAACGCCGGTGCCGGCATCCACCAAAATGTCATCGTCGACTAGCAGCGAGGTCGTGCGCGAGTCCTGGCCAATACCTCCGCTGCATCCGAGAACCCTTATTCGCATGTCTCATTTACTCGAATGATCAAATACCCCCTGCCAATCGGGTGCGGGCGGCACCCTGCGGAAGTGCTGAATACGATCGATGAACAGACTGTAAAGCGTCTTACGTTCATAACGCTCGCGCAAGGCCAGGAAACGGAGTTCGGCCATGTCCCAGTTGGCGGCACGATAGAGTCTGAGTGCCTCGTCATAGAGCGCAATTTCCTTGAGCGCTTCCGCATCCAGCTCCTCCTTTTGGCCCAGAGGTTCATAGATTGCGACCGGAGTGGACTTGCCCTTCACGCGTACGCAATCAATCTCGCGGTAGCACAAGCCGGAACAGGCGTTGCGGGTCGCCTCGCTCACAATCAGGCGCAGGCCGTAGACACGGGTGAGCCCTTCCAGGCGTGACGCAAGGTTCACGGCATCGCCGATCACAGTATAAGCCATGCGGAACTCCGATCCCATGTTGCCAACGTTCATGACACCGGTGTTTATGCCCATGCCGATTTCCACACGCGGCAGATTCAAAGTGGCAAACTCTTCCTTCAACTTCGATTCCATGGCCACCATTTCCAGCGCCGCCTCCAGTGCGTGACGCGCGTGATCAGGATCCCGCAGCGGCGCGCCC
>JAJXUF010000093.1 GCA_021783175.1 Pseudomonadota bacterium
AGCGGCCGTCAGCAGCGCATCTGCCCCCAGCGCCTCCCAGCTGCCGCGCCCGAAAACGGCGTTGGCAAACAGGATCAGCACGCCCGCACAGGTGGCGCGCCAGAATCCGAACATCAGCGTCAGCGCCGCCATGCCATACAGATGAAACGACAGGCCCGGCTTCACCCCGGCGCGGATTTGCCACAAGGCCAGCACCACCACCGTGGCGCCGAGAAACAGATTCAAGCGCTGCGGATCGGCCAGTTGCCGCCAGTCGCCCGACATCAGCCAGCGCCATCCCAGAAACGCCAGCCCCAGCCAGCCCACCCACAGAAATGATTCGGGGAACACAGATGCAAACAGGGCGGGCGCGGTAAAATTCATGGCCGGATTTTACGCGATGCGTTCCCACCCCGCCGCCACGAAAGCGCTTATGACTTCCACCTCCAGCAAAGCCCTGACCAACGACGAACTGGCCGCCTATAGCGACCTCATACACGACATCGCCGAGCGCGCCGATATTGCGCTGTCGCTCGAAGGCATCGACGGCTTCGCCACCGCGCTGCTGGTTGCGCCCCGCCCGATCCCGCCGGAAGAATTTTTACCCGTGCTGTTGAGCGAAGCGGACGCCCGCGCGTTCAAGGAAGCAGCCGAGCAACGGCAATTCATGGACTACTTCAACCGCCGCTGGAATGAAATCAAGCGCGCGCTGGCCGCCCCGGTTGAGAATCTGGCCGACCCCAAGGCGCTGGCGCCGCTGATCATGGACTGGGAAGGCCTGCTCGCCGAACTCCCCAAAAAGGAAGCCGACGAAGTCCGGCAGGAGATGCCCGCCTACGGACAATTGTGGGCCGCCGGCTTTTTGATCGTGGTCGAACACTGGGAAGACGACTGGTCGCTGCCCGAAGACAGCAAGGACGAAACCTTCGTCGACGCCTGCCTCGACCCGTTCTACGCGCTGATCACCCCGGAAGCCGACTGGACGCCCGAGGAACGCAAGCTCAACCGCGACGAACACGTCGCCAGCGCGATCTGGGGCGCTTACGACCTGCGCGAATTCTGGCTCGACCGCGGCTTCGTCCCGCACGCCCCGATCCGCAAGCAACCCGAACCCGGCCGCAATGACCTCTGCCCATGCGGCAGCGGCAAGAAATTCAAGAAATGCTGCGGGGTTGACGACACGGTGCATTGAACGTGGATAGTTTGTCTGGCAGAAACTCCAATAAAGGCAACCTGTGGGTGCCTTTATTTATTGCGAATGGGAAAGCCATTTTGGCCGAGACCGTAGTGTTGACGCTGACTTTTCAGACCGTTGTCGGCACATATTAGCTGGTCGGAGAGGGGGCACGGGTGGCCGGAATTCGGCCGAAGCTGTCGCTGGAGATTTTGCCGACTGCTTCCGCCATAGACTTGTTACCGGGCGTAGGCTAGGAAACTCACCGAACGACAGCTTATTGATTCCATCTGCGGCAGGGCACGACCCACAACAATCCGTCGCGGAATGATTACCGAAAGCCTATTTGACGGCAAACAACAGTCATCTATGGCGCGCGGCGGCTGCGGGAGAATCGGCGGCTGCCCCGACACGAAAAAAAGCCGCTCGCTTATCAAGCCAGCGCTGCCAGCCATTCGCCGTATTGCACCGGGTGGCGCGTCATGCATTCCAGTAGCTGTTGCTTGCCCCACAATTTAACCCCGAGCAATTTTGCCTGCTCTTGCGCCGCAAGATTAAAGGATTGATTGGTCAGTGCCATGCGTTTGAAACTTATGCCGGGGTAACGGCGCTGATAGGCTACAGCGCCAGCTGCCACCTCCTTCACGGCGTCCCAACCCAAGGCTTGCCCCTGACGACTGGTACTCTTGCACTGGATCAAAAGCCCATTGCCATCCTGAATCGCGACGACATCGACGCCACCATCACCACTGACAGGCGTGCGATGTACCTGAAACCCCTGTTTGCTCCACAGCAGAGCGCAGAAAGCTTCAAAGGCATGACCGTCCATGTTGATTAGCTCATCTTCACCCACGGCTCGATCAGGGAGCACCGTTTCGCCCGTTGCATCGGCGAAGTTGCCAAACTCTTCCAGCCGAATATCGTCCGCGCCATTGAGCCAGGTCTTGGCAGCGATCTCACGTTTTTTGGTAAGCAACTCGTCTAGCCGTTTTTCGAATGTTACGAAGTCGGCATGGACTGTCGGGTAATAGACGGTAACGGGCTTATCTTGACCGATTCGATAAGCGCGGTCCGTTGCCTGATCTTCTTTGGCCGGATTCCAGGGGCGGGTGTAATGGATGACATGATTGGCCGCCTGAATATTGAGACCAAAACCGACAGCTTGTGTTGACAGGATAATGACATTAAACCCTGACTGTTTCTGGAAAGCATCGATCAGGTTCTGTCGTGATATACCGCTTTTTGATTGAACGTCGGTATCACCATTGACGATCGCAGGCCGTTTGCCAAAACGCTCACCGATATAGTGCTGGAGCACACGCTGTATCTCGCGCAGTTCAGTGAACACGATTACTTTCTCACCACTTGTTTTAATCCGCTCCAGTGCCTCTAAAAGCCATGCCAGCTTAGGCGAATCGCTCAAGGCATCAGCCAGCGGAGGGTGCAGGTTTGCAGCTTGGCCCATGGCAATCGGGTGCGCACACAACACTTTCAGCTGATGCAGCATCCCCAGCATGGCCTGGCCGACCCGTTTGCTGTCAGCCACTGCGATCTTGGCCTTGTGAGCTGATAATGCTTGAGCATACAACTGGCGTTGCCGTTCTGAAATCGGCAATTCCCGACAAGCCATGTCTTCCGTTTTGGGCGGCAACTTGACGACTTCATCCTTCGTGCGACGCAGCAATTGCGGCGCAAACAAGGCTTGCAGTTCCTCAAGTGCGTCCTTCTCCTTGTCTGTATTCGCTTCGATTGGGCGTTTGTATCTGCGCCCGAATTCGTTCAGTGCGCCGAGCAGTCCGGGCTGGATGAAATCGAACAGGCACCACAAGTCGGTTAGCGAGTTTTCCACCGGCGTTCCGGTCGCGGCGATCTTGAATCGCGCGTGCATGGCTTTGGCGGCGTGCGTGACCAGAGCGGCCGGGGATTTTATTTTCTGCGCCTCGTCGCAAATCATCACGCTCCATCTTTCACGCGCCAGCGAGAACTCGAAATCGCGCAGGGTCTCGTAGGTCGTCAGAATCAGATTGGCTCTACCTTGCCACCCGGGTTGCAGAAATCGTTTGAGTCCATCTTTCAGTAAGGCGTCGTCGATTTCGTCTTTTTTCGCTTTGTGCCTAGATAGCGTGGAGCCGTGCAAAGCCAGCACGTGAAACGTGTCCGCCTGAAAAAAATGCTCAATCTCACGCTGCCAGTTGTCCAAGAGTGCAACAGGTGCGACAACCAGCGCGGGCGGGGATTCGGGATTGGCTTCAAAAATGCTGGAAAGAAACGCCAGCAGTTGCAGCGTCTTGCCGAGACCCATGTCGTCAGCAAGCAGGCCGCCGCGTGCATATTCTGGCGAGTGCGCCCACAAATGCTGCAACCAGGCCAGACCTTCTTGCTGGTGCGGCAACAGCTCAACACCTTGTTTTAGGGATGTTGGCAGCGTCGGCGCCTGGGTTTTATCAAAGCCTTTCAGGGCAAGCTGACGCGCCTCCGAGTAATCAACCGCATCGATGTTATGGCTGGTCAACAAGGTCGGTGGTCGACCATTGGAGCGATCAGATTTCTCGACAGGGTTGGCCGGAGGGCCTTCTTTCCAGTCACCGGATTTCACGCCAGACAATGCCGAATCCACGTCAGCTTTAAGCGCCTTTGCTTCCACCAGGCTAATCGGCGCAGGCAGTCCCGGCCAGATCACTTCGGTTTTGCCAGCTTGTTCCGCAGCCTCCACAGCACTACTGAAAGTGTCTTGTTCACCTTTGGAGAACGGCAGCAGCAGTGTCTGCGCGCTGCCCTGCGGCTTGAACGCAATGCCAACTTCAACTTTTTCTGGCAGCCATTGGGTCGCGCCACCCATGCGCATGATGTAGGGTGAGTACACTGGCTTGGCAGCGCCAATGCCTTCCACGCGTGGAGCGTAACCGCTGAGGTCATATACCTCGGTAGCTGAAATCAGTATGCGTGCGCGTTGCCATTCGACCAGCCATGACCGTGCCTGATCGAGCTGAACTTGTGCAGCGGGATCAAGCTCCAGCTTCCGGCCATCCCACTCAAAGCAGAGCTTGCGTTCCGTGATGCCGCGTTCCAGGACATCAATAAACGTTTGCAAAGCCTGCGGGGTGGGCAGATGCAGCCATTCAGTTGTGGCGAACTGCTCAGCTTGAGGCGCTACTTGAATGTCTACCCGCTCAATCAATCCTGCCTTTTCGGCAGCGCTGGCAGGATGACGTATCAAAGCCATCTGAAATGTGTAGAACTGCACGCCTGCTTGTGCGCGTGCCTGCTCGAAGGTTTCAGGAGGAATAATCGTCGATGCCATCTCACCCAGCACGGCATAAGGATTACGCAAAAACGCCTCGGCGCGTTCGCCCGCCACACGGCGACCCGGCATGGCCTTGATCTCGGCCAGCACCTGCCTGACCTCGGGCGCAATCACGATATGCACGATCCCGCCGCCGCCGGGCTGGGTGTGGTCGTAGCGGGGCGGCACGCTTGCATGGCGGTCGAACACTTCCAGCCACCACGCCGGCGCATTTTGAAACGTAGGCAAGACTTCCACCACAGGTACGCCACTGATTTCGCTTTGGCTCAACTCCAATCGCAGCGCTTCCGGCGTGAGGACGATCGTTGTTTCCAGGAACCGATCTAGTACTGCGTCGGCTTCCTCGGCGAGTGCGCGTATGCGACCCCATGCGGCAAAGTGCGAATCGCGATTTTTCTCCTTGTCTGGTCTCCGGGCGAAGCTGCGAACCGCATCAACCAATAGCCAGACGGGCTCCGGCAGTAATTGATCTATTTTCCCAAGTTTGAGCTGTGCGCCAGTTCGGATCACTTCCTGATTGACGGTCTGGCCTGTTTCATTTCGCCAGCCATCCAGATAAATATTGAACCCGCCGTCGTTCAACGCGCCCTGGCTGACCAACGCCGGGCGCAAAGTGGAAAATTCCGGCAAACCCAGCAGGGACGTACTGTTGAAATGTTCGGGATGATTGAGCAGATCGTAAAGATCAGCCCAGGCTATCGTTAGCCCATTCGTGTCACGCTTGGCGTAGCCTTCCTCTTCAAGTTGAGCCAGATACGCAGCAAGCGGCTGGTCGGTCGGCTCCAGTTCGCCGGGCGTATCCAGCCATTGTTGCGGGGTGAGTGTGGCGACGAAAAAACCGAGTCCCGATTCGTCAGCCTGTCATACAAGCCTATGCGTCAAGATTGTTCACACAAAAGGATTGCGTATTGTCAGCCGGGCGTCGATGACAAACCCATTCTGCATGTCCTCACTGGCAAGCTCGTTGCAGCCGCATTCCAGCGCAGCAGCAAGGATCAGGCTGTCGTAATACGCATAGCGATAACGCTCGGCCAGATTCAAGGCCAGCGCGATGGTTTCCGCCGTTACCTGATGCACTGCACACACTGCGCGTATTTCTTGCAGCGCCACCGCAATGTCCGGGTAAGCCACGCCAAATTTGCGATGCAACACACTCGCCATTTCAGACAACACCTGCGTGCTGACCCAGGCGCGCGCTCCGTCCATTACCAGCCGCCGGGCGCGAGCAAGTTTTTCCGACTCATCTTCCGAGTAGAGATACAGCAGGATATTGGTATCGAGGAAGCGTTCAGCGGGCATTGGCTTCGTCCCGGTCGAACCGGAAATCGCGTGTTTTAAGGCGCACCGCACTGAAGGCGGGCACGGTGGTGGCGGGTTCACTCTCCGCATCCAGCAAAATCACCCGCACCCGGCGTCCATTCCAGCCGCGCAACTCTGCAGGCAAATCCACCACGTCGTCGTGAGGCTTGCCGATAAATTCAACTGCTTGCATGTAATTTCTCCTTCATTTTTTCCACCAACCCTTGCTCTCCGCGAAACGATACCCTTGCGACTTCAGATAATCAGCGATATCGCCCTTCGCCTCAAGATGAAAAAACCATAGTGCGCCACCGCTTCTGCGGCGATCTTCGGTTCGTATCGAATCAAGGGCGGCGGGACGACGGCGTTCATTATCGGGTGCAGCAGGGCGCGTAGGTATTTGTGACGTTCGGGTGGATTTTGGAATGACGAAGGTCTCATTCGTCGTGTTGATGCCCAAATCCTTGAGGCCGTGAAATGTGCTAGAGCCGTCGACAAATTTCTTCTCCCATTTGACCAGGCCATCATGATGACTGCCCCAAAATGCGTATCGCTGCTTGTCCTTCAAGTCTCCTGGATAATCCAAATAGCCGCGCCCCAGGGTAAAGGGCACGTCGTTTTCAGAATATCCGTAGCAAGCATCCCCCATTTCGCCAAACTCGACAAAATAATACGCACCAATTTTCATGATGAAGGCGTTTTTGCTGCCGCCCCCGCCATCCAGACGGCTGATGCGACCTTTTTTCTTTTGTTTGAATTCGACCCAGTCCCGGTCATGGCTGTGCCACAAGTGGCTACCGAGCGCGATGTGCGAAAAGCTGATCTGTTTGATGTAGCGTGCCCAGAAGCGCAGTCGCCGTGGATCGGCAGCTCTATCGGCGGCAAGCAATTCGAAGAAGTCCCGCAAATCTTCCAGCACCAGCCATTGGCTGACCATTTCCTTCACCGCAGGCGCAACATGCCCCCACTTGCCGTGTCTCGAAATCTGCGGGCTTTGCCATGCTTCCAGCGCCTGCGCTTTCAAGCTTTCGTGAGCCGCGTGGTCCTGGCAAGCGTGGTAACGGGTGAGCAGGAGTTTCAGGCCGTCGTCCCAGAGAAGCTTGTGTTCCTTTAGCAATTGAGCCAACGGCTGCAAAGCAGCCTTAAACTGATCGTCAGATAAAGTCGAGGCTTCCTGTATCTGCGCCAGCACCAATTCACGCCAGAACCAGCTAGTCGGCGGAATATCAAGCTCTTTCCGAATCTGATGCAGTCTTTCGTGATTGCCATGCAGGGCCTCTGCTGCATAGGCCGCAGTCGGGTTATCGGATAACAAGCCACGCTCACCGCTCAACGTATTGAGCCAAGCCAGGCAAGCCAGCAGGTTCGGGTTCGTGCGTCGCAACAAGTTGTCCAAATCATTCTTTAGCCAAGCTCGCAGGCGCTGCCAATTAGCTTTTCCTGCCGAAGTGATTTCTGGGTCGTAGCGAAAGTACGCATCGAGTAGCCCCAGCCACATCAGGCTTGCGGGTTTACGGTGCTCGATTCCCCCTATGAAATCGGCAAACGATTTGTCATCTTCGATCAGCGGGGAATGTCCCGCACACCGTTGCGTCAGCCCCCAGCAGGCAAAGTAGAACGACATGCCATCCAGTTCACGTGCGCCCTGCGCGCGCAAGATTTTTAGCGCGGAGCAGATTCTGTCTGGGGTGGGCGAGACAAGCCGGTCGCCGAGTTGTTTACGAAGGGAGATGACGGTTTTCTGGATGGCCTTAATGCCGTCGTCAGGCAAGCTGAAATTTGTCGGGGCCAGTCGCTGTACCGACGCATTCAGGCCTTGTTGCAAAGCGTCAATTGGCGACGGCATGGCGCTGCAGTTGGCACTGCCCAAGTGGTGTCAGGTTGGTGGCAGATGCCGATGACGCGGGTAATTTTTCCTTTTCGTCCACGCCCCAAAATTCCAACTTGAGCTCCACCCGGCGGCTTTCCTCGTCGGTAGCACGTGCGGAATTCGAGGAGTAACCGCCCACCAGAAATAGTTCTCGGATGCGCTGTTTTTGATCGTCAGTTAGCGACTGTTCACCCGCCCCAGGTTGGTCATATAGCGCGCATAAAACACTGTGCGCACGCTTCAGACTCAAATCCAGATTGAGTAAATAGCTTCCGGAGCGATCGGTGTAACCTTCCACCACCACCCGCCGCAACAGTTTTTTCCCACAGGTCGAGTCGGCAAATTCCAGCATGACAGGTGCGAATTCGCGCAGCTGCCGCGCGCTTGCTGCCGACAGGTTGTAATCAGAAAGGGCAAAACGTGCGCGCGCGCCAAAGCTGACGCGACGATTCTTGATATCCAGCTGAACGCCTGGCTGTCCAGCGACCAAGTTTTTAACGTTCCCCAGACACGCTTCGATTTCTGCCTCGTGGCGATCATTGCGGCTGGTAATGGCAAACAAGGCCACCGCCATGACCACCAGAAACAGCATCATCAATGCCGTCATCAAATCGGCGTAAGAAATCCAGAAAGGCTTCTCGCCTTCGTCTCGTCCTCGTCGGGGAATAACCAGTCGGGTGCCCAGCATGGTCAGGGTTTGTGGAGTGTGCCGACGACAGCGGCTAGTTCGGTGAAGGCACCTTTGAGCAGATTCGTCCCTGTCGTCAGCTCGCTCTGGAATGCAGCGTTGCTCTTACCAAGTTCACGTGTTACGGCATCGCCGAATTTGCTAAATGCCGTGTCGAGCAGATTGTTCAACTGGTCGAAATATTCCTGGGTTTGTTGTTCAACCGCGTGCAACTGCTGAGCTACTTTGCTCATGTCATCAACAATTTGTTTGCTGACACCCGCTTCACGTCTGGCTTGCTCAACCACACTCTTCAGGGCATCGATCATGCCCTGGATCGTTTGCTGGGCATTCTGATTGGCGATCATGACTGCCGACAGACCGCTACTGGCGATGCTCACCCGATCCGCTGCGGTGCTCAATGTGTCAAGCGTGGCCGCGCCCTGTTGCATCGCTCCAGATACCACCTTTCCAGCATCTTTAAACTCGGATGCCGCTAGATACATGTCTTGTGCGCCCGTATTCATTTTGTCGATGGACAGTCCCATCGCTGCGACGGCTTTGAGCGTTTCTGCACTGAGCTTTTCCGTTTCCTGTGCCAAGCCAGAGACAAATTGCTCTGTCCTGCTGGTCATCTCGCCCAGATGCTTTTGCTCTTCCTCTGCAGCCGCTTTGCGTTGCTCTTCCAGGGCTGTAACAGCATTCTTGATTTGCTCTTCCAGTTTCATATGGCGGCGATCGGCGGCGCCGAGCGCAACGCTCAATTTGTCTGTCAAATCGCCAGTCGCCTTTTGGCTGGTTTGGCCTAAATCCGCAATCAGTTTTTCAAAGCCTTTCTGCATTTCGCTCATCGCGACGGTGGACTGCGCCATCATTTCATTGAGTCCGTGCATCTGTCCGCCAAACGTTTGCTTCATCTGGTCCATGAAGGCGGCCAATAGGTCGTTCAGTATGTTCTGGACTGCGGTGCCTTGTTGACCCGAAGCGTGCGTAACAGCATCTGCAATCTGGTTGAGTGGCGTCTGCAAGCTGGTTTGAATGGCCTGACTAATATCTTGCGCGAGTTGCTGGCCATGCGATTGCTGCGCGGCAATCTGCCGCTCGCTTAAATCCGTCAATATCTGCTTGAGGTCATCGACCAGGCTTTGCTTGAGTTGGGCGGTGTGTGTGTTGTTTTCTTCAGCGGCCTTGACCAGCCGCGCCAGATATTCCTCGCCAGCCCCCGCTTCGTACAGCGTGTCGATAGCCTGGGCGAGCGCCTCAACCTGTTTGTAGCGCCTTGTAAGGATGCTCTTTTCAATAAAGGTGATGAGCATCGCGGCGCTGATGGCACCGGCTGAGGCGTAGAACGCCTCTTTCACGCCGTTCATCAGTGCATCCAGACTGGCTTTAACTGCTTCGGCGCTGCCGTTGGGTTCAAAACCAGACAGGCCAACGATCAAGCCCGAAAATGTGCCGATGATGCCGATGCCTGTAAGCAATCCTGGAAGATGGCGAAAAAACTCAGTGTTGAGCGGCGTATCGACCAGCACCTGAGCATTGAAGAAAACTTCGGCGGGTACCGTGGCGCGAATGGCGACCAGCCGCCGCTCACCTTCTACGTAGTCGTACTGCTCATGCAGCGTTTCTGTGTACTCAGCCCACAGGTGTTGCAAGGTCTTGTCGGCCTGCATGATCTCGGCCACTTTGTGGCGGTTGACCAATACCCCGGGGGATTGCAGTGCCTGTATGCGTGGAATGACTTGGTTAAGAACTTTTTTGATACGCGACGAAGGTCGCCAGTACCAATTCACAAAGGTCAGTCCAAGCGCCACGACAAATACAGCGACAACTGTTGGAATCAGTGGAATCAGAAACTGCGGCATGTTGGACATTTTTTATTGGGCTCCCCTGCCGCAATACTAGCGCAGACGGGAGGCGCGAGGCCTAATCGATATCCGAGAACAGTTGCAAAGCGGCTGGTCGGACTAGTTAACCTAATGGACTGCTTCTGGCCGACCTGCTTCCGTCCAGGTCGGCCAGCTCGACAGGCCTCTCCTTGCAGCCATGAGACATTCGACGGCTAGATGAAGCGGATGTTTCATGTGGCGGATTTTGACTGGAATCAGTGGCGGGGTTGAATTGGAACTGGTGGCGGAATTCACTGGAATATGCAGGGATGAACACATAGTGCCGCAGCGCGGGATTCTTTAGTAGCATCTTGATCAGATCGCACTTGAGGTAGTCGCGGCTATCGCCAAAATACTTGTGCTGAATCATGAGAACCCTTGTGTCCGATCACCCTGGCAACTTGGCAACCCACCCAATCGACCCGCATAGGGATTTAACCTGTAGTGAGCACAGTGTCATGCATGCGGGCGATAGTACCCCCTCGAATTCATGGCCACCGAATCGAGTAATCCAATGAACACCCCTTCCGGTCGTACCGTGCTGTTTCTCGATTTCGACGGCGTGCTTCATCCATCCGGCGGCGAGGCTTCAGGAGCGCGATTTTCCAGACGTCCACTGCTCGAAGCCCTGCTTCGCGAGCCCGATCTTTGCCATGTCGAAATCGTGATCTCCTCAACGTGGCGCGAAGCCTATCCACTGAAGCAGCTCATCGCTGTTTTCTCGGAAGACATTCGGCCGCGAATCATCGGCGTCACCCCGACACTGGTCGACGTTGCCTTGCACCACCTTCGCTACCGCGAAATCAAAAACTGGCTCGCCGACCACACGGAAATCGTCCATTGGGCTGCGCTGGACGATGCGATCGACGACTTCCCGAGCGACAGACGTGCCAACGTCGTCTTCACAAACCCGGCAATCGGGCTGGAGCACGACCAACTGATCGCGCTGCGCAGGCTGCTCATCTAATTCTGAGAGGGCGCTAAATGAACACCGACGAAGCATCAGTTGTACCCGACCGTTTCAGCGCGTCCATTGGCGGCTTCATGGGCGAGTCCTACTCCGTCGAGTTTCGCGACGGCACGCTCACCCACACGATGACCGGCTTGCACTACTCCAGCCCCGAGCACACGCCTATCCGGCCCACCGAAGCACAGTGGCGCGAGTTCCGCCGTGCACTCGATGCCCTCAACGTTTGGCAGTGGCCGGATGATTATCCCAACCCCGGCGTTCTCGATGGTTCGCTCTGGTCCTTCGACATTTCCTACTCCGATCGCGCAGTCACAACCCACGGCGACAACAACTATCCTGACGCGAACGGCAAACCCACTAACGATCCGGACCCCACTAAGACCTTCAACCGTTTCCTTCGCACCATCCGAAAACTCACCGGGAGGAACTTTGAATGACTCCGACCGAAGCGCCTCCGCCCGATATGTGCGTAGGAGATCATCGAAAAATGGCCCGATACATGCTATAGCCGCTCAGTGAAAGACAGGTTTACCTGAACGTTGAACGGCACCACTTGGGAAAGATCTCAATGACCAATGATAAGAAGAAATCAAAGCGAGCTGCAGAACGTTCACAGAAAACGCATGCTGCTAAATACTTTGCAAAGATCGCAGCTCTGAATGAACTGATTGAAAAGGGTGGGGCACAAGCAAAAGATGCAGCCACCGCCAAGGTGAGTCTTGCGAATCAGTTTGAATGGAAGTCAAGAAGCATTTATGAAACGAAAAAATCAAAGCACAAAAAAGACGATGCCCTAGATTCACGTGCGAGACTGCCCGGGAGCTATGAGTCTGGAAAGCGTCGTTGAAAGTTGCCATTTCAAGCAATGCGTAGTCAACGCGAATCAAGGCTTGTTTTCCCACCGCCCAA
>JAJXUF010000350.1 GCA_021783175.1 Pseudomonadota bacterium
AAGCACGGCGCCGAAAACTCCCTGGCGGATACCGGCGGCCATGGCATGCTTCAGACGATCCAGCAGGAGTGTGCGATTGGGCAGCCCGGTCAGTGGATCGAAATAGGCAAGGTTGTGAATCTGTTCTTCGGCCTGCTTGCGATTCGTGATGTCGGTATAGATGCCGAGTACGCCGATGATGCGGTTGTCCCCGCCCCGCAACGGCACCTTTGATGTGCTCAGCCAGATGGTGCGGCCATCCGGAGTGGTCTGCGTCTCCTCGAAATCCAGCCTCGACATGCCCGACTCCATCACGGCCCGGTCGTCGGCACGGTAAGACTCGGCCTGCTCGCGCCAGCCCATATCGTAATCGGTCTTGCCGACCAGTTCTTCCGGTCCGGACAGACCGGCATCCCGTGCAAACTGGCTGTTGCAGCCGATATAGCGCGATTCCCGGTCTTTCCAGAACACGCGCATCGGCGCGTGCTGGATGACGGATGCCAGCAGGTCTTTCTGTTCGCGCAGTTCTTCCGCGTTGCGGCGATGCTGGTTCAGCAACGTCCCCACCTTTGCGGTCATGGAGTTGATGCCATGCTGGAGCTGCCCCAGCTCATCATCGGACGTTACGGGAATCCGTGCATCCAGAGCCCCCTCCTCGGCTTTCTTCAGGACCTCCAGGGAAACGTTTACGCGCCGGGTGATCAGGCGCTGGGCGATGAGGACGATCACGGCGGAGCTGAGCAGGATGAACACCAGCGAGCCGAGTTGTCCCCACAGGATGATGGACCGCTTCATGGCATTGAGCTGGGACGTGCTGATCGTAATCACCGTGGTGTACATGGGCGCACCACCCGCCGCACCGTGAATATGCATCACGGCCCTGAGCGTATTCTCGCCCCGGATAAATTTCTCGTCGGGAGCGGAATCGGCAAGCCACCGGGTATCGAAACCGGGGATGTCGCCAGCCAGGCTTCCCAGGTACGCGGGATTTGTCGAGACGATGACCCGGCCGTTGCCGCCTATGACCATGCCTTCAAGGCAGGGAGCGCCCACCAGATCCGTCATGACCGACTGGCGCGAAATGGAACTGATCGCCAGTTCGTCGTTGGCAATCATCCGGCCCACGAGACGCAGGTGCGAATACGTGCGCTCTTCGATGGCGGTGCTGAACCGGTCAGTGTAGAACCATCCCAGCGCGCTGAAAGCCACTGCCTCCACGCAGACGACCAGCAGCGCGATTCGCGAAATGAGGCCCAGCCGGCGTATTTTCATGGCGCGTAGTGCGGCGTGTCGGCGAAGGATTCCAGGCGGGCCGTTTTCTCCCTTTGATAGCGAACCTGGTCGGGGGTGTCTTGGCCGAGGATCACCTGGCTCAATTCGGGCTTGTCGACTCGTGCGTGCCAGGTGGCGATATAGACGGTCTGCTGAAGATGATGGCTGACCGGATCCATATAGGCCGGATAACGTTGCATGCGCTCTCTGGCCGTCCATCTGATTTTTTCGAGCTGCCGGATGACCGCGTGGTTGTCCGTCGTGCCGGCACGCTCAATGGCAGTGAGCAGCGCTTTGGTCGCAAAGTAAGCCGCATATGTCACATCGCCGGGATAATCCAGCCTGGTATTTCCATAGCGATCCCTGTAACGAGATACAAATTCCGCCGTTCCGGGTGTTTCAAGATTCCAGGCCCAGGTGATGCCATAGAGGGGACGCGGCGTTCCGGGCGCAGGGTAGAGCTCCTCCCAATCCACTTCACCCACGACCCAGGATTGCCTTTCGAGCACCTTCGGATCGATCTGTGCAAAAAGCCGGATCTGGTTGTCGCCGCTGATGTTGATCGCCACCACGTCGGCGGGGATGGCCGCGATCCGTTTGATCACGCCGGCAGGATCGGGCAGGGCTGCGGGTACAACCACTTCGCCGACGACCGTGCCGCCGTATTCCGCAATGTACGGCCGCGAGGCTGCCGCGCTGCTGTGCCCCCATGCGTCGTCTTCCGTCAGCAGCAGGACCCGCTTTGACTTGCGGTTCACCAACGCATATCTGAGCAGGGCATGGTTAAAATTTGCGGCACTTGCATCGAAGACGAACTTCGTGCGGTGGGCGTTCTCTACAGACTCCGATGGCGCAGAGGAATTGGTATTGATGAAGATGACGCCGTGCTTTTGGCAGACGGCAGACATGCTGGCGGCGACTCCTGAGTCGATGGCGCCCAACATGAATCCCACCTTGTTCCGCGTGATGAGATCTTCGGCAACCTGAGAAGCCTGATTGGCATCCAGGGTGGGGTTGCGCGACACGAGAACGATCTCGCGATGCAGAACACCGCCTCGGGCGTTGAACTCATCGATCGCCATTTCGGCACCGCGGCGATCCGATTCGGAATGCAGTGCGAAGCGCCCTGTGGTGGGAGTGACATGGGCAATGATGATGGGAGGATTTTCGGCACCGAAGGCGTTACCGACGATTTCCAGTCGGTATGGCCCTGTGTTCTGGTTGACAATAAAAACGGTCATCAAACCGGCCAGAGGGAAACCCGAAATTCGCTGCAATAACTTTTTCACTGTTGTATGCAATTGAACTCCCTGCCGGATTATTGCATAAGGAATCTCTGATTAAGTCCTGAACGATTTCGTTTCATGTTGTCAGAAGCGAAGATCGAACAAACGGTACCGAACGATGAAACAAATGACACTCTCC
>JAJXUF010000094.1 GCA_021783175.1 Pseudomonadota bacterium
AGGTCGATCTTGTTGCGCAGCAGGGTATACGGCAAATGCGACGGCAAGTATGCCTGCAGCAATTCGACGCCTTCAGCGCCTGCGTCGTCAACGATGAGCAGTACACGGTCGGCTTGCTCGATAGCGGCACGGGCACGACGGATGCCCTCGCTTTCCACGTCGTCTTCGCTGTCTCGCAGACCCGCCGTATCCAATAAGTGCAGTGGCATTCCGTCTAGATGCATGTATTCGCGCACTACATCGCGCGTGGTACCGGGATGAGGGCTGACGATGGCGCGGTCGCTTTGCGCGAGGGCATTGAGCAGGCTGGATTTGCCGGCATTGGGGCGGCCAGCCAGAACCACCGTCATGCCTTCACGCAGCAGACAGCCTTGGCGCGCAGGTTCCAGCAGTTCCTTGAGACTCGCCTGCAGAGAGCTGCAATGCTCGTGAAGCGCTGGTTCTGCTAGAAAATCTATTTCTTCTTCCGGAAAATCGATCGCTGCCTCCACCTGAACGCGCAGCGCGACGAGACTTTCAGCTATTTTGCCTATGCGTTCGGAGAACTCGCCTTGCAGTGAGCGCATTGCAGCGCGTGCAGCGCTGGCCGATCCGCTTTCAATCAGGTCGGCGACCGCTTCCGCCTGGGCAAGGTCGAGTTTGCCGTTGACAAACGCACGTTCGGAGAACTCGCCGGGACGTGCCGCACGGGCACCGAGCTCGATGAGCCGCGCCATGAGCAGGTCCATGACAACTGGGCCGCCGTGGCCGTGAAGCTCGAGGACATCTTCGCCGGTAAAGGACGCCGGCCGGGGAAAGAATATAGCCACCCCGTGGTCGATGGCTTGGCCACGGGTGTCGCGAAACTTGCGCACTAGCGCCAGGCGGGGCTGCGGTAGGACGCCGAGGATGGCGTGCGCCAGCTGCGCCACCAGAGGGCCGGACACCCGCACGATGCCGATGCCGCCTCGGCCGGGCGGTGTTGCTATTGCCGCGATGGTGTCCCCGCCGTTCCGGGCGCGAGGAGAATTATCCATGGCGGCTGGTGGCTATTTCTTGTTGCGTGCGCTGGCCTCGAACCGGTGTGTGATCCACCATTGCTGTGCGATCGAGAGAATGTTTTGAACCACCCAGTACAGGACGAGTCCGGCAGGAAAGAAGGCAAAGAAAAATGTGAATAGCACGGGCATGGCCATCATGACCTTGCGCTGCATCGGGTCGGTCATCTGCGGGCTGATGATCTGTTGCGTCAACATCGAGATGCCCATGAGGATCGGCAGAATGAAATACGGGTCGGCTGCAGACAGGTCATGGATCCAGAATATGAAAGGTGCTTGGCGCAACTCCACGGTTTCGAGCAAGACCCAGTAGAGCGAAATGAAAACCGGTATCTGTACAACGATCGGTAAACAGCCGCCGAGCGGATTGATCTTCTCCGTCTTGTAGATCTCCATCATCGCCTTGCTCATCTTCTCGCGATCGTCGCCGTAACGCTCCTTGAGGCTCGCAAGTTTAGGCTGCACGCGGCGCAGATGGGCCATCGAGCGGTAGCTGGTGGCCGATAGCGGGTAAAAGGCGAGTTTGATCAGCACCGTTAGCAAGATGATCGACCAACCCCAGTTGCCAACGATGTCGTGGATATGAGCCAGCAACCAGTAAAGGGGTGCGGCGATGAAGGTGAGCAGGCCGTAGTCGACCGTCAGATCGAGTCCTGGTGCGACTTTTTTGAGGCGCGCCTGTTCCGTTGGCCCGGCGTAAAGGCGGGCGTCGAGAGTGGCGGTTGCCCCGGGGGCAATGGTGGTTGGAGCCGTCGTCTTGTAACCGACTGTGTAGTGATTGCCATCGCTGACCAGGCTGTAGAACTCGCTGGCTGTTGTCGCTGGCGGCACCCAGGCGCCGACAAAATAATGCTCCAGCATTGCCACCCAGCCGCCGGTTACGTTCATTTTGAGCGGTTTGGCGGCCATATGTTCGAAGGGGACCTTGTCGTATTTTTTGGCCGGGCTGTAGACGGCGGCGCCGGTATAGCTCGGCGCCACACCAAACATGTGGTGCGGAGGCGCGATGTAGCTACGCAGCAGTTGCGCATATAGATAAGCGTTGCGCGGCTGTTTGCCACCATTGGTGATGGCATAACTTACATCCACGACATAGCTGTTGCGGTGGAATGTGTAAGTTTTAGTGACGCGCAGACCGTCAGGCCCGCTCCAGGTAAGCGGTACCTGCAGCGTTTGCTGGCCGGGTGCGAGTTGGTAAGTGGTAGCGCTAGTGTTGTAGAGCGTCTTGTGGTTGGGCCAGAACGGTGAGTGGCCGAACAAACCTGTTTGGACGTAGAAGAGGTAGTTGCCGGCATCGCGCAGCAGCTCGAACGGCTTTTGAGGTTCACCTACTTTTACTGGGTAGGCGCGTAGGTACAGGTCGCGTAGATCGCCACCACTGGTGTCAATTTGCGCCTGCAGGAGGTCGGTCGTGATGTGAATGCGCTGGCCGTGAGGTGGCTCGCTGCTGGGTGCCGTGCTCGTGGCTTGGGTGCCGGGAGTCGTGAGCGTGGGTACGGTTGACCCCGACGGCGATGTCGTTGTGCTGGTGGTCGGCGCCACTGGGGCTTCGATATGTTGCTTGTCCCACGCCTGCCACAGAAACAGGAGGATCACGGACAAGGCAACAACAAGGATGAGTCGCTGGTTATCCATGATGGCCTTTCAGGAGTCGGGTAGCGGATCTAGGCGGTACAGGGTCGAGACCACCGGGGTGCCATGGATGGCAGCGCAGTAAGCGGCGTACGGAAAGCCATGCGCCCTTCAGCAAGCCATGGGTCTCCAAGGCTTCCTGAGCATAGTGCGAGCAGCTGGGGTAGAAGCGGCACTGATTGCCCAGCAGCGGGCTGATCGCGTAGCGATAGGCGCGGATGAGGAGTATTAGGGCTTTGCGCATGACTGGGAAATCCGGTCCCAATGACGTTGCAGTGCCGCGCGCAGCGCGCCGCGTGTTTCTTTGGCGGCAGGCGCGCGTGCGACGACTACCACATCTGCCGGCGGGAGTTGCGCGCGGTTGTGGCGGAAAGATTCTCGGATTTGGCGTTTTATCACGTTGCGCACGACAGCTTTGGGTGACACCTTACGGCCAACGGTGACGCCGAGGCGCGGGTGGCCGAGATTGTTTTGGGCGACAGACACAGTGAAGAACGAATCACTGGATCGCCGGCCTTCGCGCAGGACGCGTTGGAACCCTGTGCTGGCGAGTAAGCGGTAGGTTTTCGGCAGCTCGTGCCCGGCTGCGGTTTCAAGGGTCAGGCGCTTAGCCGTGCCCGCCCACGCGCGCGTCGGGCGCTCAGTACGGCACGGCCGCCGGCGGTGCTCATGCGTGCGCGGAAACCATGGGTGCGTTTGCGCTTCAGCACGCTGGGTTGGTAAGTTCTCTTCATGACTAGTCGCCTGCGTGGTTGGTATCGGGTAGCCGATGTTCTGCAAAGGGGCGCAAACTTACTGCCTTTGACGCGCATTTGTCAACCGCTTGAGGCATTTTCTAGGCAGGTAAAGGTCGCAGGCGACTTTAGCGGCTGCTTGTGGATAACTGCGCCACGAGAGGCTAGACTTGCCGGTCCCTGATGTCGACGCATAACTTTAAATTTTGGGACGGGACGTGGGTCAGCCAGTATTGTGGAAAAAGTGTCTTGAGCGCCTGGAAGAGGAGCTGTCCGCCCAACAGTTCAATACCTGGATTCGCCCGTTGCAGGCAGTTCGTGAGGCGCGCTCGTTGCGTTTGTTGGCTCCAAATCGATTCGTGATGGATTGGGTGCGAGAACGCTTCATGAATCGCATCACCGAACTCGCCGGCCAGTACAATCAACACGAGGTGGACGTTGTCATTGAGATCGGTGGAGGAGTGGCGCCTGATTCGGAGGCAGGAGCTGGGAGCCGCTCAACTGGTGGTGAACGGCCAAGCAAAAGGCCGGCTGTTGTACCAGGGAGACTAAACCCGGACTTCACGTTCGATACTCATGTTGAAGGAAAGTCGAATCAGTTGGCGCGCGCGGCGGCAAGGCAAGTAGGCGAGAATGCTGGCGGTGCCTACAATCCTTTGTTTATTTACGGCGGCGTGGGGCTGGGTAAGACCCATCTGATGCAGGCGGCTGGCCATCTCATGATGGAGGAAATGCCGGATGCGCGCGTGGCCTATGTCCATTCAGAGCGCTTTGTTGCTGACATGGTGAAAGCGCTGCAACACAACGCGATTAACGAATTCAAGCGCCACTACCGTACGTTGGATGCGCTACTGATCGACGACATCCAGTTTTTTGTTGGCAAGGAACGCTCTCAAGAGGAATTCTTTCATACATTCAATAACTTGCTTGAGGGACAGCGGCAAGTCATTATCACATCAGATCGGTTTCCGAAAGAGCTGGTAGGTGTTGAGGAAAGATTGATCTCGCGTTTCGGCAGCGGATTGACGGTGTCGATCGATCCGCCGGAACTGGAAACGCGAGTGGCGATCTTGATGAAGAAGGCGCAGCAAGAGGGTGTGGCTTTATCGGAGGAAGTGGCGTTCTTTATCGCCAAGCGCGTGCGTTCCAATGTGCGCGAGCTGGAGGGAGCACTGCGCAGGGTGATTGCGGGCGCGCGTTTCACCGGACAACCAATCAGCATGGAGTTGGCCGGCGAGGCGCTGAAAGATTTGCTGGCGTTCCACGAACGTCTGGTGACGATTAACAACATACAAAAAACCGTGGCTGAGTATTACAAGATCCGAGTGTCTGATCTGCACTCGAAGAGTCGGGCGCGGCAGGTTGCGCGCCCGAGGCAGGTTGCGATGGCATTGGCGAAAGAGTTGACGAGTCACAGTTTGCCGGAGATTGGTGACGCCTTCGGAGGCCGGGATCACACGACGGTGATTCACGCATGCCGCAAGATTGAAGAGTTGTCGCAAAACGATGTGCGAGTAAAGGAAGATTACGGCAATCTGCTACGCATTCTGACGACCTGAAGAGATGCGTGTAGCGTGTGGATAAAACTGGGGACGTGGGCGAGGTGCTGGTAAGGACGAAAATTGTTCACAAAACCGCAACCGGAAGTTCACAGACAAGCGGAGTATCTATCCACAGATTTGGAATGGCGTCTTGCAGGGGAATTGCCGGGCGCTGGTGAGTTACCCACAGAATTCGGTGCTGCCTATAACAGTAGTAACAAAGGTTAATTAAATAAAACAGAATGTTTATTTGGATAAAGCAATGCAGATAACTATTCAAAGAGAAGAGTTGGTGAAGCCGCTGGGTTTCGTGGCGGGCGTCGTGGAGCGGCGACAGACGTTGCCGATCCTGTCGAACGTGATGCTACGTCACAGTCAAGGCGTTTTATCGATGACCGGCACTGATCTTGAGGTTGAGGTGATCGTGAATACCCGGACCGCGCAAGGAGAGGATGGGGAAATTACGGTGCCGGCGCGCAAGCTGCTCGACATCTGCCGGGCTTTACCCGCCCAGGCGGTGATCGAGTTCCGCTTGGAGAAAGGCAAAGCGCTAATTAAATCTGGGCGCAGCCGTTTCACGCTTCTGACCATGCCCGCGGCGGAGTTTCCCAATTTGGAAGCATCACAGTGGCAGTGGGCACTTACTTTACCGCAAAGTAGCCTGCGGCGATTGTTGGAGAAGACACAATTCTGTATGGCGCAACAGGATGTGCGTTACTACCTGAACGGACTGCTGCTAGAGGTGTCGGGCGAGCGCCTGCGGGCAGTGGCCACGGACGGTCATCGCATGGGTTTGAGTGAGGTGAGGTTAGAGCAGCCGTTTACGGGAGAACGGCAATGCATCATTCCGCGAAAAGGCGTGTTGGAACTGGTTCGGTTTCTGGCAGATTCGGATGATGAAGTTGAGATAAAAGGAGGAACGAACCATATCCGGGTGGTGATGAAGGATTTGACGTTTACCTCGAAGTTAATTGATGGGCGTTTTCCGGATTACAGCAAGGTGATTCCGCACAATCAGCAGACGCGGGTGCTGATAGGGCGCGAAGTGTTCAGGGAAACGTTAAGCCGTGCAGCGATTCTGTCGAATGAGAAGTATCGTGGCGTCAGGTTTACCGTGGGGCCTGGGATGTTGCGCTTGTCGGCGCACAACCCGGAACAGGAGGAAGCGCAGGAAGAGTTAGCGATTGACTATAACGGGGATGAGTTGGATATCGGTTTTAATGTGAATTACATCAGCGAAGCAGTGGCTGCGCTGGAGTCAACGGAAGTCGAGCTGGGTTTAACGGATGCCAACAGCAGTTGCACGTTAACTGCCCCCGGGGACAGCAAAAATCAATACGTTGTAATGCCGATGCGCCTATAACGCGGTTGCCGGCTTGGAAGGTGGCATGCCGCTTACCCGCTTGGAAATAAAGAATGTCAGAGTGCTAAGGGACGTCAGTCTGGAGCCCGGGACTGGCACCAATGTGATTGTGGGTCCGAATGCGAGCGGTAAAACCACATTGCTGGAAGCCATACATTTATTGGGGACGGGGCGGTCCTTTCGAACGAAGCAGCTTGCTGGGTTGATCCAAAAAGGCGCGAGCAAGTGGTACATATTCGGAGAATCGCGCGAGGAAAAAGGCGTAAGCCGCATTGGGCTCGAGCATGATGGTCAGGAAAGGACGATCCACCTGAACGGCATCCCAATCGGTAGTGCTGCAGCATTGGCGCAGGCACTACCATTGCTCGCGATTACGCCTGACACTCATTACCAGTTTTTGCGCAGTGGGGCGCACCGGCGGGGGGTTTTGGATTGGCTTTTGTTTCACGTGGAACAAGATTTCCATACGCATTGGCTACGTTACCGGCGATTGCTGGATCAACGCAACGCTGCGCTTCGTAATCGACTACCACCCGCTGCCCGCTACGCCTGGGACCCCGAGCTTGCCGCAACGGGGGAGCGATTGACCTTCTGGCGCAAGACGCTGTGGCAGCGCTGGCATCAGGAATCCTTACGTTTGGCCGAAGACCTGTTGGAGATACCCGGGGTTCAGCTACATTTCCAACCCGGCTGGCCCCAGGATCTTCCGTTGCTCGAACAGTTACAGCGCGATCGTGAGCTGGATTCAGCGCGCGGGTATACGCGATCCGGACCCCAGCGGGCCGATATTGCAATTGTTTTGGGAGAAAGCGAAGCGCGCTCCGTCGCATCCCATGGACAACAGAAGTTGCTCATTACCGCACTACGCTTGGCACAAGTGCGCCTTTTGGCCCAACAGCCAGGGAAGCGGTGCGCCTTATTGCTGGATGATATCGGCGCCGAGCTCGATGCGAGGCACCGAGCCCGCGCCGTTGAGGCGCTTAAGACCCTCGATTGCCAGGTATTTGTCACCAGTTTGGATGAATGGGATCTGACGCAGACGACCCAAGTGTTTCACGTGGAACACGGCCGCATCCAATAATCAAAATTCTCACAATTGGCGCCGAAATCAGACATAAGGTCCCGTCCCATCGTCGAAAAATGATAGAATAGTTTCTTTTGCGCGCAGGCGTCTCCATGGACAAAAAGCCAGTCTACGACTCCACCAGTATCCAGGTCCTAAAGGGGCTTGATGCTGTCCGAAAACGACCCGGTATGTACATCGGCGATACCGATGATGGCACTGGTTTGCATCACATGGTCTTTGAGGTCGTTGACAATTCCATCGACGAAGCCCTTGCCGGCTACTGTTCCCAAATTCTGGTGACGGTCCACACGGACAATTCCGTCACCGTCTCCGATAACGGACGCGGTATCCCGACAGGCATCATTCCCGAAGAGGGCAAATCCGCGGCCGAAGTCATCATGACTGTGCTTCATTCCGGCGGTAAATTTGATCAAAATTCGTATAAGGTTTCCGGCGGCCTGCACGGCGTCGGCATTTCGGTGGTCAATGCCTTGTCCGACACCCTCGAACTCACTATTCGCCGCGAGGGGAAAATTCATTACCAGAAGTACCTGCTCGGCGAACCGCAAGCTCAGCTAAAGACTATTGGCGACACCGATGACACCGGAACCGATATCCACTTCACTCCCAGTCCTAAGATTTTTACCGACACGGTTTTCCACTACGAACTTCTGGCTAAAAGGCTGCGCGAACTGTCCTTCCTCAACTCCGGCGTCAAGATCATCCTGCGTGATGACCGCGAGCTTAAGGAAGATGTATTTGAGTATCAGGGCGGCATAGCCGCTTTTGTCAGCCACTTGAATCGCAACAAAACGCCCCTGCACGAAAAGGTCATCTACATCGCTGCCGAAAAAGACGGTATGGGCCTCGAACTCGCGATGCAATGGAACGATTCCTACCAGGAAAACATCTTCTGCTATACCAACAATATCCCGCAGCGCGACGGCGGTACCCACCTTGCTGGTTTGCGCGCCGCCATGACGCGCACGCTCAATCAGCATATTGAAAACCTCGCCATTGCCAAAAAAGACAAAATCGCACCCACTGGCGATGACGCCCGTGAGGGCCTCACCGCCGTATTGTCGGTCAAGATTCCCGATCCCAAATTCTCCTCCCAGACCAAGGACAAGCTCGTATCGTCCGAGGTCAAGGGTGTCGTCGAATCAATCGTCAACGAGCGCCTAAGCGAGTTTTTGCAAGAAAACCCGGGCGATGCGCGCGTGATCGCCGGCAAGATTATCGAGGCGGCGCGAGCACGCGAAGCAGCGCGCAAGGCGCGCGAAATGACGCGTCGCAAAGGCGCTTTGGATATCGCCGGGCTGCCCGGAAAACTTGCCGATTGCCAGGAACGCGATCCAACACTCTGCGAACTTTACCTGGTCGAGGGTGATTCGGCCGGCGGGTCGGCCAAGCAGGCCCGCGACCGACGCTTCCAAGCAATACTCCCGCTCAAAGGCAAAATCCTGAACGTCGAGCGCGCCCGCTTCGATAAAATGTTGGCATCCGCCGAGGTCGGCACACTGATCACCGCCCTCGGTACCGGAATAGGCAAAGATGACTTTAATATCAATAAATTGCGCTACCACCGCATAATTGTCATGACCGACGCCGATGTCGATGGATCGCACATTCGCACGCTTTTGTTGACCTTCTTTTACCGCCAGATGCCGGAACTGCTGGCCGGCGGCCATATCTACATCGCCCAACCGCCGCTTTACAAAGTCAAGCGCGGCAAGACAGAGCGCTATCTCAAAGACGACATCGAACTGGAGTCCCACCTGCTCGAATCGGCCCTGGACGGAGCAGTTCTTACCGGATCGCCAGGCAAGCCGGCAGTTGAAGGCGCAGCGCTGGCCGCCCTGTGCACCAGTTACCTGTCGGTGGAGGCTACGATTAAGAGGTTGTCGCGTCGCTACGACGCCAAGATGCTGCGCAAGCTCATCTACTTGCCAACCCTGACTGCCGACGATTTGAAGCAGCGCGCCAAGATCGAACAGTTCGCACAAAATCTGCAGACCATGCTCGGCTCCGAGCAGAACGGCGCCCGCTACACCACGACTGTGGGGCTCAGCTCACTCAACGGCGCCCATGAGATTCTCGTGAATCGCAGCGAGCACGGCTCGATCAGCAGCAGCCGCATCGATGCCGAGTTCATCAGTTCCGGGGAGTACCGATCACTCCGAGCCCTCGGCGGCCAGCTCGGCGGCCTATTGCGCGAAGGTGCTACCATCCAACGAGGCGACAAGACCCAGCCGGTGTCAACTTTCGACGATGCCATCAACTGGTTGATGGAAGAAGCACGTCGCGGCCAGACTATTCAGCGCTACAAGGGGCTCGGAGAAATGAATCCGGAACAGCTATGGGAAACGACCATGGAGCCCACAACGCGCCGGCTCCTCAAAGTGAACATCGAAGATGGCGTTGCCGCCGACGAAATTTTCACTACCCTCATGGGGGAACAGGTGGAGCCGCGGCGCGACTTCATCGAAAAGAATGCGCTCGCGGTGGCAAACCTCGACATCTAAGCGGACTCGCGCGTGCTGTCCCTTTAATGCAGGGTGCGCGGCATCGTCAGAACAAACGCCGGAATCTCGGCGTCGAATTCGACGCCATCGTCGGTGATCATCTGATAACTACCGCGCATACTGCCAACCGGAGTCTCCAGCACAGTACCGCTCGTATACTCAAAACTGCTGCCGGGAGCGAGATACGGCTGTTCACCCACCACTCCTGACCCACGCACTTCCTGAACCTTGTTGTTGGCGTCCGTAATAATCCAGTGTCGGGCCAACAGCCTCGCTGCAACGCTCCCGCTGTTGGTGATGGTCACGGTATAGGCAAAAACATAGCGATTCGCATCCGGCTCCGACTGAGAGTCTATGTACGCCGACTTAACCGCCACTTCGATAAGATGTCCGCCTGTCACAAGCCCCTCACTCGATTCACCCATTACCGAACCAATTTTGCATCATGTAAATGCGGAAAGACACCGTATTGAAAATTATAGCCCGCCTGGCGCTGTCCATTTTCCTAGGTCAATCGACTTACCGCCTGCCGTTGACACGGAACGCTGTAGCACTCGTTGTTCCCATCCAGCCGCAACGCAGACAAAGACCCACCCCAAAGACACCCGCTATCGAGCCCGACAACGCCCGACTGCCGCCAAAACCCCAGCGCAGACCAGTGGCCAAAGACAATGCGTAAATCACTGCTCCTGCGATCAGGCACCTCAAACCATGGATATAAACCTTCCGGTTGCGATCCCGGAGCGCCCTTGAAACGCAAATCCATTCGCCCCTCGCCATCGCAGAAACGCATCCGCGTAAACACGTTGATTGCGAATCGCAGCCGATCCCAACCTTGCAATGCGGCATCCCAGCAATCCGGGGCATCACCGTACATCTGGGAGAAGAAATCATTCTTTTCCGAATCCCGCACGACCTCCTCAGCCTCGTGCGCCAGCGCCTGCGCGGTTGCCAAATCCCACTGCGGAGCGAGCCCGGCATGCACCATGGTATAGCCCAGGCTGTCGTCATGATGCAGCAGCGGCTGCCTACGCAGCCACTCCAGCAGCTCTACGCGATCATCCGCCTCCAGCACGTCACGCAAAGAATCTTCTTCACGCCAGCGCCCGCGACCGGCAGCCAACGCCAGGAGATGCAAATCATGATTTCCCAGCACCGTGTGTGCTCTCTCGCCCAACCCGATCACGAAACGCAGCACCTCGGCAGAACGCGGACCACGATTGACCAAATCACCCGTAAACCACAACTCGTCGCGTGCGCGACGGAACCCGATCTTGGCCAGCAGCGCATACAATGAATCTGCGCAGCCCTGAATGTCACCTATCGCATACACTCCCATCGCCTTAAGCCGAGGCCAGCACGCGGCGCATCTGTTGGGTCGCCTCCACCAGCGCATCAATATTACCCACCTCGCGCGCCGAGTGTCCCGCGTCCGCCACAATGGTCACCCGCGCCTCAGGCCAGCGACCGCGCAGCTCCCACGCGTTCTGCAGCGGACAGATGATGTCGTAACGCCCATGAACGATATATCCCGGAATCCCCTGCAGGCGATCGGCATCACGCAGTATTTGCTCCGGCTCGAGAAAGCTGTCATGCATAAAATAATGCGCCTCGATGCGCGCCAGGCTCAACGCAACATGCGGGTCGCCAAAATGCTCTACCACCACCCGCTGCTGGTGCAGCGTCGACGTCCGGCCTTCCCAAGTCGACCATGCCTTGGCCGACGCCATGCGCCCTACTTCATCGCTGCCAACGAGCAGCCGATAATGCGCGCGCAACAAGTCACCCCGCTCCAGCTCGGCGATCGGAGCAATGAAGTCTTCCCAGTAGTCAGGGAAAATTCTGTTCGCACCCTCCTGATAAAACCAGCGGATTTCCCACGGCCGGCAGAGAAATATCCCGCGCAGCACGAGGCCGCTGACACGCGCCGGATGAGTTTCCGCATACACCAGACTCAAAGTCGAACCCCAGGATCCACCAAACAAAACCCATTGCTTCACGCCTAGAAAATCGCGGATCGCCTCCATGTCCTCGACCAGCTTCTGCGTCGTGTTGCCTTCCAGCGAAGCATGCGGCTTCTAGCGCCCCGCCCCACGCTGGTCGAATAAAATGATGCGATAGGCGGTCG
>JAJXUF010000351.1 GCA_021783175.1 Pseudomonadota bacterium
ATCGCCTCCAAGTCCTGGGTAAAGGCCATCCTGGACAGGCTGGAGAAAGCCGGATTCGTCGAGCGCACGCCGGACGGGATGTGGATACCCAGCCGCCAGTTCTTTGCCCGTCCTTTTGCAGAGTCCGCGGTGCAGGCCGGCATGCCCGTCGCGGTGAGCGAGACGCAGGGCGACTATTTTGTCATCGACGAGATGCTGATCGACAAGCCTTCCACCACCACGATGATCCCTGTGAAAGGCGATTCGATGATCGACGCGGGTATCCGCGAGGGTGACATCGCCGTGGTGGAAAAGCGCAACCTCGCCAGTGTCGGCGATATCGTGGTGGCCATCGTGGACAACGAATTCACGCTGAAGACGCTGGACAAGGAACGCGGCCAATATATCCTGCGTCCGGCCAACCCGGCGTATCCGGTGATACGCCCGCAGGGCACACTGGAGATATTCGGCGTCCTGGTGGGGTTGATCCGCAAATACCGTTGATGTGGCGGATGTCCAAAACAGAAAAACAATAATTAGCCACAGAGGACACAGAGAGCACAGAGCAGGTTGGTCGTTGGAGCAAGAGACAGCTGGACTTGCGGGCAAGGCGGCGTGCTCAGGTGAAACACCTTATTCTCTGTGTACTCTGTGATCTCTGTGGCTTGATGTTGGGACTTTCGCTCTTGTTTCTCAGTATTTAAGAGGCGGGAGTCGGCAATGTTTTGCTAAAATCGCAGCCCGTCCGCAATTGACATCCTCACCATGAACCCGACTTTAGTTTTCGACATCGAAACCATTCCCGACATCGCCGGGCTGCGTGTCCTGTATGAGCTGGACAGCGCCGTAAACGATGCCGAAGTGGCAGAGATGGCTTTCCAGATGCGCCGCCAGAAGACGGGCAGCGATTTCCTGCCGCATCACCTGCAGCGCGTCGCGGCGATCTCCTGCGTACTGCGCGAGGGCGAGAACTTCAAGGTGTGGACCTTGGGCGAGATGGACGAGGACGAAGGCAGCATCATCCAGCGTTTCTTCGACGGCATCGAAAAATACACCCCGCAAATCATTTCGTGGAACGGCAGCGGTTTCGACCTGCCGGTGCTGCACTATCGCGGGCTGATCCACGGCATCCAGTCTCCGCGCTACTGGGATCAGGGCGAGGACGACAAGGACTTCAAGTGGAACAACTACATCAGCCGCTACCACTCGCGCCACCTCGACCTGATGGACTTGCTGGCGATGTACACCGGACGCGCCAATGCGCCGCTGGACGAGCTGGCGAAGCTGATCGGTTTCCCCGGCAAGCTGGGGATGGACGGCAGCAAGGTATGGGAGGCGTATCAGCAGGGCAAGCTGGCCGAGATACGCAACTACTGCGAGACCGATGTGGTGAATACGTATCTGGTGTTCGCGCGCTTCCAGCTGATGCGCGGGCAATTCACCAGGGCGCGTTACGAGAAGGAATGCGAACTGATCCGTTCCGTGCTGGGCAAATCCGATGAAGCGCACTGGAAAGAGTTTCTGTCGCAGTGGCCTGAAAAGAAATCCGCATGAACCCCGTCATCATTGAATCGCTCGACCACGAAGGTCGCGGCATCGCGCATGCCGACGGCAAGGTCATCTTCATTGAGGGTGCGCTGACCGGCGAGCGCGTGACCTATTCCTCGTACCGGAAAAAAAACAACTACGAACAGGCGAAGGTTGAGCAGATCCTGAAACAGTCGTTCATGCGCGTGCAGCCGAAGTGCCCCGTATTCGGCGTGTGCGGCGGCTGCTCCATGCAGCATCTGGAACCGCGTGCACAAGTGGCCGTCAAGCAGCGCGTGCTGGAAGACAATCTGCAGCGCATCGGCAAGGTCAAGCCTGAAGTCGTGTTGCCGCCGATCTACGGGCAGGCCTGGGCCTACCGCCAACGCGCGCGGTTGTCGGTGCGCCATGTGCTGAAGAAGAACAAGACGCTGGTGGGCTTCCGCGAGCAGAACGGCAAGTATGTGGCCGACATGCAGCACTGCGAGATATTGACGCCCAAGATCGCCGCCCTGTTGCCGCTGCTGGGTGAGCTGAACGAGAAATTCACTGCGCGCGACATCCTGCCGCAGATCGAAGTGGCGGTAGGCGAGCATGTGGACGTGCTGGTGCTGCGCATCCTCGCCGCGCTCACGCCGTCGGATGAATCCCTGATCAGGGAATTCGCCGATACGCACCATGTACAGTTCTGGACACAGACCAAGGGGCCGGAAACCGTCGTGCCGTTCTATCCGCTGGATGCACCCGCGTTGAGTTACAGCCTGCCTGAATTCGCGATCACGATGCCGTTCGCGCCGACCGAATTCACCCAGGTGAATAGCGACATGAATCGTCTGATGGTCAGCCGTGCCCTGCGTCTGTTCAAGCCGCAAGCGGGTGAACGCATTGCCGACTTCTTCTGCGGATTGGGCAACTTCACATTGCCCATCGCCAGAAGCGGCGCGCGGGTGCTGGGTATCGAAGGCAGCGATGCACTGGTCAGGCGCGCCAGGCAAAACGCCGAATACAACGGTTTGTCGGGAAACACGGAATATCGCGCGATGAACCTGTTCGAGATGAATGAAGCCCTGCTGGCCCAGCTCGGCGGCTTCGACAAATGGCTGGTCGATCCGCCGCGCGACGGGGCCATCGAACTCATGAAGTCCATCACGCCGGAGATCG
>JAJXUF010000352.1 GCA_021783175.1 Pseudomonadota bacterium
ATGTCTGACGACCATAGCAAGTTGGCCCCACTCCTTCCCATCTCGAACAGGACAGTGAAACGACTTCGCGCCAATGATAGTGTGCATCCGCATGTGAAAGTAGGTCATCGTCAGACTCCTTACAAAGCAAAAGACCCCGCCCAAAAGGCGGGGTCTTTTGCTTTGCGGGGTTGATAGTAAAACTGCTTGCGCGCAGTGACAGCGAGCCGCGCACAAATGATACTAAGTGCCTCGCGAGCGGGCTCTGCTATCGGCATGTGCTAAAATTGTTACAGCATGGCTCGTGCATTCCAAAAATAAATTAGTGGTTCTCTAACTTGCAGCCCTTAGTCATCAGTCATTTCACACTTGCGAATAGCCTGGGGCCGGGGCTATCGGCGACCCTGGACGCATTGCGCGTGCGCCGTTCGGGATTGATTCCATGCGAGTTCGAAGACGTCGATCTGGAGACCTTTATCGCCAAGGTCGCTGAACTGGATGCCTGCCAAATGCGCCCTGATCTGATGGCCTATGATTGCCGCAACAATCGTCTTGCCCAATTGTGTCTCGAACAGGATGGATTCGCCGACATGGTCGAAATGGCCAAACAGAAATACACTGCGGGCCGCATCGGCGTGTTTCTGGGCACCAGTACGTCGGGAATTTTGCAGACCGAGTTGGCCTATCGCCACCTGGATTCCCGGAGCGGTGCATTGCCTGCTGATTTTCGTTATGCAGAAACACAGAACACCTACTCGCTTGCGCGTTTCGTGTCACGCTATCTTGGCTTGAGCGGGCCTTCCTTCGTGGTGTCTTCCGCCTGTTCTTCGAGCGCCAAGGTGTTTGCCAATGCGGCACGCATGATGGCCGCGGGTGTGTGCGATGCGGCCGTGGTCGGCGGAGTCGACAGCTTGTGCCTGAGCACGCTGTACGGTTTCAACTCATTGGGGCTGGTTTCGCGTTTTCCATGCCGGCCTTACGATGCAGAGCGTGACGGTATTTCAGTCGGAGAAGGTGCAGGGTTCGTCCTGGTCGAGCGGGCGACGGCTGAAAATTCATCGAACGCGATGCTGCTGCTGGGTGTAGGCGAAAGCTCCGATGCATACCACATGTCCACACCGCACCCGGAAGGGCTGGGAGCGAAGCTGGCGATGCAGCGGGCGCTGGCATCCGCCGGGCTGCAGGCCAGCGACATCGACTATATCAATCTGCATGGCACCGCAACCAGATCCAACGACGCAAGCGAAGGCAAGGCGGTCGCCGAAGTGTTCGGCGCCGCTGTGCCATGCAGTTCCACCAAGGGATGGACTGGGCATCAGTTAGGTGCCGCCGGTGTCACCGAAGCGATCATTGGCATGTTGGCAATCGAGCATGGTTTCGTGCCGGGAAGCGTGAACACGCAGCGGCTCGACCCCGCCATTACCATCAATTATCAGATTGAGAACGGCGAACGAAAGCTCCGTCGGGTGCTGAGCAATTCATTTGGATTCGGCGGCAGCAATTGCAGCCTGGTGCTGGGGAAACGGCCATGATGCGCGTCTTCGTAGAAGGGGTCGGCTTACTTGGCCCCGGGCTGGATGGCTGGTCGGCGTGCCGCGCGATGCTGGCGGGCGATGCGGCCTATGTTGCCGCGCCGACGAACCTGCGCGCCAGCGATATGTTGCCCGCTGCGGAACGCCGTCGCGCCGGCGTGCCGATCAAGCTGGCGCTGGCCGTGGGGCAAGAAGCCTTCCGGCATTCCGTACGTGATCCCGGCACAGCAGCCACGGTGTTCACCTCCTCCGGAGGCGACAACGACAACGCGCACGCCATCAACGCGATTCTCGCGACCGCACCGCGCGAAATTTCGCCGACGCGGTTCCATAATTCCGTGCACAACGCCGCGGCCGGGTACTGGTGTGTCGCGGCAGACACCCATGAGCCCTCGACCAGTCTGTGCGCGCACGACGCGAGTTTTGCGGCGGGATTGCTGGAATCGGCCGTGCAGGTGACGGTGGATGATGCGGTTGTGGTGTTGATCGCATACGACCATCCTTTCCCCGAGCCGCTGCATGCCGTGCGTCCTATCGCCGCGCCATTCGGAATGGCTTTGATACTGACGCCGCGCCAGACCGAGAAATCCATGGCTGCGATCGATGTAGATTTCGCGCCAGGCGGCGTCCGGGAAACCGCGATGCGAGATGCAGGACTGGAGGCGCTGCGCCGCGGTGTTCCCGCTGCACGCGGTCTGCCGTTGCTGGCCGCACTGGCCCGTGGCGAGGCCGCACAAGTCAGCATCGCTTATTTCGACGACAATCACCTCAGCCTTGGCGTAGTGCCATGCTAGCGGACCGGGCTGCGATCGCCGTCGTCATTCCGCACGCGGGCAACATGTGCCTGCTCGACGGTGTGCTGGAGTCCGACGCGCAGCGCATCCGCTGCATCAGCAGCACGCACCGCGCTGCCGATAACCCGATGCGTTCCGGAGACGAGTTGTCCGCTTTGTGCGGTATCGAATATGCAGCCCAGGCGATGGCGGTGCATGGGGCATGGGACGCCAGGTTCGACAAAAAACCGCGGACCGGCTATCTGGCTGCGCTGCGTGATGTGGCCTGCCACACCATGCGTCTGGATAATCTGAGCGACGATCTCATCATCGAGGCGGAGAAGACCATGGGCGACGAAACGCGCGTCATTTACCAGTTCAG
>JAJXUF010000095.1 GCA_021783175.1 Pseudomonadota bacterium
TCTGGCCAGGCAGATGCCCGCCTGCCCGAAGTCCAGCCGCGGCAGCAGGTAATAGTCCAGGGCAGCCTGATTGTCGTAGTCGAGGCGAATAGCGACCGTGATGTCCGGACACAGGCTGGTGTCGAAGCGCACCTTCCAGCGATGGTTTCCGGCAGGGGTAGCGTGGCAGCGCGCCAGCACCAGTGAGACACTGAATTCGCCGTTGACCTCCAGGAGGTCGGTGGCGGGGTCACGCGCCACCTCGCCACCGACGTCGGCAATCCTGGCCTCGGCCTCGGCGATGACCGTAGGATGCAGGCGCCGCAGAATCTGGTTCACCTCCAGATAGCGGTAATCCCGGTCGGGGGTGAAGCCGACCATCTGATAGGCCCGGATGAGGCCGCCAAAGCGGTGGGCGTATATGCTGGAACACGGCATGCCGTCGGTTTCGTTAATCACGAGGCCGGATAGGTAGCCGTGCGTCTTGTAGAGGTGGCGCAGACGGTCGAGCAATTCATCGTCGGAGTATCGCCGCGAGCGTGCCCGAAAGATCCCCTGCGCCGTGTAGAAAATCTCCGGTGGGACGATGGCCTCGAAGGCCCACTCCTTCTTGATCCACATGTCGGGCGGGTTGGCCACGCGCGCTTTCTTGAGCTTGAAGGAAATCCGGTTATAGACGTTGTTGCCGATGTATTTTTCGTTTGTGAGCACCTCATTAACAGTGGCCCGCGTCCAGGGACGGCCGAGGTCGGTGCGTATCTTCTGGAGATTGAGACGCGCGGCAATCTCGGGTTCGGCCAGGCCGTCCTCGACAAACCAGCGGTACATCTGGTTGACGATAGCGACCTCCTCATCGGGTCCCGGCATGAGGATGACCCGGTCGGTCTGCAAACTCTTGTGCTCCCCGCGCGCCAGTTCGGCCTTGAGCGAGCCGTTCTGGTCGATGAGCATGCGCCGGAGGCCGTAGCCTGCCGGTCCGCCCTGGCGATACCCGAGTTCGATGAGGCGGCATTGTCCGGCGAAGACCTTGGCCGAGAGCTCACGACTGTACTCGCCGGCCATCGCGCGCTTCACACCTTTGACGATGGTGGAGACGGGCGAGCCGTCGTTCTCGAACTGCTCGGCGCAGTAAGTCACCTGGATGCCGGCGCGGTGGCAGATGTATTCGTAATAGGCGCTCTCGTCGGCATTCTGGAAGCGCCCCCAGCGACTGACGTCATAGACGAGGATGACCTGGAAGTCGGTGTGTCCGGACTCGACGTCCTGAATCAACTGCTTCAGTCCGTTCCGCCCGCCGATGTTCAGGCCGCTCTTGCCTTCGTCGGTATACGTCCGGACGACGTGGATGCCGCGTCGTGCAGCGTACTCGCGAATTTTGTCGGCCTGGTTCTGGGTCGAGTACTGCTGATGCTCCGTGGACATGCGGACATATTCGGCCGCGCAGAGGTGGGGTGCTTGTCCTGAGCCTTGCTCTTCCTGTCGCATGGTGGGCGTCCTCCGAAGGTCACACACGATCTCGGCGAGCGATGCCGAGCCCGAAGGCGGATGACGTTACCAATAAATTGGCCTTAACAACATAACGGCTTCATTTTGCAATCACCCCCAAAAACCCCGCGGAGCGAGACAGGACGCTGATTTCGACGATCCAAACGGCTTCTTTTGCAATTTTTCGCCGCGTGGCGGGTGACAGCCGGTAAAGTCCGCCAATAAAGGGATGCGCCGGCCACACGGCTTCATTTGCAATATCCGATGTTTTGCGCAATTTGTTGCGTTGCCGCTGCTGAATCCGATTGCGCTCCGTATATTCGGGGTGGGTCGCGCGGTAGCGTTTCCAGTAGTCAGGGTTCTTGATTCGCCAGTCTCGGCAATACTGCGTGTCGTTCATGCGGGTCGCTGAATTGTTGGCGCGCCGCTCCGCCTGCGTGCGTCGGCGTCGCTCGCGCTGGCATTCATGGTCAGAACAGAATTGCTGGTTTGGGATCTGCGGTCGGGGAAAGAACAGCTTGCCGCAGGCGCCACACGATCTCGTGAACATTGCGATTACTCTGCTTGGTTGGGATGGCAAGCAGAATGCCCTCATTATGTAGGGCAGGTGCACGATGTGATGTATATCCCAAAGAATGGCGGACGCCAAAAAAAATGACATGCCATTAATTGGCTTGTGCGCTCCGGCGACTAGAAAAATACGGACGAGAGGTCTGGCAGGACGTTCTGTTCGACCATAAATTGCAGGACAAAATCGGGAGGTTGGCGAACAGACCAGTTAGTCCAAATGAAAAATTTAATCGCCTCGGCGATAACGCTTTTTCTTGAGTCTGATGGTTTGCAGCAGTTGCGGTATAGCTTATTGGATCTTCCGCATCCGCAGAGCTCGTTATCGCCCAGTTCAAGCATTCGCTCGTAAGGATGCGGAACTGCTTGAGGTCCAGGCCAACGGCCAAGTGTTTCGTTGTGCAAATGGCGTAAAGCCCATACAGAATAAATATCCAATAAATCGATCAGTGAATCCCCGAAAACCCATGTTCCATCCTGTGGCTCAAAAGCACAGATAGACCCATCAGGGAAATTCGTATGGCGAGGGCCAATCCAAGTCGCGCCTATATAGCGGTCATACCAAAATCCCCAGCTTCTAACGGCGCGCATTTCTGTTGAAACAGCTATCAAGAAACTGGCTTTTCGTCCTAGGCTGGGAAGTAGAAGGCTTTCGGCGTAAAGCCAAAAGCCCCCTCTTTGATCCCACATGCGGGCGCCCGGATAAGCCATACAGACCGACATCAGCGCTTCTGGATAACCCACCCCACCATCTGGGCTGAAGAACGGTGCGGCTTCACAGGGCGGCCGTGGTCTTCCTGCGGTTTCTGGTGTTCCGGTCGACCCTTGCCCTCCTCCGGCCCGTGGCCATGTTCCGGATGGGGATCTTCTCTGTCTTTTTGGTTCATGATGAGACTCCTTGCCCAGATGCTTAGGGAAAACGGTAGGTTGACTGGGCAATACCAATCCACCGTTTTTTACAACAGGAAAAACGCCCCGATCGAGCTCTTGGCCAATCTGAACTAATAAGTCTTTAGCGCTCGCGTCCATGGCCAAGCCCCCGCCGATTTTCTAGTGGACGAAATGAAGCCCACGTAAATGTAAAGTAGTGTGTAAAATAGTAATAGACTACCTGTGATTTTGTCAAATAGTGTGTAATATAAGGGCATCGGCGGAAACGAATTATCAAAAAAAGCGGACTGAAATATCCGCAAATAATTAGGAGAAAAGGTGGCCACTACTCTCTCGGCGCTTGGCCAATGGCCAAACGCCCCCCTGGCTCTAGTAGTTGCGCAAGTGCGTTATGAGCCAAATCCAGAAACTGAACAGGCTCTTTTGGTTTCACGGATTCGCGATGCTACTGCAGGAGCTTTTCCGGTCACCACAGAAGTCCGACAAGTCTCATTTGTCGTTGGCGACAGCGGCACCCAAGCCCCAACCCAAGAAGCACTAATCGCCCTGGATCTACGTAGTGCGGATGGCGCACGTTCCATCCGAATACAACCAGGAGCAATGACCTACGCAACATCGTCCTATCAAGATTCGCAGCAATTCGCCGTGGAATGGCGTCAAATGCTCGACGCACTATGTGCGGGTAACGAGGTCCGCGCGCTAAGGCTTGGGCTCCGATATGTTGATTTCATCATCCCGACGGAAGGGCATAGCCCCGAGGAATATGTGAACGGCATGGGAAGTTCGCCAGAGGGGCTAGGCTCCCAATCACCAATTGCTTTCGTCTTATACGATTTCGAACGCGAACAAGGGGGACGATTGCGTGTTCAATATGGTCGTGGCTATGGGCCACCGTCATTACCACCAGACCTTATCGATTCCGTACCTCCACCATCTTTCCTCGTTGCCAGATACAACAACGGACTTTCCGCCGTACTTGACATGGACCGTTGGAGACCAGCGTTGGATATGATGTCTGCCGAGATGCTCGCTGAGCAGTTCCAGATACTGCGAAAAGATATGAGAACAGCATTCCATAACGTTATCAGCGATCTTGCCAAATCCGAGTGGCAGGCCAAAGACCTCACAGGAGCGTGAGATGTACCAGATAAATGCAGACGAAGGCCTTCGCGAAAAAATGGCCATGCTGGGATATGCGCGCCGCTACATGCAGGATGGAGGCAGCTACAACACGGGTGCCACAGTTTCTGCGCACGATGCTATGGCGCACGTGAGCTTTAGCGTCCTCGGTGGACTAAAGGCATTCGCGGACGGTGATAAAAATTGTGGCGAGCTGTTAATTTGCGCAGCCCATGGAAGTACAGCGGGGGGGCTAGTGCTGATCAACGTACTCAAAGCGACAGACGTTGCCCTATCG
Source organism: Pseudomonadota bacterium (assembly GCA_021783175.1). The sequence goes on from JAJXUF010000095.1 coordinate 4,340, forward strand.
GAAGAGCCAATATCTCCAGCCGACGTTGTGGAAAAAGTCCGGAACATTTTTGCACTTAACATCAGTGAGGCCGCATCGGTATTTGGCGTCAGCCGTCCGACCATTTACCAATGGACTAGACTAGGCGAACTCGGGCAAATACGTTCCCGTCATGATCGCGAGCGACTGAAGACCCTCTTTCGGATTTCAAAATCGTGGGCCGAAAGGGGGCCGCTCCATGGTAGATGGTTAAATGAAGCTATCCATGATGAAAAGAGCGTATTCGACTTACTGTGTGACAGGCGGCTGGATGAAAAGGCGCTTTTGTTAGCTCACGATACTTTGCTGACTAGGCAACATAATCGTCGTGAGGTTGAGCACAATAAGGCGGTTGCCACCGTGGATGCTCTACGAAACGTTTTTGCTGATCTGGCCGCAAAGCAGGACGCGCGGAGGAAGACAAAGGCCTCAGCCTGACCCTCTTCGTCTCCTTCATTGAACAATTGGCGGGAGAAGTACAAAAGCAAAACGCCCCGCTACTCATGGTAATTGCCGGCCACAATGGTGCCGGTAAGACAACCTGTTATAAAAAGTATCTGCGTGATGCTTTGAAAGCCCATCTTGTCCACCACATCGATCCGGACGCAATCGAGCAAGAGATCCGCGAAGCATTGATTGGGGAGCCGCTTATTGAAGACCAATTCGCGCAACTGGCGCAGTCGGAAGCAAGTCAGCTCCGGAATATGTATCTCGATACCCAAGTAAGTTTCAGCTTTGAAACGGTATTTTCCGATCCGTATGGCGATAAGCTAAATTTTTTGGATGAAGCACGACGGCGTGGATATGTTGTTGCGCTGCTCGCGGTAAGCCTCGAGTCCCCGGAGAAATCTGCCGATCGTGTAGCGCTCCGCGTAGCGGCTGGTGGTCATAATGTCCCCATGGATCGAATCAGAGCACGTTATCCACGTGTTCTGGACAACATCATGCAAGCTACCCGCATCGTCAATGTTGCCCTCCTAGTGGACAACAGCGAGGATAACGTAACAGACGATACAGGTGCATATGCCGCATTTGCTCTCTACGTCAACGGCGTAGAACGCGCAATTGAATATGATGCGCCGCAGTGGTGGCAAAAGGCGAGAGCGTAGTTTGTACAGATCAAGTATTCACCTGACACCGGCCCCGAGCCGGTGTTGTTTTAAGCGGCCTGTGCCGGGTCTAGCGCGGGCTGCTCGACGACGCCTTCCACGAACATCCGGATAGGCGTTCTTCCTTCCATCACGCGGCCCTGATGGGGCCGCTCGTGGTTGTAGTGCTGCAGGTAACAGATACCAGCCACACGTTCGGCGCAGGCATCTGGCTGGAATGGCCGCCGATGAAGAGACAGCGGTCCCTTGACGGAACACAATCCTCGTAGACCGATCTGAACGGACTTCACCCAGTTTTATGGCTGAAGAATAATTATTCGTTTTCAATAATTACCAATAATTCAGGAAGCAGTTGGCTTGTTCCAGCCCTCGAGGCAATCCCACTTCCAGATCCCCCTGAATCGCCCCGACCTTTTGGCAGGGCAGAAAGCCTGGCTGGCTGTTACTACTGGACCGTGGCACTATTTCATACATATATTCATTGCAGCGCCACTTTTTCAGGCGAAACCTTCGCAGGCTAGTGATGGAAATGATGGCTAAGCCATTGATTTTACTTGTGGCTTTATGACACTAATTTGGAGTGTTTTCAGTTCTCAGAGTTGTTGAGAAAATTCTCAACACTTGAGAAATTCTAGGACGCTGTAGGGTTCCGACTGGAAAGGCCAACTGAGAGGTTGGCCTTTTTATTTGGGTACAGGAAAAACCCAAGCAGTTGAGTACAATGTTTTTTATCTGAAAACACGATTTCTTATGCCACATGCCGATCCTATTCGCCTGGTTGGGAAACACAGACCTTCGCGCCGCGGAGGGGGATTCAACAGCGGAGCTTGGGCCTATTCTCAATGCACTTCATGCGCGTGATTTTGGGCGCATCGAAATCCTCTCCGATCACGGCAAATCGAAGACCCAGAAATACGCGGATTGGCTGAAGGGGCGCTTCAGTGGGGGGTCTCAACCCATACTGTCAAGTTGAGCAGCCCGACCCGTTTTGAAGATATCTACAGGGAGGCAGACAAGCTGGTCGGGGGCATTAAGAAGGCCGCCTCCGGAGAGTCTTTAGTATTCCACCTGAGCCCGGGTACCCCTGCGATGGCCGCAGTCTGGATTTTGCTGGCCAAGGCAAAATACGGTGCGGACTTGATCGAGTCCTCCCGTGAGCAGGGCGTCAAGACCGTGGCCGTGCCTTTTGATCTGGCAGCTGAGTTCATGCCGGCAGCCACAAAATCCGCGGATGAGGCACTCGCAAGGCTGGCTCAAGGCTTGCCACCAGAATCTCCCGAGTTCTCGAGCATCATCCACCGTTGCACCGCCATGAAGCGTGTTGTCGCAATGGCGCATCGCTTGGCCCTGCGAGATGTACCGGTTCTCATCCAGGGCGAATCCGGGACAGGCAAAGAACTCTTCGCCCGCGCCATCCATGGGGCTAGGGAGATCGCGCGTGGCGCGAGACACGTAGGTTTGGAAATCCGCCGTGTACAATCTAACGTAATTGTGAGGGGGTAGTTTTCAACATGGGCGCTGTTCTCTTTGCCAAAACGAACGTTTGAGCCCTTGCTACACACTACTCGAACATAAGTACTGAAGGCAGCTCTGGATGTGCAAGACGAAGAAGCTGATAACCAATACCCGCTGTGCCGCTAAAGAAGCCAGGGCTCGTGACACCTACAGGAGCGTTCGCGAAGATGCGATAACCCCCGCTGGATCTTGCTCTGGCCACCACCCATGAGGCAAAGGACCTGGCGCGTTCCGTATAATGCTCGCGACCGAGCAAGGCTCCCGCAACTAGAAGCGTTTCCACTCGCCCCATAGTGCCGCAGCACAGGTGGTCCGGACCACCAACTCCGTATGCAGCTGTGGTCTCCACACCACGTTCGATGTCTTGTATGACGCTATCGAAGTCGAGACACCGTTGCAAGCCAAGGCGGGCAAGTGCAATGCCTGGTGCGCCGTTGCACCATTGGATCGAAGAAGCCCTTGTTCCATCCGTCTGATTGCTTGCAAGGAAATCGGGCCGGAGGTCGAGCCAATTGTTTTCAGCTGACGACCATAGCGTATTCTCGAAGGCAATTCCTTCGAGAGCCGCCTCCCGAAAGCGCGTATCGCCGGTCACCTTGTGGAGCCGTGCGAGCGCTAGCGTGATACCAGCGGCGCCATGGGAAAAGCCGGCGAGCTGGGGCATACCCGGCTGGCGCCATGCTCTCGGGGCTCCCCCGACACTTTCCCTAGTAGCGAGGAGTTGCTCTCCTAGCACGCAAGCCTTCGACAATGCCTCAACCTCCCCTAGCTCGGTATATGCACAAAGTAACACCAATATCAGGCCGGCCCGTCCTGAGAGCACGTCCACCCCTTCCTTGGTGGCCAGGCTCGCTATGGGCAGGTTCCTGATGAACTGGCGAACGAGCTCCCCGAGCCCCGAGTCTTCAAGGGCCGCCCCAACGCGCAGAAGACCATAGCCTACCGAACTTGCGCCAAATGCGGCCCCCAAGCAGCCAAATGCAAACATTCGCCGCCAGCCCTCGCTGTCAATGGACTCTAGTTGCCGTCGAATACTTACCACTGCCGCCAGCGCACCACGGCGATAACGCTTGTCCCCGGTTACTTGGTGCGCTGCCGCCAGGAAAACAGCGATACCGGCTCGGCCATCATAGAGCTGATCTTCCGTGAGTTCCATCTGATAGCGATTCATGAGCGGATCGTAGGAGAGACCAAGCCAGTTCAGACTTGAATTCGAACTCACTAGCGCCTGTTCCAAGAGCTCGTCCGCGATCTCTACGGCTGCTTGGGTGCAAGCATCCGGCGACAGCTGGCTACCCACGGGAGGCAGACAGTGCTGCACACGAGATTCCACCATCCGAGCATCAGCCGCAATCAACGTCCCGATGAGAAGTTCCGTCTGAAATGCGAGATCTTTTTCGTCCAACTCTCTCAATTTCGTCTGCGCACGCTCAAGACTACTCGAAACCAAGAAACTACCCACGCGAGCGGTTTCGCCAAGGTAGACTTGGTCCGAACTTGTATTTGTCCGAAAGAGTGGCACGTTCGCTCGCGCCATCGCTTCGAGTTCAGCGCGATACATCGGCCACACGGCCGGTAGGTCGTCGCTAGCCAGAAATGCCTTGCCAAGCCGCTCAAGCTCAATCCAGAAGTCACTCCCATCGCCGAGGCACTCAGGCCGCAACGCTTCCGCAAGCACTGCGACATAGACCTTTGTTCCACGGAACACGAACCGGTTTGGAAGCTCCGAAAAATTCATAAGCGGACCGGATGCTATCGAGGCCCGGTGTTCGACGAAAAAGCGATACATCCGTTCGAAACCCTTCGTAATTTCCTGACGATAGCCAGATGCACTGAGTACAACGCCATCTAGCCGGGTAACGTTGTGTTCCAGAGGAAGCTCGATCTGCTCGTCGACAAACACCATCCCATCCGTGTTCACATGACGCCAATTCGACACGCGGATCGTCGAGCGTCTCGATCCGCCACCTAACCCACTGATGTCCTGTCCCACGCCGAGCTCACGGCTATACTCCCACTGAGGCAGAAGCCCGGTGCGGAGAACGGAATGGGTCATCCTGTCCCGATCCTCCTCCTCGAGAGCAAGTGCCTGCGGATCGACGAATTGCGCTAGGTCTGGATGAAGTAACGTCTCGGCATCGATGAGCACGAGTCCTTCGCTGGTAGCGATAACGTTCTCGTGATGGCAGTCCGTTGTATCGAGAAGGTACAAAATAGCGAGTAGACTGCCCACCCGTTCGAAATAGAGCGCCGCTTCTTCACGATTTGCGCATGGAGTCTGCTCTAGATAGGCCGCCCACCCGTACTGGACACGATCGAGGACACGCATAGTTGGGGGCAACATCGTAGCGCCACGGGCTGCGCACCACCGCATTAGATTATTAAAGGCCGAAGCGATGGAAACCGGCCGCGGTTTGTAGACTAAACGAAGACCAGAGGCGAAACGAAGTAGCACAACAGTGCGCCCGCTTTCATGGGGGTCCGAGCGTAGGGAGTCCGCATTAACGACCGGCCCCAGTGTCACGCCCGATGGCTCGAACATCTCGGCAATAGCTTGGATATCGGCGCTCAGGCGGCGGATGAACTCGACCGAACACTCGATCCAGTCGGCCACGGTTTCTGCTATTAGGCGCGCAAGTGCTGGCAGATCGGTGAAGAGGTCGGTCAATCCTGACGCGATCTCCGCAGCGACAAATCGTTCATAGTGCACGCGAGAGAATTCGGTCGATGAAGAAGCGACCCGTGCGGCCACACGGGTTCCGAAAGGTCGCATGGTATCAAGCCGCGCCTCAAGGGCGCGCCCCGCTAAATGAGCAAGACGCCGCGTAAGGTCAAGCTCGAGGTCGAGGAGCGCCCTATCGTCGAAAATCGCTCGACGGGACTCCGGCGGAATTGAGGGGGATTCGACAAGCCGTCGCTCGAGCTCCGCACGTGCGACTGCGACTGGTGCAGCGAAAATTTCCTCGAAGGGAATCGAATGTGAAGGCCCGCTGTAACAGGATAGTCCCGAATCACGCATCGCGCACTCGACGATCGAGCGAAGAGTATCCACCCACGAGGGCAGGGGAGCATTCTTGGCCAAGCGCACTGCCCCAACGGCCGAACAAGCATCGGCCAAGGCGAAGCCGTCCCAAGCGAGCCGCCTCTCCAAGCCGAACGCACCCGAGACGCTAAGGTTTTCGTTCCAGCGATCCAGTCGTCGCTCCGTGAGCCCGGACGCGACTTCCATTGCTGGAAGAAAGCGGCTCGTATCAAGCCTCTCAAATGGATAAGAAGCTCGTTCAACGATCAAGTCCCAATCTACAGTGATCCGCTTACGGACCGCTTTGCCCGATCGGATCCACATGCGATTGCCTAAGCAACCTAAGTATTGTCTAGGTTACTTCGTGTAGCAGTGGTAGCAACACTGAGTGTGACCGCCGGTATTTGGTTCACCGCTAGCGATTAAACTTCCTGCCACGGCCAAGAGGTCAGCTTCGCTTAGTTTGGCGCCTGGCTTTTCAAAGCTGGCGAGCGTATGCGCAACTTCCTTCACATCAAGCCGTGCCGCCTCATGGCCGGCGGCTGATAGGAGCAGTTTCGCAGCTTCCTCGGGCGACTCCGCATTCCTGATCGCACTACGTATCTTCTCGTGCTGCAAGAGTTCCAGCACTTGCACTGCGATGCCTTTCTTCTTCATGCTGCTTCTCCTCTGGGTACCTGACAGCGACTTTAATCAGGATAAATAGATATATAGCCAATCTTTTATAAAAAAACAGCACCGACTTGTCGAAGTTGCTATCCAGATCAGATCGAGCAATACGAATAAGATGGAAACCCTGAACAGGTCACGATTGCAAATCCGGAGCCCGGCGACCGGACAATGCTGCTTGCCAACGCGCGGTTTGCGCGCGAGTAAACTCACCCTTCGTCGCGGATTGCTCATTTTCCGAGCAATCTGCTCATTTGCGCGCGAATTTATCCCGCCACCAGCAACCACCCTGTTGCCTGATGCAGGTCTCCCGCAAATGAAGAGATTGCGAGTCTATCGCATCGATTCTTAAACAGATGTGTGTCCAGCTGTCTCTTTCTTACGTTATGCAAAAGAGGACGGCGGGCTTCCGGATTATGCCCCTAATCCTTTTCCCTCAACTGCCAGGAGCAAACCTCATGGGGTCAACCCACGGCACCCCTGCTCGATAAAGTTTCCATCGCCTGCGCAAAATTCACTGACTACTCTTGCAGATGAAGCCGACGTGAAGTGGCGATGTGCAGTCCGGCTGTTTCGGCCGATGAGCGGCCGGCCGCGGTGATACGATGATCACTTGGTTTTCTCGCTGAGTTGGCCATTGGCTCAAGAGTGATTTCAGGTTGTCGAGAATGGCTTAGGAATTTCTCTGGTAATTTGAGAATGCGACAAGCCAGGTTTCTCAAATTGGATGAGAAACCTTTTGATTTGTTTGGATGCAATTTCTCGCGAATTCTGAGAACCTACAGAATTTGTAATTGTCGGCCAAAGCCGACCTTCGTCCTTTGGCCGGAATCGGGCAGCTATGCGCCGGTTACCTGCCGTTCAAACGCAGATGACACCCAATGGCGGCTTTCTTCAACAGCGTAGGGCGGCCCTTAACATTAGCAGAGCAAAAAATTGCAACGAATGAACGTCTGCTCCTGATAGAAGCTGACATTCATCGATGCTTGGTCGTTGGCAGGAATTCAACCTTGAACGGTCAGTCATGCCCCTCCCCGCAACCGGACATCCTACAAATATGCTGAACTGGCGATTTCGACCCCGAAAAGATGTCATGGCATGGTTTTTTGAAGTCCGCTAATCCAACCATACTAAATTTATTGAAGGCAGCTTTGCTGCTGACTAACGACGCGTCATCGGCGTCTTGAATAAAGTTCCGGCGTCCCCCCGTTTTTCAGTAGCACTCGGCTTTAGAGTCCGGGGGTTAATGTAGCCGATTTGCCGACCAACTGCCTGGCGTATGCAGATGGCGTCAGCCCGCCAAGCGATTTCTTCGGCCGCTCC
>JAJXUF010000096.1 GCA_021783175.1 Pseudomonadota bacterium
CGCCAGTATCGCGGCACCCGCGATCCAGCCCGTGCAAGTAACGATCAATGCGCCTGTCACCCAGGACAAATGGAGCGACGAGTTCAGCCAGAAGATCACCTGGCTCGCTTCTTCCAGCAAGGATCAAACCGCCGAACTGCACCTCAACCCGCCGCAACTGGGCCCGCTGGATGTGGTGATCAAGGTCAGCGGCGACCAGGCCACTGCGCTCTTCACCTCGCCCCACGCTGCGGTACGCGATGCGATAGAACAGGCCATGCCAAAGTTGCGCGAAATGATGGCCGACAACGGCATCATGCTGGGCAATGCCACGGTCAGCGACCAGACTCCGCGCGACCAGGGCCAATCCGGTGCGCAACGCTCGTCCGTTTCTCCCATCGGCGATATCCGCAACATTCCGGTCAGCGTCGGCAATAGTGCCGTCCGGGTATCCCCAATCTCGCGCCATAACGGTATAGTGGACACATTCGCCTGAAGCCTGAATTAGGGCCGGTTTCCCGCTTTATTCCCCCTATGGCAGGCGATATATCAACCACATAATGCCAATCACCTGAAAGGAATCGCTAAATGGCGACGAAACCCCCAGCCAAACCTGCTGCTGCACCCGCCAAGGAGGAAGCGCCGGTCGCCGCACCACCCAAAAGCAAGAAGATGCTGATCATCGGCATTGTCCTGCTGCTGGTCATCGTCGCCGGCGGAGCCGGTTGGTACTTCACCAGGGGCCATGCCTCGGGAGATGCGCACGCCGAAGCACCCAAGGCGGAACTCCCGCATGAAGCGAAATTCGTTTCCCTGGGCGAGAACTTCACGGTCAACCTGCAACGCGAGGAAGGCGATCAATACCTGCAAGCGGGCATCACGCTGAAGATATTGCAGCCGGAGCTGGAGGAAAAGATCAAAGCCGCGATGCCCGAAATTCGCAGCAAGCTGTTGTTCCTGCTTTCCAGCAAGAAACCTTCCGAACTCCAGACGATAGAAGGCAAAAAGAAACTGATCTCCGAGATCATTGCCGAAACCGATGGTGTGCTCGGATTGCCAGTTCCGCCCGCCGCGGCAGTTCCGGCGCATGAGACGGCGGCTTCGGGCGCTGCCTCCGCACCGGTTGCTGCAGCCCCGGTCGCCGAACCCAATACCAAGGGTGTGGTGGACGTATTGTTCACCTCGTTCATTATCCAGTGAGGATGGATTGACGCCATGAGCAAGGAATTCCTCTCCCAGGACGAAGTCGACTCGCTGCTGCGAGGCGTCACCGGCGAAACCGAAGAAGCCAAATCGGACACGCCCGAGGGAGGAGTGCGCCCTTACAACATGGCGACGCAGGAACGCATCGTGCGCGGGCGCATGCCCACGATGGAGATCATCAACGAGCGTTTCGCTCGCCTGTTCCGCATCTCGCTGTATAACTTTATCCACCGCAGTTCGGAAATCTCGGTCGGGCCGGTCAGGGTGATGAAGTTCTCCGAGTTCATCCGCAACCTGCCCGTTCCCGCCAACCTGAACCTGGTCCAGGTCAAGCCGCTGCGCGGCAATGCGCTGTTCATCTTCGACCCGAACCTGGTGTTCATGGTGGTCGACAGCCTGTTCGGCGGCGACGGGCGTTTCCATACCCGCGTCGAAGGCCGCGAGTTCACCCAGACCGAGCATCGCATCATCCAGAAATTGCTGGAGGTCGTATTCCAGACTTACGGCAAATCCTGGGAGACCGTGCAGAAGCTGGATTTCGAATTCGTGCGTTCGGAAGTGAACCCGCAATTTGCCAATATCGCCACGCCGAACGAAGTCGTGGTGGTGACGACCTTCGAGGTGGAATTCACCGGCGTTGGCGGCTCTCTCCACATCTGCATGCCCTACGCGATGATCGAACCGATCCGAGAACTGCTCTACAGCACCATGCAGGGCGACCACGTCATCGCCGACAAGCGCTGGCTGCACATGCTGTCCAAGCAGATCCAGTCGGCAGAAATCGATCTCACCGCCGTGCTTGGACATGCCATGACCAACGTTGAGCACGTATTGAAAATGCGCGTCGGAGACGTCATTCCGCTGGAAGTGGAAGATCATATCCAGGTCATGGTCGACAATGTGCCGGTGATGGAATGCAAGTACGGCGCGTCCAACGGGCAATATGCACTGAAAGTAGAGAAGATGCTGGCGACGGAACCAGTCGAATCATTGAACGGAGGAAAAAATGGCTGAAGAATCCACAGAACAAATCAGCGCGGACGATTGGGGCGCCGCCATGGCGGAACAGGCCGCTGTCGACACGCCCGCGGTTCAGCCGCACGTGTTCGAGCAATTCGGCGGCGCCGGCGGCGCGACCGCACACAACGACCTCGATATGATCCTGGACATCCCGGTGCAACTTACCGTGGAGCTGGGCCACACCAAGATGCCGATCAAGAACCTGCTGCAACTGGCCCAGGGCTCGGTCGTGGAACTGGCCGGCATGGCGGGCGAACCGCTGGATGTGCTGATCAACGGCTTCCTGATCGCGCAGGGCGAGGTGGTGGTGGTGAACGACAAGCTGGGTATCCGCCTCACCGACATCATCACCCCGTCGGAGCGTCTGCGCCGCATCAACAAGTAACGGATGTCCATCATGCATACTCGCGTTCTTGCTGCCCTGGCTGCAGCAGTTTTCTCCCCGCTCGCCCTTGCCGCCGATCCAGCCCGCCCGGCCTATGTGCCGCCTCCCGCCGCGGCGATGTCTTCCGGCAGTGTGCTGCAAGTCGTCCTGAGCTTGTTGCTGGTGCTGGGGGCGGTGGTGCTGGTCGGCTGGCTGCTCAAGCGCATCAACCTGCCCCAGCAGGGTGCGGGCAATGCGCTCAAGGTCATCAGCGGCGTTGCGGTGGGCCAACGCGAGCGCATCGTGCTGGTTGAAGTGAATGACACCTGGCTGGTGGTCGGCGTCGCTCCCGGCCAAGTCAATGCACTGCATACGATGCCCAAGGGTTCATTGTCTGCAGCGCCGGGCAGTCCGGCCGGAGACGACAACAAGTTCCAGGTCTGGCTGAAACAGATGATGGAGAAGCGCAATGTCCGTTAAAAGGATGGCAGTCGCTGCCCTGTTGTTTGCGATGAGCGCTTCGGCGTTCGCTGCCGAGACCGGCATGCTCGCGCTGACCAGCACCCCCGCAACGGGCGGCGGGCAAACTTACACGCTCAGCCTGCAAACGCTGATCCTGATCTCGTCGCTCACTTTCCTGCCCGCCATCCTGCTCATGATGACCGGCTTCACGCGCATCATCATCGTATTGTCGCTGCTGCGTTCCGCCCTCGGCACCCCTTCGTCGCCGCCGAATCAGGTATTGGTCGGTCTCGCCCTGTTCCTCACTTTTTTCGTGATGTCGCCGGTGTTCGACAAGATCTACGCCGACGCCTACCAGCCCTTCAGCGAGAACAAGATCACGCTGCAACAAGCGTATGAAAAGGGCAGTGCTCCGCTCAAGGCCTTCATGCTGCGCCAGACGCGCGAATCCGATCTCGCGCTGTTCGTGCGCATCTCGAATAGCGAAGCGCTGGAAAGCGCCGAAGATGTGCCGCTCAAGATACTGGTTCCGGCCTACGTCATCAGCGAATTGAAGACCGCCTTCCAGATCGGTTTCGTGGTGTTCATCCCTTTCCTCATCATCGATATGGTGGTGGCCAGCGTGCTGATGTCGATGGGTATGATGATGGTGTCGCCCGCCGTGATTTCCCTGCCGTTCAAGATCATGCTGTTCGTGCTGGCGGACGGCTGGAACTTGCTGGTGGGCTCGCTCGTGCAGAGCTTCTATACGTGAGGCAAGAACCATGACCCCCGAATCGGTAATGACCATAGCCCAACAGGCGATGGAACTGACGCTGATGGTTTCGGCACCGCTGCTGCTCACCGCGCTCATCATCGGCCTGATCGTCAGTATCTTTCAGGCCGCAACGCAGATCAACGAGATGACGCTGTCGTTCATTCCAAAACTGATCGGCATGTTTGCCGTGCTCATCCTGTCGGGCCCATGGATGATCGGCCTCCTGCTCGATTACATGATCCGGTTGTTCAGCAGCATTCCTTACCTGGCTGGCTGACGTGATCAGTTTTACCAGTGCCCAGCTCACTACCTGGCTCGCCACACTCATCTTCCCGCTTGCCCGCATCCTGGCGATGATTGCAAGTTCCCCGATCCTCGGTAACAAAGAGGTTCCTGCGCGCATCAAGGTCGGGCTTGCATTGGCAATCACCTTTGTCATCGCTCCGACGCTCAGCATCCCGCCCGACCTTGATCCCGCGTCCGCACAGGGGCTGTTCGTGCTGGTGGCGCAAATTGTGGCCGGAGTCATCATGGGTTTCTCCATCCAGGTCATCTTTGCCGCCGTGGAAATGGCCGGAGACATCGCCGGAATGCAGATGGGCCTGGGCTTTGCCAGCTTTTATGACCCGCAAAATGCGTCCTTTACGCCCGTGGTCGCGCAATTTCTCGGCATCATTGCCGCGCTGGTCTTTCTCGCGGCAGACGGACACCTCTACATGCTTTCCGCGCTGGCCGACAGCTTCCGGGAATTTCCGATCGGCGCCGGCATGCCTGCAGCCAACGCTTTCCGTACCATGGCTGAATGGGGAGGAACCCTGTTCAGTCTTGCGCTGCAATTCTCGTTACCCCTGATCGGCGCTTTGCTGATCGCGAACCTGGCGCTTGGCATCCTTACCCGCAGCGCCCCGCAACTCAACATTTTCGCGGTCGGCTTCCCGATCACGCTCGCCGTTGGATTCGCCGCTATGATGTTAACGCTCCCTTACCTGGCGCCGCTGATGGAATACTTCACCCGATCCGGGCTGGACACGATATCGCGCATCATGCTGCAGCTTGGCGCGCATTGAGGCAAGAGTACTAGACAATCAACGCCTTGCGCTGAACATCCACTTTTATAGTATGGGATATGCCTCTTTCTACAGGTTTCGGCGTATATCAATCTCAAAACAACGAGCGTAGAGTTGAAAAAATGGATGGGCTGGGCTATTGACCCGTATTGAGGGGCGCACGAACGTATCCGTAAACATTTCCGAATTGGCAAGGCAGAATAATTGAAATCTGCAACCGAAAAAGGACAGATATGTTTTCAAATTTCCTGCATGCATCGCGCAGTTCCATACAGTTAAAGCTGTTTCTGTCTTTGACCGCCATCGTTGCGCTCAGCCTCACGGCGATTTTGGCCAGCCAGGTCTATCTGGTTCAGGACTATTTCGTGCGCCAGGCCGAAGCCAATTTGCGCAGCAGCAATTACTTGCTGAGCCGGGTGTTGGCCGATCCCCTTTTTGAAAAGGACTTGTCGCTGTTGCAGGCAAGGCTGCAGGAAGTCCAGACCAAGCTGCCGCTGTGCAATTTTCAGCTAAAGGACGATATCGGAACGGTCGTTTACAAGGTCGGTGAAGTGGGCGCGCGCAGCGATACGGAATTCGATCCAAACAGCCGTGACGGATGCTACAACACGATTATCCCGGTGGTTCACGAGAATCGGCTGTTAGGTACGGTGCGCATGGGTGTACGGACCGACGACATTGCGCAAGCGCGAGAAAGCCTGATCCAGCATAGCGCTTTCTTTGCCGTGTTCTGGTTCGCAGTCTTCATGTTGCCCTTCTTTGTGCAAATCCGCCGCCTGGTTCATCCCTTGGGGGATTTGTCCAAAGCGGCGCAGGAGATCGCCAATGGCAACCTCGACTACCCCACTCCAGAACCTGTGCGCGGAAATGACGAGATCTCGCGGCTTATCACCAGTTTCCAGGGAATGGCACAGGCACTGGTAAGCAACAGGAATGCGCAGGCTGTCAGTCTGGCCGCGCTTAACAATGAAAAATCCACACTGGACTCATTGCTCGCCACCCTGCCGGTCGGAGTGATTTTTGCGGATCGCAGCCATATCCGGTATTGCAACAAGGCGTTCCGCCAATTGTGCCTGCTTGGCCCGGATGAGGATCTGGTTGGCATGAAGAACGACACCATGCTGCTGCGCCTGGGCCAGATCGCCGCCGAAGCGGATTCTTTCCTGAAGACCCTCGCCGAGATCCTCGAAACGCGCAAACTGATTGAGCCGAAATACATCGCGCTGAAGGACGGCCGCCACCTTCGCCTGATCTCGAACATTGTGATCGCTCCGGAGAGCAGCGGTTATCTTGGGCGTTTCTGGCTCTTCGAGGATGTGACGGAAGAAAGAAAGACGCTGCACATGGCGGAACTGCGTGCCGAGCATGACGCGCTGACTTTGCTATATAACCGTCAACGCTACGATCAGGATCTGCCCCGCCTCATCGCGCAAGCAGAGCGCGATGGGTCGCGGCTTGCCCTGCTGCTGTTCGATCTGGACGATTTCAAGCCGGTCAACGACCTGCATGGCCATGCGGCAGGAGATACCGTACTCAAGAAAATCGCCGAAACGCTCACACTGCAATTGCGCCGCAACGAAGTGCTTTACCGGATCGGGGGCGACGAATTCGCGCTATTGCTGGTCAATGCCAGCAATGAAGAGATCGCCTTGCTGGCAGAACGTATCGTGCAAACCGTACGTTCTCTCACATTCGATTTCAATGGCACGGCTGCGAAGGTCGGATGCAGCCTGGGTGTCGCGCGCTTCCCTCACGATGCAATAACGCTCCAGGTCCTGTTGCAACTTGCCGACCGCGCCATGTATGAAGCAAAGCTGCGCGGCAAGAATAATTGGGTGATGCACCACGACACAACGAGACACTGATTGTCGAGATGCGGCATCAAGGCTGAACGCTTGCCTATGCCCTGTGTTCGGCAATGCGGACTTCGTGCAAAATATGGACATTCGTTACGATTGCCATATTCCGAAATTGGAACGTCATTGGTGATGTTGATTGCTTCGTGGATCAGCACTGAAATGCTTACAGGCACTTCCGACCTTCATTGGATTTCGGAGGTTATTGATGAAGACCAATACACAATCGGAGCAGGCACGCTGGCTGGCGTTCATCAGTAGTGTGGGGATAATAATTGTCGGGGGCTATTTTGTGCTTTACCCCCAGACGCTCTTCAAGCCCGGTGCAAAGCTGTTCGATCTGGGTTACAACTTGGGGTTGGCCGGCGGCTTGATGATGCTGGCGCTCTTGCTCTACCCGTTGCGTAAGCGCTTCAAGTTCGCCAGCAAGATGGGTGCGCTGCCCAAATGGTTCAGGTGGCACATGTTGCTGGGGATTCTGGGCCCGCTCACCATCATTTTCCATTCCACTTATCATGTGTACATTCCCTACCTTCACCCTATCGGCTCCCCGAACGCTGCGGTGGCCATGTTCAGCATGCTGCTTGTCGCCGGTAGCGGCATTTTCGGCCGCTTCTTCTACACTAAAATCCATCACGGCTTGTATGGCCGCATGTCCACACTCGACGAATTGCGTTCGAATCTGGAAAGTTCGGAAGATTTGAAAGCGGTGCTGAACGCTGCCCCGGACATCGGGAAAACACTTGAAGATTTTCGAACGCGCGTCGATGCCCATGCCCGGCAATCGGGCTACGGGTTCATGAACTTTTTCACCGTAGGTTTCCAGACGATGAAGCTTTCACGGTCCCTGCCACAGCAGATCGGCCTGGTCATGCAAGCGCAGGCGGAAGTAAACGACCTTGATGCGGGGCGGTTCGCCGACATGGAACAGCGGGTTGCGGACTATCAGAAAATGATCGTTTCCTATCTCAACGCAGTGCGGGATGGATCGCAATTCAGCACCTACGAACGGTTGTTCTCGTGGTGGCACATCTTCCATGTCCCGCTGGTCTACTTGATGGTTTTCAGCGCCCTCTATCACGTTTATGCGGTGCATTTCTACTGACAGCGGCACCCTGCGTCACGTATCGCGCCGAGGCAGCGGCGACATTGCTTCTCTTCAGGCAGGCTATAACCACTGCCGCCTGTCGTCTTTAGACTCTCGGAAAATTGACAATGATCAATAGAGCAGACCGGGTCATGGCTATACTGAATTCCCCTGCACAAGAAAGTCCACATGTTGCGCGACAAGATCCCCCAGCTCATCTGCCCGGCCGGCAGTTTGCCCGCCCTCAAAGCGGCGGTCGATAACGGCGCCGATGCCGTCTATTTCGGTTACAAGAACGACACCAACGCGCGCAACTTCGCAGGTCTCAATTTCGACGACAAGGCCATGCGCGAGGGCATACGTTATGCGCAGTCGCGCCACCGCGAGGTGCTGTTGGCCATCAACACCTTCGCCCAGCCGGGCCGCGACGCCGATTGGCAACGCGCCGTCGACGGCGCCGCCGAACTCGGCGTCGATGCGGTGATCCTCGCCGACGTCGGACTGCTCGACTATGCTGCCAGACGCCATCCCGGCCTGCGCCTGCACCTTTCGGTACAGGGATCTGCAACCAGTTACGAGGCGGTGAATTTTGCGCAGCGTGAATTCGGTGTACGCCGCGCGGTGCTGCCGCGCGTGTTGACGCTGGCGCAGGTCGAGAACGTGATCAGGAACACCGCGGTCGAGATCGAGGTCTTCGGTTTCGGCAGTTTGTGCGTGATGAACGAAGGACGCTGCTGGCTCTCTTCCTACGCTACCGGCGAATCGCCGAACACGGTCGGGGCGTGTTCGCCGGCCAAATATGTCAAATGGGAAAAGTCGCCGGGCATGATGTCGACGCGACTGAACGGCATCCTGATCGACCGCTTTGGCGACGACGAACCGGCAGGCTATCCGACGCTGTGCAAAGGGCGCTTCGACGTGAACGGCGCAACCTACTATGCGTTGGAAGAACCAACCAGCCTCAACGTGCTGGAGATCCTGCCGGAGATCGCCCGGGCAGGCGTCGCGGCGATCAAGGTAGAGGGGCGCCAGCGCAGCCCTGCCTATGTCGCGCAAGTCACCCGGAACATGCGCGCGGCGCTTGATGCGCTGGCATCCGAAGGCGAGCACTATCAAGTGAAGCAGGCCTGGCAGGCCGAACTGGCCAAGGTGTCGGAAGGCAGCCAGGCGACCCTCGGCGCATACAGCCGCCCTTGGAGATAACCGCATGAAACTCGCACTGGGTCCCCTGCTCTACTTCTGGCCGAAACAGGCCGTGCTCGATTTCTATGCCGAGATGGCGCAGAACCCGGCACTCGACATCATCTACGTCGGCGAGGTGGTCTGCTCCCGCCGCCAGCAATTGCGCGTGTCCGACTGGATCGCGCTGGCGCGCGAACTCTCCGATACCGGCAAGGAGGTCGTCGTCTCGGCTCAGGCATTGCTCGAATCGGAAAGTGACCTGAAGGCATTGCGCCGGCTGATGGACGAGGCCAACTGCAAGGTCGAAGCCAACGATCTGGGCGCGGTGAATGTTGCCGCCGGGCGTCCTTTCGTCGCAGGCCCGCATCTGAATATCTATAACGAGAGTACGCTGGCGACCTATGCGCGCTACGGCATGCAGCGCTGGGTGCCGCCGCTGGAGGCAGACCGCAAGCTGATCGAGATGTTGCACGCTAGCCGCCCGGCCGGGGTCGAGACCGAGGTCTTCGCCTTCGGCAAACTGGCGCTGGCGTTTTCGGCCCGCTGTTTCACCGCCCGCCATTACGACCTGAACAAGGACGACTGCCAGTTCAAATGCATGGAGCACCCGGAAGGAATAACGCTGAATACGCGCGAAGGCCAGCCCTTCCTGGCTATCAACGGCATCCAGACCATGTCGGCGCAGAGTTACAATTTGCTCGACCAGATGCCGGACATGCTGAAGATGGGGATCGATATCGTTCGCATCAGTCCGCAGCCGCGGCATACCCCGGCCATCATCGCGGCCTTCGACGCGGCACGGCATGGAAGAACAATCGGCCCCGATACGCGCGATTGGAACTCCAACGGTCTGGTTGACGGATACTGGTTTGGCGAAGCCGGCATCGTACAGCGCCATCAAAGTAAAATTCACGAACTGCAAGGAGCTTAATCATGAGCCAGCGTTTCAACATCCCGAAATTCAAGTTGCCCGCGCTGGTTGCGCGCATCGGCGTTCACCTGCCGCAATGGCCGCATGCAATGACGCTGACTGCAGGACTGAATGCCGCCGCCCGAATGAAACTGCTGCCTATGGATAGTCTGGAATTACTGGAAGGCCGCAGCTTCCTGGTCGAGGTGCTGGATACCGGCGGACGCGCCTGTTTTACCTATCGTGCAGGCCTGTTCCGCCCCCTGTTTTCGTCACCGCTCACACCGGATCTTTCCTTCCGTGCGAACTTCTCCGCTTTCATGCAACTGCTGGCCCGCCAGGAAGATCCCGACACACTCTTCTTTAACCGTGAATTGTCGATCGAAGGCGATACCGAACTCGGGTTAATCGTCAAGAACATGCTCGATGCAGTTGACTGGCCACAACTCCCGAAATTGCCTGTTTTCAACAACTGAACGCACCCGATCGGCGTCGGCATATCTGCTGCGATTTTCCTGCAAAAAACAGAGATACGCGCCAAAGCGCGGCGCTACCGCGGCCCGATTTGTTTCCATTACATGTACGCTTTATTAAATTATTTTCATCTGCAGCTCTTTCACTACTCCGTAAGTACAATCGATCATCGATTTGTTTTCGTCGGAATACGAAAGCCGATCTTGCCAATCGCCCACTTGCCTTGGGCCAATTTGTGCGGTTGCTTGACGCATTGGCTGTTTAAAAGACCACTTCAATTTTATTTCCGGGAAACGGAGTTCATGCATCATGGAATGGAAAGATGAATATTCGGTCGGAATACTCGAGATAGATGACCAGCACAAACTTCTGTTGCAGAGTTTTACCGAGATAGAAGAATCAATAAAACTGGGGCAGGGCTGGTCCAATACGCACTACGCCATACTTGAGTTGAACCAACTGGCAAGAATGCATTTCACTTTCGAGGAAGCGATTATGCATATGTTCGGTTATCCGGAAACGGAAGCGCATAAAAAGGAACATCAGCAATTTTTTGCCAAGGTAGCCAGCATAGAAAGACACTCTCTGAAAAAATCTGCCGAAGTCGAAATGGTCCAGTTTCTTCGAAGCTGGTTGACGATGCACATACTCGGAAGTGACAGGGGTTATGCGAAACATATTTTTTCCGGGGCACAGGTTGTCAGGTCCAACTACGATTCTTTGATTCACATGGGCTGAGAAAAAATATTCGGCTGCTCAGAAAGTCTGTCTCTGATGAGAGACCGTTCAAGAAATTTTCAACCGGCATTACACGGAAGAAGCAGAACAAAAAATGGATGTATAAAAATCACACCATGATATTCTCCTTCCTCGCTGCCATTAAGCAAGCCTGAACTTCAGTTCCCCCAGCTTCTCGATCGAGCTGACGATCTCGTCGCCGGCCTTGAGCCAGACCTGCTTGTCCTTTGGATAACCCAGGATCACGCCATGCGGTGTGCCGGTAAAGATGATGTCGCCCGGCTCCAGCGTCCAATGCCTGGAGATATAGGCGATCATCTGCTGGGTATTGAAGATGAAGTCATTGGTGTTCCACGATTGGCGCACCTCGCCATTCACACGCGTTTCCAGCTTCAGGTTGTTCGGGTCTCCGACCAGGTCGGCCGAAACGAAATAGGGGCCTATCGGTGCAAATTTGTCGAGCGTCTTGCCTATCATCCATTGGCTGCTCGGCAGTTCCAACTGCAGGTCGCGTGCGGAAAAATCGTTTGCCGAGCAATATCCGGCGACATAATTCAGGGCATCGGCTTCAGGAACATTGCGGGCCGGCTTGCCGATGACGATCAGCATCTCCGTTTCATAGTCGAATTTGTAGGAAATGTCCCTGGGAGGCAAGTCGATGGTGCAATTGTGGGCGGCCAACGCATTGTTGAATTTATTGAATAGCGGCGGCACACGCGGCTCCTGCATGCCGATCTCTTTCGCATGGCGTTTGTAGTTGAGGCCGACACAAACGATCTTTCCGGGATTGGTGAAAAGTCGCCCGTAGGTGATATTGGCCTCGTCGAGCAGGGCCGGCTTGATCTTGATATTGCCGCTGTTGGCAGCGATTCTGGAGAGTCCGAGA
>JAJXUF010000017.1 GCA_021783175.1 Pseudomonadota bacterium
AGACCCTCAATGCCGTCGTCTTCTCCTCGATACTTTCCAGCTGGCAGTGGGGCGGGGTTAATTTCGGGCATTCTGCACTCGTGGTCACCCTGGTGCTCGAGGCGGCACTGCTGTTCGTGGCGGCGAACACCGGCTATCTCGGCGGTCCGGCAGTGCTCGCCAATATGGCAGTCGACCACTGGTTGCCGCACCGCTTCTCCCAGCTGTCCGACCGGCTGGTCACCAAGAACGGTGTTCTGCTCATGGGCATGGCCGCGCTGGCCGTGCTGCTGTGGACCGATGGACGTGTTGACCTGCTGGTCGTGCTCTACAGCATCAACGTATTCCTCACCTTCAGCCTCACTCTCCTGGGGCTGTGTGTCTACTGGTGGCAGCACCGCGCGCAGGATTGGCGCTGGCGCTGGCGCTTGCCGCTGTCAATGCTGGGGCTTGCGGTAACCGGCGGCATTCTGGTCGTGACGCTCATGGAAAAGTTCGTTGAAGGCGGCTGGATTACGATGCTCGTGACCGGGGCGCTGATCAGTGCCTGTTTGATGGTGAGCCGCCATTACGCAACCATACGCGAGCAACTGCTGGAACTCGACAAGGTGCTTACCGAGATTCCAGCCCCGCCGACGCCACCGACAGTACCTGCGATCAGCGAGGGCGAACCGGCGGCGGTGTTCTTTGTGTCCAGTTTCCGCGGTATCGGCATCCATACGCTGCTCAACGCGCAGCGCCTCTTTCCCGGCCGCTTCAAGAATTTCGTGTTTCTGATCGTGGGCGAGGTGGATATTTCCGGTTTCCGCGGAAACGAGGC
This sequence comes from Pseudomonadota bacterium, assembly GCA_021783175.1. Next base: position 800 of record JAJXUF010000017.1, read on the forward strand.
AATAGACGACCTGCAGCGCAGATGCACCGAACAAGTGGCGAGCTACGTTGATTTCTGTCAGGCCCACGGTATGGCCTCCACGGGCTTCGTCGACTACGGAACGGATCCCGTGGAAGTGGGCATGCGGCTTGCCGACAAGGCGTTGGAACACTTCCCCGGCAGCGTTTTCTTCGCTGGCAGTCTCATCTTCCACCGGGAAAATTGGCTGACCCGCCTGCTGCACAACCACACGGCGCTGGCCATCCAGCGCAAGCTGCACTTGCGCGGCGTACCTCTGGTGATCATGCCAATGCTGGTGGAGGGAAGGTCGCCGCGCGCAGCCTGATTTGAGCGACAGGCCAGGTTGCTGCGCCCATCCTACTTCCGCACTCGGTGCCGTGGGGACACACCCCCGCGGATGTGTCCCCAATACGAACGGTTTTCAGTGCTACGGTGCGCTTGTTCGGCTCACCGCATATTGCCGGTATGGCCCACGCAATAGCGCCCTGGCTGCGGCCATACGGTGAGACCGTGCGGTTCGCGGCCGACTTGGACGCTCTTTACCTTGCCGGTTGTGGTGTTGAAGCGGTAGACGACATTGTCAAAACGGCCGGACAGCCAGAGGTATTTCCCGTCGGCACTCACGTTACCCATGTCCGGACTGCCGCCACCGGGAATCGGCCATGTGGTCAGCACCTTGTTGGTGGCAAAATCCAAGACCGACACGCTGCCCGGGCCGTGCGCCGGTGCCGGGATGGTGGTGGAGCCGCGATTGGCGACGTAGAGCTTTGTGTCATCGCGACTCGGATACAGACCGTGTGCGCCGATGCCGGTGTGCACGAAGCCGGTCTGCTTGAACGTATCACCGTCGATAAGGAACAGGCCGTTGGCGCGCAGATCCGCAACGTAGAATGTCTTGCCGTTCGGCGACACGCGGATGTCCTGGGGTCTGCTCGGATACGGCAGTTTGAGGTAGCCCACAACCTTGCGATCGACCAGGTCGACCTTGACGAGGCTGCCAGCAAACTCGCAGGTGAAGATTGCATAGCGGCCATCGATCGAGAAATCACCATGATCAATTCCGGCGCAGTTCGGTGTCGGAATCGAATACTGCAGCTTCATCGTGTGCGGATCGCGGAAGTCGAGTCGTTCGTGTGCTTCCGCCACGACGATTGCCGACTTGCCATCGGGTGTGAAGTACATGTTGTACGCATCGTCCACCGGGACGGCGCGCCCGGGCTTTCCGGTTTTTGGATCAATCGGCGTCAGTGTGCTGTCGGTGCGGAATTCCGCATTGTTGGTGACCCAAAGCGTCTTGAGATCCCAGGACGGCACGATATGCTGCGGATTGATGCCCACTTTGAAGTGGTCGACGACCTTGAGCGTTGCCGGATCGATCACATAGACATCGTTCGCGGACACATCCGGCACGTAGACGCGCGCCAACGCGCCTGCCACCGCCGGACTAAACATGTTGGAGCCTGCCTCGCTGTAGAGATTGTCCGGATTCACTACCGGTGGCATTCCGGGAACGGTATGCACAATCTCGGCGCCGGCGGCGCCGGCGGTCCAGCTGCAAAAGCCTAATATCAACCCGGCACCCAGCAGGTTACGGATGCCGCGACGACCCATCTTCATCTCCATACTCACCTCTAGCTGACTAAATAGACTGACTTGGAACACTATACCTGTTGGAATAGGCTATCGCTGACCGATCTCTTTCCTGATGGCCGCGACGGTGTGCGTAATGATGAGATCCACGCCAAGTTGTCCCAACTTCGCGCTAGACCGGCCTGGCTCCCCATAGACGCCATTGGCGCGCCCCGGGTTCGGGTCAGCCCGCAAGGCATCCGCGCGCACCATGCCAGGATCCACCGCGAGCAGCAGCGATGTATCAGCGAGCCCGGCATGTGTTCCGATTTCCGCTTGACTGTAACCGCGTTGCCGGAGCGCCTGCACATAGGCGGTTTCGGTGACGCGGTAGTACTCGGCAATATAATGCGCGCGTACTCCGCTGCCGGCCCACTCGTGGTTAAGCCGGTCAGCGACCACGCGCAGATCCCTCTGGTAGCCCCCGTGGTCTCCCAGTAAAACGATATTGCGGAAACCAGCATGCTTGAAGCTGCGCGCTGCGGATTCGAGAAGCTGTTCGAAAGTAGTTACCGGGATGGTGATCGTGCCGGGAAAACCCATATGTCCCGTGGGCGGATTGATATTACCCTCGGGCACGTATGCCACGACCGGTGCCACCAGCGCGTTGCCGAGCTCAAGCGCAATCTTCTGGGAAAGCGCCCGCACGCGCACATTGTGTTTGCCCAGGGCGATATAGGGTCCGCTCTGTTCGGTTCCGCCAACAGGAATAATGATCGTTGTCTTTCCCGAGCGGATCAGACCACGGAGCTCTGTCCAGGTAAGCTCCTGCAGGAAGACAGTCTTGGGTTCCTGCGCGTGCACGGTCTGCCATCCGACGAGCAGAAATAGAAGGAGAAGGTGCCATGCTCTCGGTCGCATGCGTACATCATAGGATACCGGTTGCGGTTTAGCCAAGCGGTTCAATAGTCGCGATAACGAGTCTAAACTGCGGGGTACGCGTGCCATGGGGGCAGGCAACCAGCGAGCTGTATCGTCAGGCGCATGGCGCAGTGCAGTCCGCTGGCCCGATCGAGCACAGTTCGGTGATTCATTGCACCCCCGCGGTCCGGCGGCGCACTTTCTTCAGAATTCCTTAAGTTTTGCGAGCTATTGTAGAGGTGCTGAGAAACATAAGAAGCAAGTCTCGCGCCGCCCTTGCCGTGTGGCGCCGTGCCGCAGACGAGTCGGCTGGCCGTTTTGCAGCGTTACGGCGATCCGGTCAGATCGAACGGCAGCTGCGTGTGTCAGGCTCGGCAAATTGCGAATAGACGGCGTTTTGCCTCGGCCGTTTCGGTTCACGTTTCAGGCCATGGCCGGCCGCAACGTGGCACAGCGGAGGAAAGGCGGCGCGCATGGAGAGGCTGGTGGCGCAAAGTGTCGCCAATGGAAGCGCTGTCCGGTCGGTGAACAATCTTGCATAAAGCTTGTCCCACCAAGCGGTGCAAGGCTGTGCGTCTGATCATAACGAACAAGCATACGCAGATTATGGGTTTTGAAAAATCACAAGACATTGTCTCTTACAGCGGAACATCCCGTTGTATTTCCTATCGTCCCAAGCCCTTGGCCCTTGATTTTCGGCTGACACAATCAGTCGGCCAATTGACGGCCGATCGCCGCCCGATGGCGTTGCCGGACGTTTGCACGCAAAAGTCCCATCCAACTCGGGGCCACGATATAAGGCAAGTGGCGATGCTCACGGTTTCTGACTCATGAGGCCGAGCCAATTTCTGCGCTTTGGCGCGCTCGGGATCGCCATTTTCCTGAGCGGTTGCGCCACCTATCACGCGCTGCCGCTGACAAAGAGCGCAAATCTCAAGGCGAGCCTTGAGCAACTCGATCTCACGGTGCCGTCCGAAGGGAAGACTGCGGATCAGACCAGGATCGATCCGCAAAAGCCGCTCTCGGCTGACGATGTCGGAATGCTCGCCGTGCTAAACAGCCCATCTCTCGCGTCTCAGTCCGGGCAACTCAGTGCGGCCCGAGCAGGTCTGCTGTCCGCGACGATCCTGCCCAATCCCTCGCTCAGCGTTGACTATGAGTTTTATCTTCATGGTCCGGGAACCAGCAACTCATTGGCCGCTTCCATCTCGGAAGATATCCGATCGATCGTCACCTATAGTCCGCGCGTCAAGGCAGCCAAAGCTCGGCTTGGACAGGTTAAGGCGAATCTGCTTTGGCAGGACTGGCTGGTCGCCCAGCGGGCACGCCTGCTTGCTGTAGACATTTATGCCGATGAGCGCGCGCTGGAAATCCGCAGCCGAGAATCAAGCCTTCTCGACAGCGAAGTAAATAAGGTACGTGCCGCAACGGCGGCCGGAAACTTGGCGCTGTCGGTTGAAGCACCGCTACTCGCCGCCAAGGCGAGTGCCGATAGCGCCATTGCCTCCACCCAAATGACGCTGATAACCGACTGGCAGGAGCTCGACGCCTTAATCGGCCTCGATCCATCGGTGCGTTTTGCCATCGCAAGACCTGTTAGCGTCAGTTTGCCGGACGACATCAATTCACTGATCGAAACGTTGCCCAAGCGCCGACCGGATCTCGTGGCCCTGCAACTCGGCTACAACGCGTCGGATGAAGATGTGCGCAAAGCAATTCGGGGGCAGTTCCCCGACTTCAGCATCGGGCCGGCCGGAGGATGGGACACGTCGCGCGTTTACTCTTTGGGGCCAATCATAACCATGAGTTTACCGCTCTTTGACCGCAACCAAGGGAAAATCGCCTCGGCCCAGGCGACACGAGCCCAGCTGCATGCAGAATACCAGGCGCGACTTGACGGCGCGGTGGGTGCCAGCAAGGCCATATTCTTGAATATACAGACGATCAAATCCGATCTGGAAAAAGCGCGCTCCGCTTCGAAGGAAGCAGACTTGCTCGCAGGCTCTGCCGTGCAGGCTTTTAAGGACGGAAACATTGATGAACGCTCGTTGACGGATTATCAGACAACGGCACTCGAGCGCCAGCTGGACGTGCTCAATTACCAGCGAGTGCTTAATGAGACCGCCTTAGCCCTATCGATCGAACTTGGCACCGGCTTTCCGCAGACGGTGCTGGCCTCTCCGGAAGGAGTGAAAAACTGATGAAATACCTTACCCTAATCGCCCTCATCGTGCTGTGTGCCCCCATCACCGACTTAAGACCGGCCGTTGCTGATGTTGGCGGTGCTGTCAGCGTGGCAGTTGACCTGATCCCTCTGCAAAAGGGGAGCCTTCCCACGTCCGTTACAACCTACGGCAGGGTAGTACCCTCCCAGAAGGCGCAAGAAACTCTTTTCGCGCCGGTCGCCACCCGGGAAGGCGTCATCGACGTGCGGCAAGGCGAGATGGTCCATAAAGGTGCGCCGCTGCTGACTCTGGTCCCGAGCCCGGAAACGCGCTCAATGTACCTGCAGGCCGAACTGTCGCTGCATGTTGCCCAGCAACTGCTGGCCCGGAGTCATCAGCTGGCCGCCGCTCATCTTGAAACCGCAGCCCAACTGGCGCGCGACGAGAAGACGAAAGCTGACGCAGAGACGACACTGGAAATGTTGCGCGCGGAGGGCGCAAATGGGCCAAACACACTGAAGGCTCCGTTCGATGCCGTTGTCCTGAACATCGACGTCAGTTCCGGTTCGTACGTTGCGCGGGGCACTGCATTGATCGAACTTGCCCGTCCCACCGAGCTCGTTTTCAAAACCGGCGTGGTGCCTGCGCAAGCCGAAGAGATTACGGCTGGTGACGAAGCCACCATCACTCCGTTCAGTGGAAGCGGAATCTTTCATGGCAAGGTAGTCCTGCGTGGGTCCGTCGTATCCAGCATCAACGGTCTGGTCCCCATCGAGATTTCTCTAGCGGGCGGCCCGTTGCTCACAGGAGAGATGGGCAAAGTCGTGATCAACACCGGTGTGAAACAGGGGTATGTCGTGCCGCACCAGGCTGTGCTGCTCAATACGAGCGGTCAGACCTACATCGTGCAGTCGATTCAGGATGTGGCCACGCTTGTGCCCGTGACGGTAATTACCTCGAAAGGTGACCAGGATCTGGTCGACGGGCAGCTTGTTGCCGGGGCCCCTGTTGTCGGTACCGGAAACTATGAACTTCAGAACGGCACCAAGATCCGGGCCGCTGGGGAAAGTGGTAATACCTCTGGTGCTGGCAACGCATCGACTGGGAAGAGTGGGCAATGAATTTTGTTGACTTGGTGGAGCGCCACCGGCGCGTTCTACTGTTTATTGCATTTGGCGCCACCTTGGCGGGCGCAATAGCAGCGATCAAGCTTCCGATTCAGCTTTTCCCCACTGTCAGTTTTCCGCGCATCCGTATCGAAGTCGACAGCGGTAAGATGCCGGCCAAGACCACGCTGGTCAAGGTGACTGAGTCTCTGGAGAAGGTAGCGCGCGCTGTGCCAGGCGCAATTGACGTGGAATCGACTACCACCCGCGGGTCGGCCGAGATCTACGTCGATTTTCCCTGGGGCTACAATATGACGAATGCATTCCTGCGGGTTGAGACCGCATTCGCGCAGGAATTGCCGGATTTGCCCCCGGGGACGGCCTACCACGTCATCCAAATGGCGCCCAATGCGCTCATGCCGTTCGTCTCCTTTGCGCTAATCTCCGACACGGTATCACCAGCGGCCCTGCAGACCATGGCCAAGTACCAGATCGCGCCGCTGCTTACGGGAATTCCAGGCGTGCGGAAGGTAGGCACGCTCGGTGGACAAACCGACGAGGTCGAGGTTTACATCAGCCCCGAGCAACTCCAAACCTATGGGTTGACGCCGAACGACGTCGCGCAAGCCATATCCAGGTCAAACTCGCTATCGGCTGTAGGTCGTCTCGAGGACAACGACCTGCTTTTTCTGGTGCTGACGAACAACGAGTTTAGATCTATCGAATCGGTTCGCAATGTGACCCTGCGCACGAAGAATGGCGACATCGTGCGCTTGGGCAACGTTGCCAAGGTGGAGATGGGTTCCATTCCGCAGTGGCTGCTGGTGGACGACGATGGACAGCCATCTGTAAACATTGATGTCTTTCAGCAGGACAACGCCGATTCATTGTCGCTGAAGAAAGAGGTTGTCTCAAAGCTTGACGCCTTCATGAAGAAGGAGCCCAAGGGAATTATCGTCCACAAGTGGTACGACCAGACTGATCTTGTGAGTTCGTCGATCGGCGCAATGGAAGAGGCGATCGTTATCGGTCTTATTTTTGCCGCTTGTGTGGTGCTTGGGTTCTTGCGCAACTGGCGGGCGGCATTAGTGGCGATGATAACCGTGCCGATGTCCGTTCTGGCCACCTGCGTGCTGCTCGCAGCATTCGGCATGACGTTCAATATTATGACCTTGGGCGGCATCGCCGCCGCAATCGGTTTGTTAATCGATGACGCTATCGTCATGGTTGAGCAGATCTCGCGTCGTGCCGGTGTCCCCGACTTGGCCGAGCCACGCCGCGTGGTGCTCGGTGCGGCGCGCGAGTTCCTGGCGCCTCTGACGGGTTCCAGCAGCGCCACTATCATCATGTTCATTCCGCTGGCATTTCTCTCTGGTCTGACGGGGGCGTTCTTCAAGTTCCTGTCGATTACAATGGCGTCGTCTCTCGTCATATCCTTTGCCTTCACGGCCCTGCTGGTGCCGGTGATGGCGCGTGGACTCATCAACTTCGAGAAATGGCACGATCCATCTCATGACAAGGAAAACTGGATGCGGCGTCTCCATATGCGCCTGCTGCGCGGTCTTTTCGCAAGATCGTGGCTGGCCATTGTCATCCTTGTGGTCGTCGCCGTGGTCGGTTACGTTGGCCAACGGCACGTCGGCTCGGCCTTCCTTCCGAAGATGGATGAAGGTGGTTTCGTGCTGGATTATCAAACGGCGCCCAGCACGTCGTTTGTCGAAACCAATCGAGAACTCGAAAAGGTCGAGGCAATCCTCAAGGACAATCCATATGTGGATACCTTCTCGCGCCGTACCGGGGCTGGCCTGGGAGGCGACCTTAACTTGCCATACCAAGGCGATTTCTTCGTCGAGCTGGTTCCGCCGTCCAAGCGACCACCGATCTGGACTGTCATGACCCAGATCCGGAAGAAAATCGACGCCGCAGTCCCGGGATTGAACTACGACACCCATCAGCTTCTGAGCGACATGATTGGCGACATGATTGGGCGGCGCCAGCCGGTGGTCATCAATCTAAGCGCGAGCAATCCGGATGTTCTGCCCAATGCGGCCAGGAAGGTCGCGGATGCGATTGCGCATGCCCCGGGTATTCAACCTTCATCGGTCGATCCGGGAACTCTTCCAACCGGAGATGCCCTCAACATCCACGTCAATGAGGCGCAGGCCGCGATGAACGATCTTACTGTGGCCGAGGTCAAGGATCAGGTCACCAGCTATCTCAGGGGTAACATCGTTACAGACTACATGGGAGTTGTGCAGCCTGTCGGTGTAAGAATCTGGTCGCAGCCCCAGGATGCACGTTACCAAGAGTACAGCCGGGTGTACCGCGAGGATCTCAATAAGCTCCTGATCCAGGCGCCGAACGGGCACACCTTTCCGTTGGGATCAATGGCGACGGTGAAGTTCGTCTACGGGCAACCTGCGCTCTTTCGGGAGAATCTGGCGCAGATTATTCCGGTGACGGCCGAGACCGGCGGGCAGCTGGCCTTGAGTACGACGATCGCTTCGGTGAAGAAAATCTTGGGAAAGGTACTTCCGCACGGGGTCTATTACACGCTGGGCGGCGCCTACAAGCAGGAGGCGAAAGCTGCGCGCGGAATGATCATGGTATTCGCTGCCGTGGTGCTGGCCGAAGTTGTTCTCCTGCTTTTGCTGTATGAGAGCTGGTGGTTCCCAGTCATCATCCTTGGCACGTCCATCCTTTCTGCCGGCACGGTTTTCTTTGGTCTGTGGGTGACCGGCGTCGAACTCAATATCACGGCAATGATGGGAATGGTGATGATTCTCGGGATCGCGGTCGAGATGTCGATTTTCCTCTTTTCCGAATTCCAGAACCTGCGCAAGGTGATGCCCCCGCGGCAGGCGATCTACGAAGCAGCGCTCAACCGGTTCCGTCCTATCATCATGAGCACGCTGGCTATGATTCTGGCGCTTCTGCCTCTGGGCGCTGCAATCAGCGGTTCGGGCGACCAGATGCTGCAACCGCTGGCGGTGGCGATCATCGCGGGAATTCTGGTGCAGCTGCCGCTGGTCGTCCTGGTTCAGCCGGTCTTGGTGAGCTGGACCCTGCCGAAGGAGGAAACACCATAGGCATCAGCGGCATAGGGCTGCTGAAATACCGCTTGCCACGAATTCCGTTGATTTGCGCGCCAGCCGGCGCCGGCGGAAACGTGAGGGGATCGGCGGCTTGAAGCGCCTTAGGAATTTTGCCGATGGCGAATTTCTGGGATGATGCCTGCTGTGAGGTTTGGTGGCGACCTGTGCGGCTGTCCTGCAGTGCTGTTTGGATCCGCTCGGTCGCATTGAGGATAGAAGCAATGCGCCTGTTGCTGGTCGAAGACGACCCCATGATCGGAGAAAGTGTCCGTCGCGGACTCAAGCGCGAAGGCTTCTCAGTGGACTGGGTAAACGACGCCGAGTCGGCCGCGCCTGCACTGCGTACCGACAATTACGATTTGCTGCTCCTCGATATTGGCTTGCCACGCAAGTCCGGTCTTTCTTTGCTGCGGGAGCTGCGGGATAACGGAAACGCAGTTCCGGTACTGGTGCTCACTGCGCGCGACGCAGTTGCAGACCGGGTGCTGGGACTCGATTGCGGCGCGGACGACTATTTGGTGAAGCCGTTCGACCTGGATGAGCTGGGCGCGCGCGTGCGCGCGCTCCTCAGGCGCCGATCTGGACGCGTCGAGCCCGAGATATTCCATGGAGGCCTCAAGCTGGTTCCCGCGACCCATGAAGCGGTGTATCGGGGCCAGCAATTGACGCTCTCGGCGCGAGAGTTCGCCCTTCTCGCGGCGCTCCTGGAGAAACCGGGCGCGGTACTATCGCGCAGCCGCCTGGAGGAACGCCTGTACGGCTGGGGAGAAGAGGTCGAGAGCAACGCCGTGGAGGTGCATATTCACAATCTGCGCAAGAAATTGGGCAGCGCCTTCATTCGCACCGTGCGCGGTGTCGGCTACATGGTGCCAAAATGACTGTACTTTCCATTCGCCGTCGACTGCTGGTCTGGATGCTTTCCGCATTGGCGCTTGCCGGCATCGCGGCGAGCGGCATGACATATTTCCAGGCGCGCGAAGATGTGAATGATCTGTTCGATTATCAACTGCAACAATTGGCGCTGTCGCTGGAGCACCGACCCGGTGCGCCGCCGCGTATTGAGGCCGGCGATCCGGAAGATCGCGCTGAGGAGCTGGATTTTGTCACGCAGATCTGGGATCTCCAGGGAAAGCTGGTTTTCGCAACCCATCCACGCGCAATTCTGCCGCGCGCAAGCCAGCGTGGATACGCAATGTATACCTGGGACAACAGCACTTGGCGTGCCTATCAGACAGTTTGGCGCGGTATGACAATCCAGGTTGCGCAACCGATGAGCGCACGCGCTGAAATGGCAGCGACCATGGCGCTGCGCATGCTGGTGCCAGTATTGATACTGATACCTTTTCTCGGCGTGGTCATCTGGGTGAGCGTCGGGCGTGGTCTCATGCCGCTCAATGAAATCGGCGCGGCGCTGAAATCCCGCAACCCATCGGCCCTGTCGCCGCTGGCGGCAAAGCATTTGCCGGTCGAAGTGATGCCGATGGTTTCGGCCATGAATGATTTGCTGGCGCGCCTTTCCAAGGCAATGGAGACTCAGCGCCAGTTCATCGCCGATGCTGCACACGAATTACGTACTCCGCTTACCGCCGTGCAGCTTCAGCTGCAGCTGGTCGAGCGTGCAGATAGCCAGCAGGAGCGGGAATTGGCGCTCGCTGAACTCAAGTCCGGTATCCAGCGCGCGATTCATCTGGTGAGTCAACTACTGGCGCTTGCCCGCGCCCAGCCGGAGGCCGTTAACCGCACCTTCGACGTCGTCGCTATAGACCGATTGGCTCAGACGGTCGTGGCTGAGTATGCGTCTCTCGCGGTGAATCGCGGTATCGATCTGGGTATTGCACGGCTCGAGCCGACGCAGACCGTTGGCGACGCCGAGAGTCTGCGTGTGATGCTGGGCAATCTTGCGGACAACGCGATTCGATATACGCCCAGCGGCGGACGAGTGGATCTCAGCGTTTATACCAGCGAAAGTGACGCGGTGCTGGAAGTCGAGGATAACGGCCCGGGAATTCCACGCGAGGATCTGCCGCGCGTTTTTGACCGTTTCTTTCGGCTGCCGGGCAGCCAACCGCAGGGCAGTGGCCTCGGTTTGGCCATCGTTAAGAACGTTGCCGAACGCCACCGCGGACATATCGTGCTGAGTGCCGGCAGAAATGGCAGGGGCTTGAAGGCGACCATTCGCCTCGCTGCCACTGCGCAGCAGCCGGTCCGCACAGGCTAGACACAGACCTGTGCGGACCGGTGCAGGCCGCGGCTCGCCGTTTGTTGGCGAGCGGCGAATCAGGGCTGGAAAGCCGCCGCTGGTAGTTGTGGTACGGTCGCAAAATCCTTCGGCAAAGTCCCGGTCAGGCTGTTGAGGAAGGCGACGATGTCAGCAACCTGACCGTCGTTCAGGTTTTTGCCGAGCTGCACTTTTGCCATAATCCTGACTGCCTGCGGCAAGGTCGCAACCGATCCGTCGTGAAAGTACGGCGGCGTCATGGCGACGTTGCGCAGACTGGGCACCTTGAATACGTACATGTCTTTGGGGTCATGGGTCACGTCGAACCGGCCCTTGTCGATCTGCTTGCTGCCGGTGGCCTTCCAGTAATCTTCGACAACACCGAATTTCTGGAAAGTCTGCCCGCCAACGTCGACCCCGTTGTGACATGATATGCAGCCATTGTCGATAAATTCCCCTAGGCCAGCGCGCGCCTGTACGGATAATGCCCGAATATTTCCCTTCAGATAGGCATCAAACGGCGACGGTGTGACCAGGGTGCGCTCGTAGGCGCCGATGGCTATGCCCCAGTTTTCCGCAGTGATCGGATTTTTCTCTCCGGGGAACGCTTGGCGGAAAAGCGGCGCATAGGCTTTGATAGCGTCGATCCTGGCCATGGCGGCGGCGTAGTTGGGATTGCCGAAGCTCGGCGGACCGACCAAGGCCTGCATGGCCTGGTCTTCAACGTTCTTGCGATCGCCGCGCCAGTGGGCGCGGAACTCCAGTGCAGCATTGAGCACGGTTGGTGCGTTGCGCGGGTTTACCCGGTCCTTGACGCCGATAGGCTTGGCCAGCGCGTCCGTGCCATAAAGGGTTGGTTCGTGGCACTTTGAGCAGCTTACGGTTCCATCGAGCGAGATACGCGGATCGAAAAACAACATCCGTCCGAGCCGCACGCGCGCCGCGGTTACCGGATAGGCAGCAGTTGCCATGTTCTTCGGCAGGGGCTTGAAGATCTGCTGTGCCTGTTTGAGCAATGACTGATCGCTGCGCGCCATCGCAGGCAACGTGCACATTGCAAGCGCCAGGGCGAGACCCGTTGCGAACAGTCGAGGAATCGTCGATGAAGATTTGGTTTCTGCGTCAGCCATAATGGACTCCTTAAAAAACTCGCGTTGGTATTGCTATTGTTTCCGTGGACTTGCTGGGATGCGGTTCCTCATATAAAGAGGACCTACAACGCCGGGCAAGCGGCTATTAGAACGCAATGATTTAGACAGAGTCCAGCATTGTATTCGCCGGATCACGTTTTTTTGTGGCGGGAGAAATACCAGGCGGCGACAAAGCAGTTGCGCCGTTAATGCGCTGGTATCAGGCCGTTACCCACGGCTTTGAGCGGAGCTTCCTGCTCTTCCTGCTGTTGCAGCGTCCACAGGTGGGAATAGGCACCGCGGCGTGCGATGAGCTCGCTATGCGTTCCGCGTTCGACGATGCGGCCGTGATCAATTACCAGAATCTGGTCTGCATCCATTACGGTCGAAAGGCGGTGGGCAATGACGAGAGTAGTGTGATTGACGGCGATTTCCTGCAGTTCGGCTTGAATCGCGCGTTCGGTCTTGGAATCCAGGGCGGACGTCGCCTCATCAAAGATGAGTATGCGCGGATTCTTGAGCAGGGTGCGGGCAATCGCCACGCGCTGCTTCTCGCCGCCGGACAATTTCAGGCCTCGCTCGCCCACCAGCGTATCGTATTTGTCGGGCAGTGTTTCGACAAACTGGTGAATATGCGCAGCGCGAGCGGCCTCAATGATTTCCGCATGTGACGCCCCGGGCCTGCCGTAGGCAATGTTGTAATAGATGGTGTCGTTGAACAGAACCGTGTCCTGCGGCACGATGCCGATGGCTGCGCGCAGACTGGTCTGTGTGACGTCGCGCAGATCTTGACCGTCGATAAGAATTTTTCCCTGACTAACGTCGTAAAACCTGAAGAGCAGCCGCGACAGTGTCGACTTGCCGGCGCCGCTTGCCCCGACTACGGCCACTTTGTGCCCCGCCGGAACCTGGAAATCGAGGTCAAACAGGATTTGGCGCCGTGCGTCATAGCCGAAGCTAACATGTTCGAAGCGAATTGCGCCTTGCCTGACATCGATGTCGCGGGCGCCTGGTTTATCGGATACTTCCGGATTCTGTTCCAGCAGATTGAACATTCTTTCCATATCGGCCAATGAATGGCGAATTTCGCGGTACACGAAGCCGAGAAAGTGAAGAGGCATGTAAAGCTGAATAAGGAAGGAATTGACCAGCACCAGATCGCCAAGCGTCATCTTGCCATTTACGACCCCGTTGGCCGCCATGAGCATGAGGATGGTGACACCCACGGCGATGATCGCGCTCTGACCGATATTGAGAACGGAAAGCGAGGTCTGGTTTCGGACTGCCGCTGCCTCCCAGGTTGCCAGGGTGGAGTCGTAGCGTTGGGCTTCATAACCTTCGTTACCGAAATACTTTACTGTCTCGTAATTCAGCAGACTGTCGACGGCGCGGGTATTTGCTTTTGAATCCATCTCGTTCATGGTACGGCGGAAAATCATGCGCCATTCTGTAATGGCCAGGGTAAAAACAATGTAGGCAACGAGCGTGATCAGCGTGACGCCGCAGAACCACGGATTGTATTTGACCAGCAGAATGATCATGACCATGCCCATCTCGAACAAGGTGGGCAGAATATTGAACAGCGTGAAATTGAGCAGGAAACGGATGCCGGTAGTGCCACGCTCGATATCGCGCGACACCCCGCCTGTCTGCCGCTCCAAGTGGAATCGCAGTGCCAGGTTGTGCAGATGGCGGAATACCTTGAGGGCAACGCGCCGGATGGAGCGTTGCAGCACCTTGGCAAAGACGACGTCGCGCAGTTCGCCGAAAAGCGAATTGCCGAGACGCAATGCACCATAGGCGACGAGCAGAAACACGGGTAGTACCAGAACGGCCTTAGGCCTGTTCAGCGAATCGACCACGTCTTTCAGCACCAGCGGCACGCCGACGTTGGCGAGTTTGGCGACAATGAGGAATGACAACGCCAGTACCACGCGTCCGCGGAACTCCCAGAGATAGGGCAGCAGCGTGCGGATCGTCTTCCAATCATTGCGATTGGTCGGTGGTTTGCCGGTATGAGAAATGCGCATGGTAGTTTAAGGAGTCTGGTCCAGAAGGGATTTTACCCCGGCGCAGGGTGCAACGGCCAATTGCCACTGCCAGGCGGGGTTATTGCCAATGCAAGCAGTTTGGGCAAAGCGCGCCGGTATTCCTACTTGATAAGGCGCACCAAAGAAGGTCAGCGACGTTGCCGATGCCTTCGCTGTGGTGCAAAAACGCCGTCAACTCAGCCACAACTTCTTTGTGGGAAAGATCTATCCTCTAGTTTTTATTGGACTTTTTGGCCAAAGTCACAGTTGGCATCTGGTTTGCTACTACAGCAGGCGAGACGCCGCGCCGGTTCATCCGTAAGCCGCTTCGCATCAGCGGCGGCGCAAAGGGTCCACAGCGGACGCCGCTGGCAGCATCGAGTACGAGAAACGGAATGACGGCGCGACGATGCTCAGAGTAATGCTGGTGGATGAAGACGCGGAGCGGTCGCAGATTTTGCAGGAAGCGCTGCAACAGGCAGGCTACGAGGTCGTGGCGCGCCTGGGCAGTGGTAGCGATCTCGCCGCACAAGTAGGTGAAACGCAGCCGGATGTCATCATTATCGACATGGACTCTCCGGACCGGGACATTTTGGAGCATCTGTGTTCCATCAGTCGTGACCAGCCGCGACCGGTAGTGATGTTTACGCATGACGATGACAGCACAAAGATGCGCGCAGCGTTGCGCGCCGGTGTCAGCGCCTATGTGGTGCGTGGACTTGAAAGCGAGCGCGTGAAGCCCATCGTCGAAGTGGCAATGGCACGTTTTCAGGAAGTCCAGGCGCTGCGCAAGGAACTGGGTGAGATGAAGACGGCGCTTGCCGACCGCAAGCTGGTTGAGCGCGCCAAAGGCATCGTCATGAAGCAGCGATCGTGCACGGAAGAGCAGGCGTATGCGTTGATGCGCAAGCTGGCAATGGATCGCAACCAGCGTATCGCAGACGTGGCGGAGAACATCATCGACATGGCGAAGTTGTTGACGTAGTCGTTGACGCAGATTTATTTAGAGGTGTAGAGCACGAATTACCGCGGATCGCCCAATGGCGGGCTGGCCGCGAATACAGGCGACGAACTAATTGTTCGTCGGCCGGGCAACGGCGCCCTGATCACCGGAAATTTCCGGATGGTTGGGCGCCGTTTTTTTTGGCCGATTCAGACGGCGACAGCTGCGGGGACGAGTGCAGCAGCGGCGGCAGGACTGGCCGGCAGTTGCTTTGGCCACTACGACAACGGGAGTTCATAGACAAATGCAATACCAAGACCGAGGCACGAAGGGTGCAGCATTAGGCAAGGCGCAGCAGACCGATGGTGAACGCCGGAGCTTTCTGCGCAACGGGCTGGCCGCGGGCGTTGCTGCCGGAGTGTTGTCTATGCTGCCTGCAGGTTTGCGCAGTGCAGCATGGGCGGGCGAATCCGCTGGGCCGGAGAAATCGGACGTCACGTTTGGGTTTATCCCGCTTACAGACTGTGCCGCAATCGTGATTGCAGCAGAGAAAGGCTATTTCAAGAAATACGGGTTGAACGTTAACGTCTCGAAGGAAGCGTCTTGGGCGAATATTCGTGACAAGGTAGCGATCGGTGCGCTAGACGGTGCACACATGCTGGCGGGCATGCCGATTGCGGCGACCCTGGGGGTCGGCGCATTGCCCAGGCACACAATCACGGCATTCAGCATGGATCTCAACGGCAATGGCATTACCGTGTCGAACGCCCTTTACCAGAGGATGGTCAGGGCCGATCCGCAGGCAATGGTCGAACGCCCCATTACAGCACGTGCCCTGAAAAAAGTGATCGATGCTGACAAGCGCACCGGCAAAGGTCCGATGACTTTCGCCATGGTGTTTCCTGTGTCCACCCACAATTACCAGTTGCGCTACTGGCTGGCCTCTGCCGGTATCGATCCTGACAATGACCTGCGGTTGATCGTCATTCCTCCACCGCAAATGGTGGCAAATCTCGAGGCAGGTAATGTCGACGGCTACTGCGTAGGTGAACCCTGGAACGAGCGTGCCGTCACGGCAGGAATCGGGCATACGCTCATCACCAGCTACGAACTTTGGAATAACAACCCGGAGAAAGTATTCGGCGTAAATCTGGAATGGGCGGAAAAATATCCACGTACCCATAAGGCCGCGGTCATGGCAATGATTGAAGCCGCACAGTGGATGGATCAGCCAGAGAACCGTCCGGAAGTTGTGCGCATCATTTCGCAGAAGTCGTACGTCAATGCGCCAGACGAAGTCGTCAAGATGTCCATGACCGGGACGTTTCGCTACTCCTCTGGCGAGGCGCCGCGTTCGCTGCCGGATTTCAATGTGTTCTATCGCTACGCGGCGAATTTTCCATGGCGCTCGCAAGCGGAATGGTTCATTACGCAGATGTTGCGCTGGGGGCAGATCCGCAAGGCTATCGATATTCGTCACACGGCCGCCTCCGTGTATCGGCCTGACCTGTACCGGGATGCGGCGAAGGAGCTTGGAGTTCCCTATCCAACGATTGACTACAAAACCGAGGGCACTCACGCCGCGACATGGACGCTAACGCACGCAAGCAGGCCCATCGTGATGGGGCCGGACCGCTTCTTTGATGGGCTGCATTACGATCCGGCGAGGCTCATTGCCTACCTCGACAGCTTCAAGGTGCATAACCGCAAGGTAAATACGGCTTCGCTCGTCAAGCTCAACACCTGAACAAAGGCTGCCAGGAGGGAAAGTGTCCGCAAGAATCGTCAACCTAAAAGTGCGGTCAGCCGCTGCCAGCGCGATGGATGATCGTCCACCAGCGTCGACCACCGCCGTCGGCCCCAGGTCTCGTCGCCGCGGGAGAAGTGGCGATCTAGTCATGCGAGTTGCGCTTCCGGTAATCACATTCGGTATCGTGTTGCTGGTGTGGACGGAATTGCAGGCGCACGTCGCACCAAATCTGCCGACGCCTGCGGCAGTCGCGTCGCGCGCGGTGACTGTCTTCTCCCACCCATTCCGCGATGCCGGACCCAACGACAAAGGAATTGGTTGGCAATTGCTGTATTCGCTTGGCCGAGTGCTCGCGGGGTTCGGTCTGGCGGTGGTGGTGGGAGTTCCGGTCGGAATTCTCATGGGCATGAGCCGGATCTTCAACGCCGCCTGGCAACCGCTGGTGCAGATACTGCGACCGGTAAGCCCCTTGGCCTGGCTGCCCATCGGGTTGCTGGTGTTCAAGGCAGTCGATCCGTCGGCGATTTTCGTGATCTTCATCACGTGTATCTGGCCAACGGTGATCAATACCGCCGCTGGTGTTCGCGCGATTCCGCAGGACTACTTGAACGTGGCGCGCGTGCTTCGTCTAAGGCCTTTCGAGGTGGCCTACAGGATCATCCTGCCGGCCATCCGCCCCTACATCATCACCGGCATGCGCTTGTCTCTGAGTATCGCCTGGATGGTGATTGTTGCAGCGGAAATGCTCACCGGCGGCATCGGTATCGGATTTTACGTGTGGGACGAATGGAACAACCTGAACGTGTCATCGATCATCGTGGCAATTGTGGTCATCGGTATCGTGGGTATTGTGCTGGAAGCGATCATGATCGCCATCCAGCGGCGCTTCGACTACGGCCATTGAATACGGAGAAGCCATGAAGAATTACCTGAGTTTTGAAAGGATCGGCGTTGAGTTCAACGGCGCATCTGGGTCGTTCCGAGCCCTGCGTGAGGTAAATCTGCGTATCGATCGCGGAGAGTTCGTTTCGATTCTGGGTCACTCGGGCTGCGGCAAATCGACGCTACTCAACATTGCAGCAGGCCTGCTTCGGGCGACCGAGGGGGTGGTGCTGCTGGACGGGCGCGAGGTGGTCGATCCCGGGCCGGATCGCGCCGTAGTATTCCAGAATCACTCCTTGTTGCCGTGGCTTACCGCATACGAAAACGTGGCGCTTGCTGTTGACAAGGTCTTCGGGCGGCGCAAGTCAAAAGGGGATCGCCACGAGTGGATCATGCATAACCTGGAGCTGGTGCGCATGATGCCAGCTGCCGGCAAGCGGCCGCACGAACTTTCTGGCGGTATGAAACAGCGTGTGGGAATTGCGCGTGCGCTCGCAATGGAGCCCAAGGTGCTGCTCATGGACGAACCCTTCGGCGCGCTCGACGCGTTGACGCGCGCGAGCCTTCAGGACGCATTAATGGAAATTCATGGGCGTCTCGGCAACACCGTTCTCATGATTACGCATGATGTTGACGAAGCGGTACTTCTGTCCGACCGGGTTGTAATGATGACCAATGGTCCGGATGCGACGATCGGCGAAGTACTCGGCGTAAATCTGACACGCCCGCGCAATCGCCTGGCATTGGCGGAAGAAGTGGAATACGTGCGTACCCGCGCCTCCATTCTGCGTTTCCTTTACGAAAATCAGGGGGCTGCGGCAGCCTGACCTATGGACAGGAAACTCAAGGTGAACTCATGAAAGAAAAACTTGTACTGGTTGGAAATGGCATGGCTGGAATGCGCATGATCGAGGAGCTGCTGAAGATCACTCCTGACATGTATGACATCACCGTTTTCGGTGCAGAGCCGCACGGTAACTACAATCGCATACTTTTGTCTCCAGTTCTCACGGGCGAGAAGAAATTTTCTGACATCCTGTTGAATGACGTGGACTGGTATGCGGCAAGCGGAATAACGCTGCATGCTGGAAAGGAAGTGCAGCGCATCGAGCGCGGTGCGCGCAAAGTAGTTGCCATGGATGGCGCCACCGCCCCATATGACCGTTTGGTGGTTGCTACCGGATCGACACCTGTCGTTCTGCCCGTCCCGGGAAGGGAGCTTCATGGCGTTTTAACCTTTCGCGACATCCGCGACGTGGATGCCATGCTCAGCGCTGCACGTGAATACAAGCGTGCCGTGGTAATCGGCGGCGGCCTGCTCGGTCTTGAGGCGGCCAACGGCCTGCTGCGCCAGGGAATGCAAGTCACCGTGGTGCATCTCGTTGACACGCTCATGGAAAGGCAGCTCGATCCGGCCGCGGCCAAGCTGCTAAAGGCAACTTTGCAGGAACGCGGTTTGCAATTTGTCATGCCGGCGCAGACTGAAGCCATAATGGGTGATACGCGGGTGCGTGGGGTTCGCCTCGGTGACGGCACTGAAATCGAGACCGATCTCGTGATCATGGCGGTCGGCATCCGGCCGAACGTAGCCCTGGCCAGGGGTGCCGGCCTGTACTGCGAGCGCGGCGTGGTGGTGAGCGACACCATGCAAACCTTTGACCCGCGCATCTATGCGCTGGGCGAGTGTGTACAGCATCGTGGTCAGACATACGGGCTAGTTGCCCCCCTGTTTGAGCAGGCCAAGGTGTGCGCCAATCACCTGGCCGAACTCGGCTTTGCGCGATATGCCGGTTCGATGAGTTCCACCAAGCTCAAAGTGACCGGCGTCGAACTCTTCTCTGCTGGCGAGTTTCAGGGTGGCGAGGGATGCGAGGAAATCGTCCTCAAGGATGCTGGCCGCGGCATCTACAAGAAGGTGGTGCTGCGTGACAATCGCATTCGCGGGGCAGTGATGTATGGCGACACCCTGGACGGCGCCTGGTATTTTCAGATGATGCGCGACGACACTGATGTGGAAGGTCTGCGCGACAAGCTGCTGTTTGGCCAGGCGCATCTCGGGGATGTGGGGCACGGGGATATCAAGAGCCGCGTCGCATCGATGCCGGATGGCACCGAGATTTGCGGCTGCAATGGGGTGTGCAAGGGAACCATCATCAAGTCGATCAGCGACAAGAAGCTGTTTACCCTGGAAGAGGTTCGAGCACACACCAAGGCATCAAGTTCCTGCGGTTCCTGCACGGGCCTGGTCGAGGCGCTGCTCGCTGCCACACTGGGCGGTGATTATTCGGTGACGCCGAAGAAGAAGCCGCTTTGCGCCTGTACTGACCACTCGCATGACGAGATTCGCGGCGCGATTCGCGATCTCGAACTCAAGAGCATTTCTGCCGTGATCCGTCGGCTCGAATGGAAAACTCCGGACGGCTGCAACAAATGTCGGCCGGCGCTCAACTTCTATTTGCTGACTGCATGGCCGGGAGAATACGTCGATGATGCCCAGGCGCGGTTTATCAACGAGCGCGTGCACGCGAATATTCAGAAAGACGGCAGCTACTCGGTAGTGCCGCGCATTTGGGGCGGTGAAACCACGCCGGCACAGCTCAAAGCCATCGCCGAAATCGCGGAGAAATACCGCGTGCCAACAGTGCATATTACCGGGGGGCAGCGTATCGACATGCTGGGAGTGAAAAAGGAGGATCTGCCGGCGATGTGGAGTGACCTGTCGGCGGCCGGATTCGTGTCAGGGCACGCCTATGGCAAGGCGATACGTACCGTTAAGACCTGCGTGGGTCGCAGCTGGTGCCGATTCGGCACCCAGGACTCCACCGCCATGGGCATTGATCTCGAAAAGATGACGTGGGGTTCGTGGATGCCGCACAAGGTCAAACTTGCGGTGTCGGGATGTCCGCGTAACTGTGCCGAGGCAACCATCAAGGATTTTGGAGTGGTATGCGTCGATTCGGGCTATGAATTGCATGTCGGCGGAAACGGCGGGGTGAAAGTGCGTGCCACAGATTTCCTGTGCAGCGTCAAGACACCGCAAGAGGTGCTCGAATACTGTGCTGCCTTCCTGCAAGTTTACCGCGAGGAGGCACACTACCTGGAGCGGACGGCACCCTGGGTTGAGCGCGTTGGCCTGGCCTACGTGAAGCAGCGGGTGGCGGAGGATGCGGATGGCCGCAAGGCGCTGGCCGAGCGTTTCCGTTACTCGCAGCAGTTTGCCCAGATCGATCCGTGGGCCGAACGGGCGCGGGGTGTGGATCGGCATGAATTTGTCCCGCTCAAGCTTGTTGGCTAAAGGATTTCGGGCAAGCGCTCGCTCGGGCGCTGTGAATTCCAATATGCGTCAAGCGCACGAGTAGAACCTTCGCGCTGGACCGCCTTGCAGCGGGCCGGCGCAGGAAGAGACCAATTCCGGCAAAGAATTAAAGGAGGCAGACAGTGCTAGCTGCAAACAGTGCAATGAAGACAACTGTAGACTGGATTGAAATCGGCGCGCTTGAGGAAATCCCGCGCCAGGGCGCCCGGGTGATCAGATGTGGTAGCGGGGATATCGCTGTATTCCGCACCGTCAGCGATGAGGTCTTTGCCTTGCGTGACCGCTGTCCGCACAAGGGCGGTCCGCTCTCCCAAGGCATCGTTCATGGACGCATGGTCGCCTGCCCGCTGCACGACTGGAAGATTCATCTGGACAGCGGTCTGGCGGCTGCTCCAGATGAGGGTTGCGCCGCCCGCTATCCGGTGCGGGTCGAAAATGGTCGCGTATTTCTGTCGCTTACGCCGGACGCAAGCGGTGCAATAGCGGTACTCTGAAGCCGGTGATACCCCAGTTGCAGCAAGCCGCGATGCGCTCTCCTATGGGTTCAGACGAAGTTCGCACTATATGTCCCTATTGTGGCGTCGGCTGCGGCGTTATCGCACGCGTGGAAAAAAACGGGGCAATAGCGGTGCGTGGCGACCCTGATCATCCTGCCAACCGTGGCCGCCTCTGCTCGAAAGGTGCAGCACTGGCCGATACTCTCGATGGCATGCCGCGACTGCTCTATCCGGAGGTGGCTGGTGAGCGTGTCCATTGGGACATGGCGCTAGATACGGTAGCGAATGGCATACGCGATTCCCTGGTCAAATACGGCGCGGATTCCGTCGCTTTCTACGTTTCTGGGCAGC
The DNA here is from genome assembly GCA_021783175.1 of Pseudomonadota bacterium. The sequence continues at coordinate 22,773 of JAJXUF010000017.1, forward strand.
TGCTAACTGAAGACTACTACGTCGCCAACAAGCTGATGAAAGGCTTTTTGGGCAGCGCCAACATTGATACCAACTCACGCTTATGCATGGCGTCCGCGGTAGCAGGCCACAAGCGCGCATTTGGTGCCGACAGCGTGCCCGGTTGCTACGAAGATATCGAGCGCGCGCAACTCATCGTGTTGGTTGGTTCCAACGCGGCCTGGTGTCATCCGGTCTTGTATCAGCGCATTGTCGAAGCGAAACGCTTACATTCCGGCCTGCGGGTGGTGGTAATCGATCCGCGCCGGACCGCCACTGCGGATGTCGCCGATCTGCACTTGGCGCTCAAACCGGGAACGGATGTGACGCTCTTCAACGGATTGCTGATGTGGCTTTACGACCGCGGTGAATCCCATGCCCTGTTCGTGGACGACCATACGGAAGGCGTTGAAGAGGCGCTGGCCACGGCGCGAGCCAGTGCGCCGGACGTCGATAGGGTATCTGCAAGTTGCGGCCTTGCCGCCGGCCAGGTAGTCCAATTCTTTGAACTGTTCTCGCGAAATGAGCGCACTGTGACCCTGTTTTCCCAGGGCGTGAATCAGTCTTCAAGTGGTAGCGACAAGGTCAACGCCATTATCAACTGTCACCTGCTCACCGGACGCATCGGGCGTCCGGGTATGGGCCCGTTTTCGCTCACCGGGCAGCCGAACGCCATGGGAGGGCGCGAGGTTGGAGGCCTTGCCAACCAGTTGGCTGCGCATCTCGATCTCGAATATCCGTCGCATCGCGCGCTGGTGCAGCAATTCTGGAGGGCACCGAACATCGCTGCCGAGCCAGGGTTGAAGGCGGTCGAGCTGTTCCGGGCCGTGGAGGAGGGTCGTATCAAGCTGCTTTGGATCATAGCCACCAACCCGGCAGTCAGCCTGCCGGACGCAGGTCAGGTGCGCCGTGCTCTGGCGAAGTGCCCCACGGTTATCGTTTCGGATTGCGTGCGTCATACGGACACGGCACGATTTGCTCATGTGCTGTTGCCGGCGCAGGCCTGGGGCGAGAAGGAGGGTACGGTCACCAACTCAGAGCGACGAATTTCACGCCAGCGCCGATTTCTGCCGGCTGCAGGCGAGGCGAGGCCAGACTGGTGGATGCTGGCGGAGGCCGCGAGGCGCATGGGGTATCGTGAAGCTTTTGATTACCCCAATGCGGCTGCAGTATTCCGCGAACACGCCGCCCTGTCTGCCCTGGACAACGATGGTACGCGCGATTTCGATCTCTCCGGTCTTGTCGGCATGAGTGACGGAGAATACTCGGATATGCGGCCGCTGCAGTGGCCGGTCACCCGAAACAATCCAAGCGGAACTGCACGGCTTTTCAGTGACGGCGGATTCTTTACCCCGAGCGGGCGCGCACGCTTCATTGCGGTAACGCCACATCCGCCCGCCCATCTCCCTGATGCGCAATACCCCCTTGTTCTCAATACCGGTCGGGTACGCGACCACTGGCATACGCTGACTCGCACCGGATATTCGGCGCGACTTGCGGCCCATACGATAGAGCCATATGTGGAAATTCATCCGCACGATGCAGCAGTGCACGGGCTGGTCGAGGGAACGCTCGCAAGCATTGAATCAAGATGGGGTAAAGCGGCCGCGCGAGTACGGGTGAACGAAGAAATGCGCTCAGGCATGGTATTTGTTCCGATGCACTGGAATGATGAATTCACCAGCGGGGGTTGCATAGATGCGGTTGTCAATCCGGCCACCGATCCAATTTCCGGAGAGCCGGAATTCAAGCACACGCCGGTCCGTGCGACGCCTCTTCTTCCGGCCTGGTACGGCTTCCTGTTGTCACGGCGCCGCGTTACGCCGGTCAATGCAACGTACTGGGCCGTGTCCCGCGGCGCAGGCCTGTGGCGCTATGAGTTAGCCGGCGACGCGCTACCTGCTGACTGGGCCAGCACAGCACGCGCTCTTCTATGCGCGGCAGACGAGAAGATCGAGTGGATCGAATATTTTGACACGGCGACACGCCGCTACCGGGCAGCACGTCTCGCCGCCGGCAGGCTCGAAAGTTGCATCTTTATTGGCCCTGACTCCGTCTTGCCTCCCCGAGACTGGCTTGCCTCGCTGCTCGCGAAGGGCGTACTGGATTCGGCGACCCGTGCAAGCCTGCTTGCGGGGACTCCTTTGAACGGTGTAGCCGATTGCGGTCGCCAGATTTGTGCCTGTTTCGGTGTCGGGGAAAATACGATCAGGTCGGCAATGGCTGACGGCTGCGTGAGTGTCCGCGCTGTTGGTCAGCGACTGAAAGCCGGTACTAACTGCGGGTCCTGTGTGCCCGAGATCCGGGCGCTTCTCGGTAGCAATGGCTACGCGGAGGAATCGGTGTAAGCGAGACCGCGAATTCATCGACCCGAGTCCTTTCTTGCGTGGCTCCGGCTGTTTTCACGGGTTCCGATACTGCGCAGTCTTATGATGCAGTCGACATTCGCCAATTTTGCGGATTGCCTGATGCGATTCTCACCAATTGCCGTTCCGTCGGGTTCGGCCGCAGGCAGCCGTACGAATTTCAAGCCCCCAAGTAGGGTGCTGCCACCAATTCAGGTTACCATGGACGCCCGCGGTCTGATTGGGCCGCAGGCCTAACGCCGTTGGTAACGCCGGTATTGACGGGCGCGACAGTGATCGCAATAAAATTGTCGGCGGAGGATGCTGATCTCGCGGTATCTGAAACCTTGTGGTCAGAATGCTTTTGGCCGCTTCGCGCTTGGGTCCCGGTAGTAGCCGTTTGTGTCGCAAAGATAGCCAGCGGAAAACCGACAAATGCGAGCCGGTGGCTGAAAGGCGGGGGAAATATCCCAATCACTAATCTATAATATTTAAGACAATAACTTGGGTGAGCCCATAACTAAGGAATTAAGTCTTTTAGCTGCAAGATCAACAGGGAGCATTTTGTAAGTGGCTAAACACCGTCTTGTTTCAGTGGTTATTGTCTTGACCCTTGTCCTATCCGCTTGCGGCAGCGGTGGCGGCGGTTCAAGCTCATCTGCGAGCGTGTCTCACTCCAATTCATTTGTTTCCACCACCCATTCGGTGACAGTGTCCTGGGCGGCAAATGACGAGGTCGGCGTCAATAGTGCAGGCGGCGGCTACCAAGTGCTGGTAGACGGAAAACTTATGGCAACTGTTCCTTACGTTTCCGGATCATCGGCGCCGACGTCGACCACAATCACTCTCAGCACGGGCAATTATTCGGTGACGGTGCGGGCCTTCGCGGCACTTGACCCCCAGGGTGGCAGCAGCGGCAGCTTTAGCGCCCCCTCCCAGGCTATGGTCGTCTCTGTACCGTAGGCAGGCCCAAAGGTAAATATGCGTAAAATGCTGCGTTCAATCGTAGGAGTCATTCTCGCCGGCGGCAGCGCGGTTTTCTTCAGTTTGGCTCATGCCGCTTTGCCTCGAGGCAGTTACGTGCCGGGCGAGGTGCTCGTCAAGTTCAAGGCCGGTGTCACTTCGCAGATGCGAACCGAATCGGTTGCGGCGATGGATAATGCATTGCGGGCGGACCTCGGGAACGGGTTGGCGCGCGTGCGGCTTATGCCAGGCCAGTCTGTGAGCCAATGGGTATCGGCGTACCGGAATGATCCGAATGTCGAGTACGCCCAGCCGAATTTCATTTATCGTACCACTGCAGTGCCCAATGATCCGCAGTTCGCAAACCTGTGGGCGTTCAATAACAGCGGGCAGACGGTGAATTCCGTTATCCAGGGAGAAGGCTCGATCTATTCCAAGGACAATCCGGGCATTTCCGGCGATGATATGGACATCGAGCCTGCCTGGAACCATATCACCGACTGTAGCAGCGTGGTGGTCGCGGTTATCGATTCAGGAATCAATTACAACCAGCAAGATCTGGCGGCTAACATGTGGAACGGCTCGGGTGTTACCTATAATGGGTCGACTCTGGTCAATCACGGCTACAATTTCGTCGACGGCAACAATAATCCGATGGATCTCGTTGGCCACGGCACCCACGTCGCGGGCATTATCGGCGCCGTCGGCAACAATGGCACTGGAACCACCGGCGTGTGCTGGAAGGCAAACATCATGGCAGTGCGTGTGATGGATGCGACTGGCAGCGGCACCACCTTCAATATTATCCAGGGCATCGATTTCGCCATCGCCAATGGCGCCAAAGTAATCAACATGAGTCTTGGCGGGGGCGGGGGATTCGACCAGGCTTTCAGCGATGCGATTACGAGTGCGCAGAACAGCGATGTCGTCGTCGTAGTCGCAGCGGGCAACAGCAGTCTCGATAATGATGCCAGTGGGAACGCAGTTTACCCTTGTGATTTCACGCAGCCTAACCTTATCTGCGTTGCGGCGCTGGACCAGAGTTTTGCCCTGGCCGATTTTTCCGATTGGGGTCCCACCAGCGTCGATGTGGGTGCGCCTGGCACCAATATTCTCAGTACCTACGCGGGAAGCAATACGACGATTGCGGATTCGTTCAGCAGTGGCTGGACAAAGACCGCAACCTCCGGCACCGGCTGGACCGCGGGGTCAATCGGCAATCCCGCCACTTCGGTATTGATCGACCCTTCGAGCTGGCCATCGGGTACGTATGCACTGCATACCGATGACCGGGCGTACAAGGCTTTCAATATTGGCGCGGGCAATGTTGCGGTGCTGAACGCATCGCTCTATGCGAACGTCACCTCGGATGGAACCTTTTCGCTGGCCGACAGCATTAGCGGTGGCGACCCGTTTGCGCCAGCGTCCCCAGCATACCTGTTGCAACCGACTTACACTGATTCGACGCCGACCGCTCCGTCCGCATCCAGTTACTATCCGGTCAGCGCGGATATCTCCAACTGCATTAATGTAACTTGCACGATAGGCATCCGTCTAACCACGGGATCGACAGCCGATTACGGGGTAGCACTTTACGGCTTCAATATTCAGGTCTTGGCCCTCAATAACACCAGCTACAACACGCTCAATGGAACGTCCATGGCAACGCCCGAAGTCACGGGCCTCGCCGCGATGCTGAGAGCCTTCAATCCGAAAGACAATTACACTGATATTGTGAATGCTATCAAGTACGGCGGCCGGGCGGCGGCCAGCCTTGCCGGAAAAACGACTACCGGCAATGCCATAGATGTCATGAAATCGCTTGCTTTTATCAATGCGCCCACCGGTCTTACTGCCACGGTGCATTGAGTGGGTGATATGTCGGCAAGGAATGCAGGGTGGATCATGGGGGCCATCGTCATCCTTACCTTGGCTGGTGGTCAGGCCTGCAGTCAGACGCCGCCGGCCCTGGCCCCTTCGACAACCAAACCTGTTCCAAACGCTCAACGGGTATTCGGTGAATACCTGGTGACCCTGGCACCGGGCGCGGACAAAGGGGTAATCCGGAAAGTCTACGGCGGATTGCGCATCAAGCGGCTTACCAGGATCGGGGACCATTTGTATCGCATGACCATTGAAGTCGATCCGGGCCTGAAAAAGATTGAAGCGCTGCGCTTGCATGACCGCCGAATTACGGCAATACAGCCAAATTTTATCTACCGGTCGATGCCCTCGCTCAAGGCAGAATAGATTCTATAAAATAGCAGTCGCTGGCCAATAGTTTTGCAACTCTGGCCACTGTCTAGCTAGTCCGTCCAGGTCAAGCTGGTATGCCAGATCGAGCGGAATATGGCAACAAAACAAGATCCTGCCGACAAGCAGAAATCCGGCTTCGTTGCCGCGCAGGACGGTTGCGGAATATAAGAATGCAAGTTTCGGTTCTTTCCATTATGCGCGACGCGCTGGATTAGCGCCGGGGCAGCAGCGTTGTTTCTCCTGAGCAGCTAATTGTCTGGGTAGTCGAGTCAATGCTTTGCTGAAGGAAGGAGGCAGCGTGTGTGACGTGGTGATTCATCAACGCCAATATCGGCAACCACATCCGCATCTGGCATGGCACACACAAGCAGTTGCTTGACTCACTGCGCGCCTGAATCAGCGGCCTTGCCGTCAGTCGCGACGGCAGGTACTTGGCGGCCGGGGCAGGATTATCGGGAGGATTCCGGCATTATGGTGGCGTGAGAGTTGAAATATACCTCCCTGTATTCACTTCCCGCCTCTTGCAGACCGAGACTGGTTTTGATTCTTGGGGCGCGACACCAGTATAAAAGGACGGTTGCCGAAATTAATGTCCTGCATTACCGACGACTGGCAATCTTAGTGTCGTTGTCGAATTATGCTCCACTGGGTACCAACGGTGGGTAATCGCTAGATGGCCAGTTTTCGGTACTTGATGCGGTGCGGTTGATCGGCGTCGGTACCGAGGCGGCGGTGCTTGTCGGCTTCATAATCCGCGTAGTTACCCTCGAACCAGACCACTTTGCTGTCGCCTTCGAAAGCCAGCATGTGGGTCGCGATGCGGTCCAAAAACCAGCGATCATGCGAGATCACCACTGCGCAACCGGCGAAATCGAGCAGTGCTTCTTCCAGGGCACGCAAGGTTTCAACGTCCAGATCGTTGGTCGGTTCGTCCAAGAGCAGCAGATTGCCGCCGCTCTTGAGCAGCTTGGCCAAATGTACGCGATTGCGTTCACCGCCGGAGAGATCTTTAACAAGCTTTTGCTGGTCCGGCCCCTTGAAGTTAAAGCGGCCGACATAGGCGCGTGACGGTACCTCGACCTTGCCGAGCATGATGTTATCGTGTCCGCCGGAGATTTCTTGCCACACGGTCTTGGTGCCGTCCAGCGTGTCGCGTGACTGATCGACGTAGGCGAGCTGCACGGTCGGGCCGATACGCATGCTGCCTGAGTCAGGTTTTTCCGATCCGGTAATCATGCGAAACAAAGTGGTCTTGCCGGCGCCGTTCGGGCCAATGATGCCGACGATCCCGCCGCGCGGCAGATTGAAGTTTAGATTATCGACAAGCAACCGGTCGCCGAAACTCTTGTTCACGTTTTGCGCTTCGACCACGAGGTCGCCCAGGCGTGGGCCTGCAGGAATAAAAATTTCCTTGGTTTCGTTGCGTGCCTGCGCTTCTTGCGATGACAGCTCCTCGAAAGCAGCCAGACGCGCCTTGCTCTTGGCATGGCGGCCCTTGGGCGCGGTGCGTACCCATTCGAGCTCCCGCTTCATGGCGCGCATGCGGGCGTTTTCCTGTTTCTCCTCGACCTCGAGCCGCTTTTCCTTCTGTTCCAGCCAGGACGAGTAGTTGCCCTGCCAGGGAATGCCATGGCCGCGATCGAGTTCGAGAATCCAGCCCGCGACATTGTCGAGAAAGTAACGGTCATGCGTGACGGCCACGACGGTGCCGGTATATTCCTTAAGGAACCGCTCGAGCCATGCCACTGATTCCGCGTCCAAGTGGTTAGTGGGCTCGTCCAGCAGCAGCATGTCGGGCTGTGAGAGAAGCAGTCGGCACAGTGCCACGCGGCGCCGCTCGCCGCCCGACAGTTTGTTAACGTCGGCATCCCATGGCGGCAAGCGCAGGGCCTCCGCCGCAATCTCGAGTTTGCGATCAAGCTCCCATGCCCCGGCAGCATCGATCTTTTCCTGCAACTTCGCCTGTTCGTCCATGAGCTTGTTCATCTCGTCGTCGCTCATGGGTTCGGCGAATTTCATCGAGATCTCGTTGAATTTGTCCAGCAGCGCCTTGGTCGCGGCAACGGCTTCCTCGACGTTGCCGCGCACGTCTTTCTTGGGGTCAAGCTGAGGTTCCTGTGGCAGGTAGCCTACGCGGATGTTGGACGCCGGCCGTGCTTCGCCGTTGTAATCCTTGTCTACGCCGGCCATGATGCGCAGTAGCGTGGACTTTCCCGAGCCATTGAGTCCCAGCACGCCTATTTTGGCGCCTGGGAAGAACGACAGCGAAATATCCTTGAGGATCTCGCGCTTCGGCGGAACAACCTTGCCGACGCGATGCATTGTATAGATGTATTGCTGCGACATGGTGCCGTGTCTTTTTTGGGGGTGAGGAAATTCCCGATTAACGGGCGCTACAGCGTACTATCAGTTTAGTACGCTGACAAGCTGCGACGCGATTGTGCGCGGATATGCTTGGGTCAGCGATCTACCTGTGTCCAGCCCGAGGTGGCCTGGTCGGAATCAATCGATTCGCCGGCAAAATTGTAATTGAGCGTGGCATCGGGCGGCTGGAAATAGTTGCCCTGAACATATTCGACACCGAAATTCCATAACGCTGAAAGGCTCGCGGCGTCTTCGACATTCTTGATTATGATGCGCCGATTGTCGTTGACTGCGCTATCGAATATTTCTTTTACCGTCTCGTTGCCGCCCTGTTCGTTCAAAAGGTTGTGCACCAGCGAATTGTCGATTTTGAGGAATTCGAGCGGCTGTTGCAGCGGAGCGCCGCCAAGACGTTTTCCGAAATCGTCGGCCGCAAAGCGGCAGCCCAGTTTGCCCAGTGACGAAATGAAGGCCGCGGCCTCTTTTGCATGTCCTGCCAGGCTGCTGTCCTTGACCTCGAATACCAGAGAGTGGCCTTTCACGCCGGAGTCGCGCAGCGCGTCCACGATGACAATTGGCAAATCGCTGTCATTGAGGGCAGTTGCCGACAAGTTCACGAAAAATGTGGCCTGGTGACCCTTGGCGCGCAGCTCGCGCAGCGCTTTGATGGCATTTCTGATTACCCAGTGGTCGATTGCCAGGGCTAGTTTGGATTCTTCGGCGGCAGGCATGAATTCGCCCGCCGGGACCAGGTTGCCTTCCGCGCTGACCATGCGCACCAGGACCTCGTAGTTTTCTGCCGGATCACCGTGCAGATTGACGATCGGCTGATACAGGAGTTGAAACCCATGTCCTTTCAGAGCATTTTCAATGGCTGATACGATCGGGCTCCTGTTTTCCACCACCTTCGCAGGCGGAGCCGCCTGCGGAGCCGGCGCAGGCGTGGGCTTCGTCGCGGCCGGGGGCGGCGTAGGTGGTGCTTCCACGTGAAGTTCAGCTTTGGTCTGTTGATGCGGTGTACGCGCTGTCAAAAACGCGCGTTGCGCAATCGCCAGCGTTTTTTCGGCGCTTTCTACATTGGCGTTGATGGCCCCGATTCCGAAGTGGCATTGGCATTCAAAGGTCTGATTGGCTTCAGAGAAGCTGGTCTCCTTCAGGGTCGAACGCATTTTGTCCGCGACTTGCCGTGCCGAGGTCTCGTCCGCGCCATGCAGAAGAATGGCGAATTCGCTGCCGCCGTAGCGCGCCAGGACATCGTTGTTTTCAATGTTCGCACCGAGCAGGCGCGCCACCTTGAGCAGCACTTTGTCGCCTGCGGTGAATCCATAGGCCTCGTTGATTTCCTTAAGCTGGTCCAGGCCGATGTAGAGGAGGGCGCTTTTGCCCTTTTTGGTCTTGGCCGCCGTAACCGCCTTGCCGAGTTCCACAACGAAGTAATGGCGATTGTACAGCCCGGTGAGCGAGTCGCGTTCCTGCAGGAATTGCAGCTTGCTGTCCATCGCCTTGCGCTTGGAGATATCGTTGATCGTGATCTGATGCCAGATCTCGCCGCCCATATCGATGGCTGAGATGGAAATTTCCACCGGAAAGCGCGTGCCGTCTTTCTTTATGGCGACAAATTCGCTGCCGCCAGCGCCTTGCGGGCTGCGTCCTGGCTTGCGGAAGAGATCTTTCAGGCGGGCGTGATCGGCCTTGTCGATCAGGCTGAGTACGGGAACGTCGGCAAGCTCCGTGGCATCGTTGTAACCAAAAAGCGCCAGATAGGCGCGGTTGGTTTCGGTGTGAATTCCGTCATGACTGTAACAGACCGCCTCGCGCGACCCGTCTATAAGTGCCCGGTAACGCTGCTCAAGCCGTGTAAGCGTCCGCTGAGTTTCTTGTTGCTGGTGCCGACCCTGGGTAACCGCAAGTTCGCGCTCAATCACTGGCGCCAGGCGCGAAGCCTGATTCTTGAAGACGATGTCCCGAACACCGGCGTGCATCAATTTGGTCAAGTCTGCGTCCGACACTGTGCGCGTCATGACGATGCAAGGCGAGTCCTGCTTGGCGTGGCGCAGCGTGTCCAGCACAAGAGTAACGCTGAACTGGGGGACATCGGTTTCCGTGATGATAACGTCCCAGGATTCCTTCGTCAGGGCAGTTTGCATACCTGCAATATCCTGAACGCGCTGGGTTTTTAGCATGTAGCCGGCTCGGCGCAGCACCTCGACCGTCAGTTCCGTATCGTCCGGCGAATCATCGACGACCAGAACACGTAGCAGTTTCTTTTCCAACTATCTGACCTCGTGAAAATCCAAACTGAAGGCGCGGGGCGCTCGCGTCGGCGAACGGCGGGAGGGCATCGCAACCCTGCTCTTTGCGACACGTGGTTCCTGCTAACTACTGCTAGTATAAGTCCAAAGTATAACATATGCGCGCGACCGCGATTGCCAGCCGTTTTCCGCATTGACCGCAGGCGGCCGAGCCGCAGAGAATAGGCACAATGGATTGGAACTTCCTAAAATTGGGCAAGGAACTGGTTTCCCTGCTGACTATTTTAACCCCCTTCAATGTGTTGCCACTCTATGTTTCGCTCACTGTCGGCATGTCAAAGGAGGCGCGTGAGCACGCTTTGCGCAAGACCCTGGCCGCTGTGCTCATTACGTTGCTGTTCTTCCAGTGGACGGGGCTCTATCTGTTTCAGGTGATCGGGGTTCAATTGCCCAGTTTCCAGATCGCCGGCGGACTTATCGTAGCGTCAATGGCTTGGTCCATGCTCCATGCCAATCTTTCGCGTACCCAGACGAGCCGCACGGAAGGTGTTGAAACCATGGAAAAAGAGGATTTCTCGGTTGTCCCGCTTGCGATACCGATGCTTTCCGGTCCGGGAGCCATCACGACGGTGATACTGTTGTCGCAGCAGCAGCACGACATCCACGGAGACTTCGCATTGACGGGCCTTGTACTGCTCGCCACGGCGATCCTCTATCCGGTGTTTCGCCTCGCCCATCCGCTGTTTGGCAGGCTTGGCGTCACCGGAACGCGCATTCTCACGCGCATCATGGGTATGTTGCTGTTGGCCATTGCGGTTGAATTCATACTGCAGGGCGTGGCTACTACTTTCCCGCACCTGCATTAATGACCGCTTCAGGGTTTACAGTCTGTTAGCGCTGGTCGCCGGCGGTATTAAGCAGGAATTCTAGAAGAGCTTTCTGGGCATGCAGCCGGTTTTCAGCCTCGTCCCAGACTACGCTCTGCGGGCCGTCAATGACGGCGGCCTCAACCTCGTAACCGCGGTAGGCCGGTAAGCAGTGCATGAAAACGGCATCCTTGTGCGCAAGTTGCATGAGCTTGGTGTCGACCATGTAGCCGGCGAAATCCTTCAGTCGCTGGGCCTTTTCGTGTTCCTGGCCCATGCTGGCCCAGGTGTCGGTAACGACAATGTCGGCGTTGCGAACGGCGTCTTGAGGGCTGTGAGAAAGCGTGACGTGATCGCGTGTTGTCTTCAGTATCTGGGCGTCGGGTTCATAGCCTTTGGGCGTCGCCAGATTGAGATGAAACCCGAAGCGGAATGCCGCATTCATCCATGAATGACAGACGTTATTTCCGTCGCCTATCCACGCGGCAGTCCTTCCGGCGATCGGGCCGCGCGCTTCGATATAGGTCTGGATATCCGCCAGCAGCTGGCACGGGTGATACTTGTCAGTAAGGGCGTTGATCACCGGTACCACCGAATTCTCGGCGAAACGCACCACCATGCCGTGCTCATTGGCGCGAATGACGATAACGTCAACCATGCGGGACATGACGCGCGCCGTGTCTTCAACCGGTTCACCACGGCCAAGATGGGTATCGCGCGGCGAGAGGAAGAGGCTGCTGCCACCAAGCTGGCTCATACCAGCTTCGAAAGACACGCGCGTGCGTGTCGAAGACTTCTCGAAGATCATTGCCATGGTGCGATTCTGCAGGGGCGTGTGCGCCTCTCTGCGTCGCCGCATGGCTTTGAGTTCAATAGCACGCTGAAGCAGCCGTTCGAGTTCGACAGCGGTCAGATCCAGGAGTGTCAGGAAGTGACGCGGCTTCAAAGGTTCTCGCTTTTCGGCTGAGGCGCCGCAAGAAAATCCCGGATCAACTGGCTAACGGCAGCGACGATCTGGTCAGCCTCGCTGTCCGAAATGATGAGCGGCGGCAAAAGACGCACTACTTTTTCTGCCGTGACGTTTATAATCAAGCCGGCATCCAGGGCATTCTGCATTAGTTGCTTGCACGGCCGGTCCAGCTCTACCGCCAGCATCAACCCCTTGCCGCGGATATCCTTCACGCCCACAGTTTGCGCCAGCGCCTGACGCAGTCCGCCCAGCATCCGCTCTCCAAGCAGCGCCGCACGTTGATCCAGTTTCTCGCTGCGGAGTACGTCGAGAACCGCGAGCGCTGCGCGGGACACGAGCGGATTGCCGCTGAAGGTGGACCCATGATTGCCGGGCTGAAATACGCCGGCTGCGGCGCCGCGCGCAAGGCAGGCGCCGATCGGCACGCCGTTGCCGAGGCCCTTGGCCAGTGTCATCACGTCCGGAAGCACATGCTCGTGTTGGCAGGCAAACCACTTTCCGGTGCGCCCCATGCCGCTTTGAATCTCGTCCAGCATCAGCAGCCAGCCGCGTTCATCACAGATGCGCCGCAACTCCTTCAGGTACCCTGGGTCAGGTATAACGATTCCGCCCTCGCCGGTAATCGGTTCTACCAGCACTGCGACGATATCGTTGTTTCGCTCACCGACCTGGGCTACGGCCACGGCATCGTTATAAGGAACTCGGTAGAAACCCTGCACCAGCGGTTCGAACCCCGCCTGAATCTTGCGATTGCCGGTTGCGCTGAGGGTTGCGAGCGTGCGGCCGTGGAAACTTCCCTCCGTTACGATGATGCCGGGAGTCAGGATCTTGCGATGGTGTCCGTATAGACGCGCAAGCTTGATGGCTGCTTCATTGGCCTCGGCCCCGGAGTTGCAGAAGAAAACGTTGTCCATCCCGGCAAGCCGGCACAGTTCTTCGGCAAGCCGCGCCTGCAGGGGGACCTCGAACCAATTCGACGAGTGCAGTATCTTGCCCGCCTGGTCGCACAGCGCCTCGGTAATGCGCGGATGGGCGTGGCCGAGCCCGCAAACGGCGATGCCCGACAGTGCGTCGAGGTACTTCTTGCCATGTGTATCCCACAGCCAGGGACCCTGGCCGCGTTCGAATGCTACCGGCAGCGGACTGAAAACCGGCATCTGGTAGGAACTGGACATAGGTTTTGCCATCGCCATAAAACATAAAGGCGCCCTGCATGCAGGGCGCCACGGTTACCAGTAAACCCGTTCAATGTCGTACTACAATAACTCAAGTTTCGTAAATTCGCCAACTCAATTGCACGGTGCCAAATGGAAAAGCCCGGCGCAAAACCGGGCTTTTCCTGTTACTCGGTAGACCCGGTCTTAGACCGGCATGGGCAGACCATGTGGTCCGGCCATCATAAAAAATACCATCGGGATGGACAGCATCGTGTTCGTGCGCGACGCGAGGAAGGCGATGCGTGCAGCTTTTGCCTTGGTCGCATCGTCCACCTGCACTATACCGAGCACCTTCTTCTGGTTTGGCCAGATAAGCACCCAGACATTGAACAGCATAATGGTGCCGAGCCACGCGCCGATTCCGATGCGTGCCGCATCGCCATGCAGCGTGAAGGCGTTGACGAATCCGAGTCCCGAGCGGGCAAGGTAATAAGCGCCGGTCAGCCAGGTGACGAGTGCCGCGTAACGGAACCAGAGCAGCGCCTGCGGCGCAACATGCTTGGTGATGCCGGCGGCAGTGTTATCAGCCCGCGCCTTCGGAAGGGCCACGGCCTGGACAAAATTGAAGTAGTAAAGCAGTCCGATCCAGGTGATGCCGGCGAGGATATGCAGCCAGCGGTCACTAAATAGTTCAAAACTCATTTGGCGTTCTCCGTGAATTATTCTCTTTGGTTCGTGTCCGGTAATGCGGCAGGGCTACGCCCTCGCTACACCGTCACGAGAAAGTGGCGAGCGACATAATAAAGAATCAGTGTCAGGATAAAACCGGAGATAATAGTTCCCCAGATCGAATCCAGCGGATTTTTCATGGTTATGCCTCTGTTGTTGCTAATTGTTGAGTGGTTTGCTTGGTTGGCTAGGTTAAGGCAGGTCAGTCCGGAATTCAAGATTCCGTTCCGATCGCAGGTGTATTCACTGACGCAAGGTGCCGGCTCAGTCGGCACCACTTTCATCAGCCACCAGGCCGGTGGGCAAACCGTCGATGCTGATGCGATTTTTTTCCGCCTGATAGGCGGCAAGGCCGTCAGCCCCCTTCTTTTCTGCCCAGCGTAAATAGGTATCGCGCTCTCCCTGATAGTCAAAGAGCGGGACGGCGTAGCCGCAGGAAGTCTGCGCCGAATCGAGCTGCAGCAGAATGATCTGGCGTACGCCGGGGAAATGAGGAAACTGTTGCGCCAGTTCGGTCCAGCCGGCGTCGCCCGGCCGTTGAGCGCTGCCTTTTCCATATAAACGCAGGATCAAGGTCTCTTCGGTGAAACTGCAGAACATGATGGTGAGCCGGCCATCGTCGAGCAAGTGGGCGGCGGTTTCATTGCCGCTTCCGGTGATGTCGAGATAGGCCACATGACGGTCATCAAGAATTCGAAATGTGTCCGCGCCTTTGGGCGAGAGATTGATGCGTCCGCGACGCGGGGCAGTGGCAACGAAGAACATATGCTGTCGCCGGATGAACTCGCGCAGGCCAGAATTAAGGCTTTCGTAGAATTTTGCCATGGTATGACACCATTATGCGCAACGGGCTGCATCATACCCCAGCGACGCGTGCAGGGTCACCTTGGGGGCAAAGTGGTGCCTGCCGCTGTTGGCTGGTGGCGAGTGAGGATTATTCGCCGCGGTCAGCTGCCGTGGAATTGTCAGTCCGATGTTCACGCAAAAAAAGCAGAAAGATCGTACGCGGAAGACACATGTGGCGAATGCGACCCAACGAGGCGGCAGGGTTGCTGACATATCGTGGACCGATGCAACCGGGGCCGGCGTAGCAGAAGCGTGCATGCGATGTGAATCGGTTATGTGGGAGAACGCATGTTCTTCTGGTTTCGCGGTCTTGCCGCCAGGTCGTCAGCTTCCATCGTGAGCCCGCCAGCACGTGCAGTGTGGAGCGCTGTCTTGTCGGTGCGCAGACCGTTAGACACGCACAAAAAAGGGGCTTATGCTGCTACACATTGCGGCGATAGCGGACGTAAGGGCACTGAGACCGCCTTGAATCCTTTCATCGCAAATGCAAATAGAAACGAAAAGGGGTCAGTATGAACAATACCAAGCAATTGGGCGTCGGCGCGGTCGTTGCGATCATCATCGGAATCGTATTCTACGTTGCCGGTTTTTGGCATGCGGCGAACCGCGCGTCTGTGACTGTGCACAACCTGACCAGTGAATTGAATTCGTTGCAGACCAAAGTGACGACAATGAATAATCAGGATCAGATGTTGCATGCGCGTCTGGATCTGTTCAAGGCAGCAGGCGACATGGATCAACGCAACTTTGGGCTGGCCAATGGACACCTGAAAGAGGCTTCTGCGGCGCTTGCGGCGGTGGATGCGCGATCCGCTGGCGTGAATCCCACGCAGCTCGGTATCCTGCTTGGGCAACTGGGCAATTTCAATGTTACCGTCGCTACGGATCTTGAGGCGCAACGTACCCAGGTGCTCGAATTTGGGAATCAGCTGGATGCATTGATGGCCGGACCGGCCGCAACTTCGCCCTCAGCGACCACCCCAGCAGCAGCGCCAGGAACGGCGCCGGCGACAACGGCGGGAGAAATGCCGGTGACGCCAACCTCGGAACCCGCGAAACCGTAATTGGAGTTGGGGTGTCGCAGATGCGATGCAACTGCGGCAGCCCGGTAGCGCATTGCAGCGACATCCTGGTCTGGCGCCACGTTCGTTATGAATACATTAAAGTTGATGCGATTGGCGTGATCGCCGTCCCGACGTCTTGGACGGGAGTTGACCTGCGATACGACAGAACCGCGTTGCGCGCTGATTGAGGCAGGAGTTATCCCGCCGCCGTCAGTCCGCAAATGAATGCCTAAGGTGCGATAGAAATTCGCTCGCCGCCGAGCTGCCCTCCGCGGGAGCCCAGTCTGCTTTTTCGCTGGCAGTGAGCGGTCGGTAGGGACCGGCCTTCGATTCGAAGAACACGCTTCCGGGAGCCAGCGCTACAAGGCTATGAAAGACACCATGCGGAATGTTTACCCCTGAAGTCGGTCCGCCTGGCTCAAGTTCTATGGTCGATGTAACGGCGCCGTTGGCGTCGAAGAATACGACGCCCAGTCGACCGCGCAAAGCGATGATCGTTTCGTCCTTGGCGGGATCGCTGTGACAATGGGGCTGAATGTAGGAGCCTGGCTCGATAGCGTTGAGCAGGCGGTGGCTGGCGGCATCGTCGCTTGAGTGAAAATTGTAATTCTTGCGACGGCGCGGTGAATCCGACGCCGCGCGCGATACGCGTTCGAGCAGTTCGTCGTCAATCAGCTGAAGATCAGATGCTGGTGAATTGTTCATGCAAATGTCCGGACGTTTACCTAAACGCAGTTTGCGCCAATGATAGCAGAATCAAGCGTTTTGGCAGCGCTTGCCGATGCCAGTGCGGTCAATCGTTTTTTCCTCGCCTGAAACTGCCTCACGGACTGAGGCAACGTCGATGCGTGTATTTCGAGAAGCGCCAATCCCAGGGCGGACGATGAGGTCTGGTTCATCATTTGCCGAGCCCTGCGTTACGCAGCGCTCGCGATAAACTCATCCAGCCTGATGACACGCGCACCGCAGGAGTTGACGAAGGCGCTATCGTGGCTGGCGAACAGGGTAAGCCCAGGCCGCTCGGCAATGCGCTGTGCCAGCAGATCGCGGGTGCGCAGATCCAGTCCATTGCTCGGTTCGTCCAACAGCATGAGGGGAGTTCCGCCGATCCAGGCCGCGCACAGGAGGAATTTCTTCTGAGTACCCAGAGACATCGCGGCGAAACTTGTCGCCAGATGTGGTGTGAGTCCGAACTCCTCAGCCATATTGAGTGTTGAGTGGTCCACGCGGCAGGATCGCGCCATGGCGACGAAGTCCAGCAGATCGCGTCCGCTCATGAACGGATAAACAGAACTTTCATCTGGGGCATAGGCCAAGCGTCGTCTGGCGGTCAGAGGATCCTTGATCATATCGACACCGTCGATCCAAATGGCACCGGCATCGGGCTCGATTGCTCCGCAAAGCAGTCCGAGCAGCGTCGATTTTCCGCTGCCATTGGCGCCCTGTAGGGCATATGTGCCCGCAGCCAACGAACCGGCGGCGCTGCGGAAGACCGACTTGCGTCCGAAGGATTTGCTCAAACCGGCGAAGCGCAACATGGGTGTTACCTCAGTGGGTGGCAGCAAGCGCCGCGGCCGACCATGCGCCGGCCAGGAGGAAGGACAACAGTGCCGCCTGTCGTCCGCCGTGGAGCGACGGCAGACGCAAAGCCGCCAGAAGAACGAAATAACCGGGCAGCAGAAGTCCTAAGGCGCCAAGGTTGCCGGGAGAGCGGACAGCTACCAGGCCAAAGACCAAGGCGATCGGCAGCGCACCAATGGCTGCAATGAAGCGCAGGTCCTGCCAGCGCCAGAAATGACGTGCTAGCGGCAACGCTCGTACGAAGCCAGCCACGCGGCTGTGCGCCCGGTCCAGGGTGCGGTACCAACCGGCCATTAGTAGTGCGATTGCAGCTGCTGCCAACGCGCTGGTCGGCAATGTGCGATTGTCGAAGGCGAATACGCGTAAGAGCGCATCGGTTCCCAGCGCCACTGCCGCCAGCGCGGTTGCCCGCAGGGGTGTCGAAGCATCGGCTGCCAGCGCCTTTATCTGGATCCGCCATGCAGGCGGCAGCATCATGTTCCTGCTGCGCTGATTTTGACCGGTTCGCTTTTGATCCAGCGGACTCGGTCGTCGCCAACGCGGCCAGCGCGCAAGCGCCAACAGCCCCAGCGCGCCGGATGTTGCCAAGGCAGTAACGCGCAGGGAGGGACTCGTGCTTGCCAGACCCCAGCTGTAGGCGAGATCAGCCGCCACAAGAGGCAAGATCACCGCCGCGCGACCTTCAAGCAGCGCCAGTTGTGCGAGAAAAAAGAGTTCCGCGAGCACCGGGATTGCGGCAATGCTCATTTCACCCAGACCAGATGCGGCGCCCGCCAGCACGGTCAGTGCCATGGCGGCACTGATAAAAGGAGCCAGCAATAGCGTGTTCGCAGGCACCAGCATCGCGAGATTAACGGCCCGTTTTTCACCCAAGGTCAGCGGTAGCGAACCCACTTGCCGCGCGAAGTCTCCGCCAGCAACCGCTCGGCGCTGGACGAAAATCCACAACATGCCGACTGCTTGCATGCTCCCTGTTGCTGCAAGATGCGAGACCAATCCAGTACCGATACGCAGAGCCCCCGCCAGTGGGTAGGCCAATATCAGCAGCAACACGTGCAACTTTGTACCCATCGGCAGCAACAAAGCGGCAAGCACCAGCCACTGCCAGTGGCGCATGACAAGGCGCGCAGTGGCGATGCTCCACCAGCGTATACGGAGCCGTAGCCAATTGGCGACGAGAACTTTACGCATGGCGCATGCCCTGGCCAGAGTGTTGGTCAGGAAGTTCGACCAGTTTCTGCAACTGAGCGATGTAGCCTTCGAGCGCCGCACGCCCTGCATCAGACAGGCAGTAAACGGTTTGTGCGCGATGCTCGATCTCTTGCCGCCGGCGTGTGTCGATCCATCCCGCAGTGATGAACTTGTTTAGATGTGCATCAAGATTTCCATCGGTTGCCTGCAGTCCCTGTTTGAGATCTGAAAAGGTAGCCTCGCCGCGTGCCCAAAGGAGTACGGCGTTCTGGGTCCGAATGGGTTGGTGCAAAAGTGCGTCGGGGCGTGGTAGGGACATGGTCATGGACGTTCGAGCAAGGTTTGGCATTCTCGGTGCAGACTGCGCTGCCTAGCGTCAAGCATGGCCTGGACTCATTGCAGCTGGTGGTTCGCAGAACTCCTCATGGGCAACTGGAAAGTTCATCCAGGAAACCGCATGTTTTTAGGCTATTACTCTGCAATGCAAAGTGTCAAGAAATGGCATTAAGCCGGGCATGCTTCCAGTAGTTAAAGAGGGGAAATGAGGCCGGCGCAGAGATTTGCCAAGATTGCCTAGAAAACTGGCATTGATGGGCCTATCCCCCTAAAGCCAACGTTTGCCCCAGTCCCGCACCAGGATGCGGCGCGCCCAAAAGTCTATATTGATTGTGCGTGATTATCCCATGGGAAAAGTTCTGCGCGATCCGTGGACGGTATTCGAAATACGAATGGTTTGCATTTGTATTTGAGAGCATGCTAAAGTTCGTTCCGCCAAGTTCATTACCAGTTGCGAGGAGTCTAGGCATGCTTCGAAGGTCCGAACCTTTTGCTGTGGGCAAATATCTGATCGCGCTTTTTGGCATTGCGGCGACAATCTTTGTGCAGCCGGCGCCATTCGCCTTTGCTTCCGATCTGCCGATCGTCAATCTCGCTATCAAGGCCGGGCATTTCGTGCCGGAGACTCTGCAGGTACCGGCCGGGCAGAAATTCAAGCTGCGCGTTACCAATGAGGGGCCTGGCGTCGAGGAATTTGAAAGTTCGGACTTGAATCGCGAAAACATCGTTGCGCCAGGAGGGACGCTGGAGATATTTCTCGGCCCCCTCGAGCAGGGCAGCTACGGATTTTTCGGAGATTTTCATCCTGATACGGCCCGCGGCCGGATCATTGCAAAATAGGTGGGTCTGATTATGGGCAGCGTACTCTTTATCGTGTGGCGGGAAAGTATCGAAGCGGTACTGGTGATTGGCATTCTTTACGCCTATCTGTTGCGTCTCGGTGCAACGCGCCGCGGTTTCGCCTATCTGTGGGTCGGCGTGACAGCGGGAATTGGCGTCAGTGTTTTACTGGCACTCGCCACGCTCGGCATCCAGAGCGAGTTGCGCGGGCAGCAGCTGCAATATTTCCAGACATCAATGCTGTTTATCGCCGCCGTGCTCATGACGCAAATGGTGCTGTGGATGAACAAGCATGGGCGCACCCTGAAGCGTACGCTCGAGGCCGACATGAATCGGGCGATTAGTTCCGGCAGGCTTATCGGCGTTGCGCTTATCGCCCTGCTCGCGGTGGCGCGCGAAGGATCGGAAACGGTTTTGTATGTCTACAGCCTCGGGCTCGAACGCGCTGGCGGCATGTCTTCGATGCTTGCCATGGCCGCGCTTGGATTCTTGCTGGCGCTTGCCACGGCGTGGGGGGTTTCCAAGGGCGCACGCTTTCTTAGCTACAAGATCTTCTTTCGCATTACCACTGTCATTCTGCTGTTTTCCGCCGCAGGCCTGCTGGTTAGCGGCATGTCCAACCTTATTGGCATGGGCCTGCTGCCGTCGATAGTCCAGCCAGTGTGGAACACCTCGGCCGTGCTAAACAGCGGCAGTCGCATTGGCGGCGTCGTTTCGGCCCTGACCGGATACCGCTCGCAGCCGTCGCTCATGCTTGTGATCGCATACCTGCTGTACTGGTCAGTCACGATCGGATGGATACTTTCGCGCCGTCAGGTTCGCAGCGTGGAAGCCATCAGCAAGGTCGCCGCTTAGCCAGCTCAAAAAACGTTTTTCAATCAATTTTCCAGGTCGCGGCCGCCCAGCCGCCAGGCCAAGGGGGACTTTGTGAACAAAATATGCCGTCGTTGCCTGATCGCGTTGGCAGCGTCAGCCGGGGCTGTCGTGTTGCGCCCTGCATTCGCTCTCAATTACCAGGAGTTGGAGGTGTATCCCTACCAGACTGCTCTCAAAGGGGAGCTTGAACTCGAAAATGCCACTGCCTACACCGATCGAGGAACGGACCAGGCAGGCACCGCTTATAACAATGACGGCCTGCTGCGTGACAGCGTTGAAGCCACCTACGGCATCACCAACAAACTCGAGATCAGCGCCTATGGTGATACCTCACATCCCCAAGGTGGCGAATGGCAGTGGGATGGTGCGCGTTTTCATGCACGCATGCGCTTTTTCGAAAAGGACCAATTGCCGGTTGATCTCGGTGCCTATGTGGAACTTGAACTTCCGCGGCACGATGTCGACCAACGCGAGCTCGAATTCCGCGGTATCGCGGAAAAGGACTTCGGACGCTGGACCTACGATTTCAATCCGATATTTGAAAAGGTGCTGAGAGGAGCAAACGTCAACGCGGGTTGGGATTTTCAATATGCGGCGGCTGCGATCTACCGTATGAATGAGCGCTATCACCCACGCCTCGACTTCTTCGGTGATTTTGGGCCGCTCAGTCATTTTTCTCCGACCAGTTCACAACAGCATTTGATCTCGCCGGCGCTTGATATTCGCATCAACCCCACATTCCATGTACTGACAGGCATTGCTTTCGGCATGACTCGCGCCAGCGAGCAGACCCTGCTTCGATTGAGCATAGAAAAAGAGTTCTATTGATAGCGCGGTGTTTATTGACGCAGGTCAAAGCCAGAGCAACTGTCAGGGCATAGCATTTTTTTTCAAATTCTGGCCGCGACGCGGTCTGGCAGGTCGCGCAAAGCTTGCCATACGGCGCGGTAAAGGCGCGCATTCTAGCCGGTCAACCGGCCTGACGCACACGAGGATTGTGTGTCATGGCACCCAAGCGCATCCTTTATCAATCGGCAGCGTGCGAAAAAATCCGGCATGGCGCCACCTCGCTGGCTGATGCGGTGCGCGTCACGCCCGGCCCGAAATCCAAAAAGGAAATCGCGACTTCGATGCCGCGCGCAAGGAATGCGTCGATCTTGTGCAAGCTGGTATTGTCGCTGCAACCAAGGTTGTGCGCATCGCGTTGGAAAATGCTGTGTGTGTGGCAAGCATCCTGCTTTTGCCAGAAGCCAGCATGACAAAAATACCCGAAGCAAAGAAAGAAAGCGTGCCGGCAGTCGAGATCTGAAACCAAGGCAGAACTGCCGGTTCTTGTGCCCTGCAGCAACAGGTTCCGGAGGAAGGATTATGGCAATCGCCCGACTCGACGCCGCTTCCGTCAAGTTTAGGCGCTGGGAAGTTCCGGCTGCGAATCTGCGCGTGCGCTTTGACAGTGCGCTTTTTCCTTTCAAGACCACAGACGAGCTGTCTGAGACGAGAGAAATTATCGGCCAGGAGCGGGCTGTGCGCGCCATGGATTTCGGCCTGCATGTTTCCGGGCATGGTTACAACATCTATGCGTCCGGCGAGCCCGGTACCGGAAAAAACACCGTCATCAAGCCCATGATTCGCCAGATTGCGGAGACCCAGCCGACGCCGGATGACTGGTGTTATGTCTACAATTTTCATGATCCGGATAGGCCACGAGCCCTCAATCTCCCTGCCGGAAAGGGCCGAGAATTCCGCTACGATGTAGACGAACTGGTGGCGGCGCTGCAGCAGGAATTTTCCAAGGCATTCCAGAGCAAGGATTACGCGGAGCAGCATCAGGCGTTGCGCGACAGCTTTTCCCAAGCACACGCGAAGCTAAGCGAAGATCTTGAGGCAAGTGCCAAACAACTGGATTTTGTCATCAAGACAACCCCAATGGGTTTTCTGGCCGTGCCGATACACCAGGGAAAGCCGCTCGCCTCCGAGGATTACGCTGCACTGGAGCCAGAAGTGAAGTTGGATATCCAGAAGCGTGAGAGGGCGGTCGATGAGGCGATCCGCGTATTCCGGCAGAAGTTGCGTGCCGTGCAAGACGAAATCAACAAGAAAGTAGACGAGTTGAACCAGCGCGTGGCCGTGTATACGTCCGAGCACCTGTTTGACGGACTGCGCGAGAAATATCGCGATTTCTCAAAGATCCTGGAATATTTCCGGTCAATGCAGGACGACGTAACAAACAATTTCGACGGATTCCTGTCGCCACAGGAGTCGGCGGAAGACGGCGAAGGTTCTGCCGGGCAGTTTGTCACCCGCTATGCCGTAAACCTGGTTGTCGACAACGAAGACACACACGGCGCGCCGATTCTGGAAGAAATTAATCCTACCTATGCCAATTTGGTCGGTCGGATAGAAAAAAAGGCGCGCATGGGATTTCTATACACAGACTTTACGCAGATAAAGGCCGGCTCGATGCTCAAGGCGGCAGGCGGCTATCTAATAGTGGATGTGCTTGCTGTGCTGCGCAGCCCGTTGTCTTGGGATGCCCTCAAGCGTGCTGTCATGCGCCAAGAGGTTACGATTGAGGATATCACCGAAGCCTACGGCTTGGTGTCCACGACATCAATCAGGCCAGAGCCCATTCCAATCCGTCTGCGGGTGGTGCTGGTCGGTAATCCGCTGCTCT